>JAJDXW010000347.1 GCA_022823045.1 Gammaproteobacteria bacterium
GGTTCGTCGCGGGGGCCGACCGCCCACGCGCGCTCGACGCTCGCCCGCGTCGCAGCAATGATCGCGACGACGTGAACGAGGAGCAGCACCGCCGCCAGCACGAGCTGAAGAATCGCGGGTTCCATGATTCCGCCTCTCATCCGTCGAAGAGAACCGAACGGCGCCGGGCGGCGCCCCCACCCGGCATCACTCCGGGATCTCGCTCACGTCCACCCAGCGCCGCTCGGCGTCGGAGAGGATGGTGGCGTCGCAGTAGCGCTGGATCCGGTGGGCGACCGAGAAGTCGGGCCACAGCTCGACCGCCTCGCCGGTGGCCGCCCGCACCAGCTCCCGCACCTCGATCGCCTTGATCTCGTTGTACCCCATGCCGATGTTGGCGATGGGGAAGAAGGCGCCGTAGTAGGGGTGGCTCGGGCCGGTCTCGATGCGCTTGAAGCCGCTCCGGTCCACCGGGTCGTTTGCGGAGAAGACCTGGAGCTCGTTCAGACGGTCGTAGGTCCATCGGATCGAGCCCGCCCGCCCCACGATGTCGTAGCTGATCTCGATCTTCCGCCCGTGGGCGACCCGGCTCGTGTCGAAGATGCCGGTGCAGCCGTTCTCGAACGTCGCGAGCATGTGCACCGAGTCGTCGGTGTCGACGGTCCGCCGCTCGCCCGTTCTCGTGCCGCCGCCGCTCCCGTACGAAGCGTCCTCCACGACGTCGCGCTCCTTGACGACGGTCTGCATCCTTCCGAAGACCTCCGCGATGGGCCCCACCAGGTACTCGGTGAGGCTGAAGAGGTGCACGTTGATGTCGCCGAGGGTGCCGCTCCCCGCCGCCGCCCGGTCGCACCGCCAGATGAAGGGCGCGGCCTCGTCGGCGAGGAAGTCGGAGTTGAAGCTGACCCTTGCGTGAACGATGTCCCCCAGCTCGCCGGCGCGGATCATGTCGCGCGCGACGGCGTGGATCGGGTTGTGCGGGAAGTTGTGCCCGACGAGGCTGAGGACGCCGGCGTCCTCGACCGCGCGAACCATCTCGCGGGTCTCGTCCGCGTTGAGTCCGAGCGGCTTCTCGCAGTACACGTGCTTGCCGGCCGCCGCCGCCGCGACCGCCATCTCCAGGTGCATGCTGTTCGGGGTAACGATGTCGACGACGTCGACGTTCGGATCCTCGACCGCCTCGCGCCAGTTCGAGGTCCAGCGCCGGGCGCCGTAGTCGGCCGCCACCTTCTGCGCGATCTCGTCCGTCGCCTCGGCCACGATCTCGAGGATCGGGCGGGCCGGCTCGTTGCCGAAGATGACCGGAGCGGATGCGTAGATGAGGGCGTGGGTCTTCCCCATCCACCCGGCTCCGCCGATGAGCGCGATTCGAACTTCCCGCATGGTTCCGTTCCTCCTGTTGCTCCACTCGTCCAAACGGTCATGGCCACTCTACAACGACCCGCCGCCCCGATCTCGCGCGGAAAGGACCCCCGCGCTCCCGGCAGGTCTCGCTTGAACCGCCAAGGCTCGTGGCGCGCTCCCGGGAGCGCGGGCTCCCCGCCCACGAGCGGTCGGGTGGAAAGCGGGCGTTCAAGACTCGCTGCCGCGTTCAGGTGAGCGGACCGGACGAGGATGGCGAAAAGCCGGAGACGGGTCTCCCCGCGTCGAACGAGTCTGCTCAGGGGCCGGGAAGCGGCTCCAGCTCGCAGAGATAGGAGCGGTGCGGAGCCGAGCCGCTGATGGGGTCGGACTCGGCGTCGTCGATAACGAGGTTGACGTTGGCGCTCCCCTCGCCATGCGCGGGAAAGCCGGGGAGGCCAAGCTCCTCGCAGTGCTGCCACCAGCCGTGCTGGGCGGCGACGACATCGGGGGCGAGGGTGTCCCGGAGCCGCGCCCGGGCCTTGACCCGCCCCGACGGGGTACGGATGCCGACCCAGTCGCCGTCCGCGATCCCGCGCGCCCGCGCGGTGTCGGGGTGGACCTCGACGAGCGGGTCGGGGAGGCGGCGGCGGAGCTTCGGCAGGTTGCGATGCTGACCGTGGCAGTAGAGGTGCGGCTTGGCGGACGTCAGCACCAGCGGATAGCGGGCCGCGAGGTCCGGCCGGCGGGCCGCGCTCACCGCCGGCGGCACGTACCCGGGGAGCGGATCCTGTCCGTGCCGCCGGAACGTCTCGGACCAGACCTCGACCCGGCGCGACGGAGTGTCGAACCCGCCCCGTGCCCGGTGCGGCTCGTAGCGGGTGGCGAGGTCGCCCCACCGCACCCCCTCGGGGCGGACCCGGAGGGTCTCGAGCGAGATCCCGGACGGGGCAAGCCACTCCCGGTAGCCGGCGTCCATGTCTCCGCCCCAGAACCGGTTTCCGAGCCCGAGGCGCTCCGCGAGCGCGAACGCGATCTCGCCGTCGCTCCGGGACTCCCCCCGCGATTCGACGACGGGAGGCCGAAGCTGGACGAGCGCGTTCGCCTCCTGGTTGATCTCGAACCCGACCCGAAGCGCCTCGCGCTCCCACGCCGTGTTGACCGGCAGCACGAGGTCCGCGAACTCGGCGGTCGGATTCAGGTGGATGTCGGCATGGACATAGAAGTCGAGGCGCCGCAGCGCCTCCACGCCTCGCGCGGCCGCCGCGTGCGAGATGAGCAGGTTGACCCCGAAGTCGACGAATCCTCGAATCGGGTAGGGCTCGTGCTCGATCACCGCCCGGTAGAAATCCCGGGAAGTGCACCAGCCGCTCCGGGGCGGCCCGAGGGGGCGCTCGTCGATGCCGAGGGTCGGCGCCTCGGGAGCGGGGAACTCCGCGCCGGAGACGTCGTTCGCCGGCACTGCCGCGAACTCGACGTTGCCGCCCCGCCGGCCGCGGCTTCCGGTGAGCGCGTAGAGGAGGGAGATCGCCCGATCCGTCTGCGTCGCGTTGGTGTGCTGCCCGACCCCGGACCACGCGTAGTAGGCGACCGGGCGCGCTTCCCAGAGGAGACGGGCCGTCTCGCGCACCTGGCGCGCGGGGACCCCGGTGATTTGCTCCACCCGTTCCGGCGGGAACTCCCGGCAGAGGTCGCGGTAGCGCGAGAACGCGGTGCGGCAACTCACCGCCTCCCCCGCCGTCGTCACGACCTCGAAGGTGCCTTCGAGGGTCCACTCCCGGCCGGGTCCGGCCGCCGCCCCCGGATCGACCGCCTCCGGCCCTCCGTCACCCGCGCGCAACGCGACCGGATGATGGGGGCGCTGACCCGGGTCGCCGCCCGGCGCGAGGTCCGACGCGGCGAGGAGGCGGCCCGGTCTGGACGCGGCGGCGTCCGTGCCCCCGTCCACCACGAGGAACGGGCCGTTCGACCAGTCCCGCATGAAGTCGCGGTCGAACCACCCCTCCTCGATCATCACCCCCGCGATTCCGAGGGCGAGCGCGCCATCGGTGCCGGGGCGCACGCGCAGCCACTCGTCCGCCTTCGCGGCAACCCCCACGCGGCGCGGGTCGACCACCACGAGCCGCGCACCCCGCGCCTTCGCCTCGTTCACGCGCTGACCCTGGGCGAGCCACGCTCCGGTCGGGTTGTGGCCCCAGAGGAGCACGCACCCCGCGTGCTCGAGGTCCGGGGTGCCGATCCCGGCCCCGAAGGTGTAGCGGGTGGCGTGGTCCTTGTGCCAGTTGCAGATCTCGGTGCCGTAGACGTTGTTGGGAGTCCCGAACGCCCGCACGAGTCGTTCGACCCACGGG
>JAJDXW010000366.1 GCA_022823045.1 Gammaproteobacteria bacterium
ACCTCGACCGCCCCGACCTCGTGGCCCGCTTCATCGTCGAACGCTTCCTGACCCGGACCCCGTGAGCCCGTACCCGATGCCGAACCCCGCCGCCGCTCCCATCTCCATCCCGGACCCGTCCTGCATGGACGACTTCGACCCGTCCTCGCTCCTCGTGGAGCATGCCCTCGAACGCATCCACGCCCTCGCCGTCCCGGTCTCGGGAACCGAGCGGGTCGCCATCCGGGAGACCCTCGGCCGGGTGCTCGCGGAACCGATCCACTCCCCCATCGACGTGCCGGCGCACGACAACTCGGCCATGGACGGTTACGCGGTGCGCGCCGTCGATGCCGCAGGGGACGGCCGCCCGACGGCGCTGCGGGTGCTCGGGACCTCCTGGGCCGGCCGGCCCTTCCCCGGCCCGGTCGGCCCCGGGGAGTGCGTGCGCATCATGACCGGGGCGGTGATGCCCTCCGGCGCCGACGCGGTGGTGATCCAGGAGAATGCCGAGGCCGGGCCCGGGGATACCATCCGCTTCGACGAGCGCCCCCGCACGGGAGACAACGTGCGCGAGGCGGGCGAGGACATTCCGCAGGGAGCAGTGGTCCTCGATGCCGGACAGCGGGTCGGGCCGGCGGAGCTCGGAGTGCTCGCGTCCCTCGGCACCGTCGAGGCGAGCGTCCGGCGACGGGTACGGGTCGCCTTCTTCTCGACCGGCGACGAGCTCCGCTCGCTCGGGGAGCCGCTCCCCGAGGGCTGCATCTACGACAGCAACCGCTACACCCTCCTCGCCATGCTGCGCGCCATCGGCACCGAGATCCTGGACCTCGGGGTGGTCCGGGACGTGCGCGAGGAGGTCGAGCGGGCGTTCCGGGAGGCGGCGGCGGCGGCCGACGTGATCATCACCTCGGGGGGTGTCTCGGTCGGGGAAGCGGATTTCGTGAAGGAGACCCTGGAGCGCACCGGCGAGGTCGGCTTCTGGAAGATCGCGATGAAGCCCGGCCGCCCGCTTGCGTTCGGCAAGGTAGGCGGGGCGCTCTTCTTCGGGCTGCCCGGCAATCCGGTCTCGGTCATGGTGACCTTCTATCAATTCGTCCAGCCGGCCCTTCGCCGGTTGATGGGAGAGCCCGCCCCCGCGCCGGTCCGGTTCCGGGTGCGGTGCACCTCGCGCCTGCGCAAGCGCCCGGGACGGGTGGAGTTCCAGCGCGGAGTGCTCGCACACGACGAGACCGGCCGCCTCGCGGTGCGGAGCACCGGCGGTCAGGGTTCCGGAATCCTGAGCTCGATGCACGAAGCCAACTGCTTCATCGTGCTGCCTCTGGAGAGCGAGGGGGTGGATCCGGGGAGCGAGGTGGACGTCGAGCCGTTCGCCGGCGTCGCGGGAGCGGGCGCGTGAGCGCCTCTCCTCCCGCCGCGCCTCGGGCCGGGCCCGGGTCCGGGCCGGCGCCTCCCGCTCCCCCGGAGGCGACCGCGCCGTGGCGCCCGCGCATGACCGAGGCGGGGCTCGCGCCCACCCACGAGATCACGGTCGTCGACGAGTACGGGAACGAGCGCCCCGCCCATGTCGCGGGCGAGTCGCCCCTCACCCTCAAGGTGGACGACCGCGAGGTCGTCACCCTGATGACCCTCGGGACCTACCCCGAGGCGCTCGCCCTCGGGTACCTGCGCAACCAGCGGCTCATCGAGCAACTGTCCGACGTCGAGTCGGTGGAGGTCGACTGGGATTTCGAGACGGTGCACGTGCGCACCTTCGCCGGTACCGGCATCGTCGACCTCGAGGAGAAGCTCGCCCGGCGCACGGTGACCACCGGCTGCGGCCAGGGCACGGTATTCAGTTGCACGATCGACATGGTCTACGACTCGAAGGTGCCCCGGGTCGAGGTGCGCCAGTCCCTCATCTACGACCTCCTCCGGGAAATTGGCGCGTACAACGAGATCTACCGCCAGGCGGGAGCGGTGCACGGCTGCGCGCTCTGCCAGGGCACCCGGATCCTGTCCTTCGTCGAGGACGTCGGGCGCCACAACGCGGCGGACGCAATCGCGGGCCAGATGTGGCTGGACGACATCGGCGGCGGCGACAAGATCTTCTACACCACCGGCCGGCTCACCTCCGAGATCGTGATGAAGGTCACCCAGATGGGGATCCCGGTGCTGCTGTCGCGCTCGGGAGTCACCCACATGGGCCTCGAGCTCGCCGAGATCACCGGGGTCACGATGATCGCGCGCGCCAAGGCCCGGCACTTCCTCGTCTACACCGGCGCCTCGAACATCGTCTTCGACGCCCCGCCCCCGCCCCGCCCGCAACGCCCGCCGACCCCGGCCTGACCCATTCCGGCGGATTGCCGTCGGGGCATCCCGGACCCCGGATTCCGGGCCTCGTCCGGAACGTGGGACGAAGTGAGGCGGGACGAAGGCGCTATCCGGTGGATGTCTCCACCAGGGCGAAGTCGAACTCCGCGGTCCAGAACGGCGCGTGCACGCCGGCCTCACGGGCCCGGCCGGCGTCCTCCTCGAGTTCGAAGGGGACGATCAGCGACTCCTTGACCCCGAAGACGGCGTCGGAGTCGATCCACGGATCGCCGCGCACGAAGATGTGGGTCACCACCGGCTCGAAGCCCTCCGCGGTCACGATGAAGTGAATGTGGGCGGGCCGCCGGGCGTGGCGCCCGGTGGCATCCAGCATCCGCCCCACCGGGCCGTCCGTGGGCACCGGATAGGACACCGGCTTCGTGGTGCGGAACCAGTACCGACCGTCCGCCCCGGTCACGAACTTGCCCCGCATGTTGTTCTCGGGCTGTTCGTCCGGCTGCTGCACGTCGTAGCGGCCGTCGCCGTTCGTCTGCCACACGTCGAGCACCGCGCCCTCGATCGGGCGGCCTCCGGCGTCCGCCACCCGGCCGGAGACCACGCACGGCTCGCCCTTGCCGTCGCGACAGATGTCGAACCCCATCTCTTCCACGCCGACCCCCGCCACATGGAAGGGACCGAGGACCGTCGCCTCCGTCCGGCCGTCCCGTGCGCGATGGTTGATCGTCTCGAGGAGCATGGAGACGCCGAGCGTGTCGGAGAGCAGGATCCATTCCTGGCGCCGGTCGTCGCACATCTGGCCGGTGGCGGTCAGGAAGTCGATGGCCTGACGCCACTCCTCGATGGAAGGCTCGACCTCCTTCACGAAGGCATGGAGGTGCCGGACGGCCGACTCCATGACCTGCCGGAAGCGCGGATCCGGACAGCTCTCGAGCCGGGAGATGACGGTTTCGGCGGAGTTCTCTTCTGTGAAGTATCGACTCATCGGAGCCCCTCCCGGTCGAAGTGTGGCGCCGCTCGCCGCAGGGGAGGGCCGGCCGCTACCAGCGCTCGAGCGCCGCGAGGTCGGAGCCCCGGGTCCCGACCCAGCGCTCGCCGTGCGGCGTCGACTCCTTCTTCCAGAACGGCGCCTTCGTCTTGAGAAAGTCCATGATGAACTCGCACGCCGCGAACGCATCGCCCCGGTGGGACGACGCGGCGGCGACGAGCACGATGGGATCGCCCGGGGAGAGCGCCCCGATCCGGTGGACGACGGTCACCGCCGAGACCGGCCAGCGCGAACGGGCGTCCCGGACGATGCCCTCGATCGCGCGCTCGGTCATCCCCGGGTAGTGCTCGAGGAGCATCGAGCCGACCGACCGTTCGTCATTCTCGTCCCGCACCACGCCGAGGAAGGAGGCCACCGCCCCGACCCCGAGGGCGTCTTCGTGGAGACGCGCGATCTCCCTTCCGGTGTCGAACGGCTCGGCCTGCACCCGGATCCGCACCTCCTCCATTCCTAGCGCTCCGTCATCCGCGGCAGCAGCTCGATGAGGTTGCACGGGCGAAATCGATGGTCGAGCTGCTCCCGCAGAAGCCGGTCCCAGGCCGTCCGGCACGCTCCCGACGACCCCGGGAGGCAGAACACGAGGGTGCCGTTGGCCACCCCCCCGAGGGCCCGCGAGTTGACCGTCGAGGTGCCGATCTCCTCGTACGAGAGCGATCGGAACAGCTCTCCGAACCCGTCGATCTCCTTGTCGAGCAGCGGACGGATCGCCTCCGGGGTGCCGTCGCGGCCGGTGAGGCCGGTGCCCCCGGTCGCGACCACCGCGCGCACCCCCGGATCCGCGATCCAGCGCGAGACGCAGGCTCGGATCCGATACACGTCGTCGGGTACGATCACCTTTTCCGCGAGCCGATGGCCGTCCGTCTCCAGGCGCGAGACGAGGAGCCGGCCGGACGTGTCGGTCTCGTCCGTGCGGGTATCGGAGACGGTGAGTACCGCGATTTCGATGGGAATGAAGGTACGGGCTTCCGGCATCCGCCTCGTCCGGAACTCGATCGCGTCAAGGTTAGCACGAGGAAGGAAACTTCGAATGATGCTAAGGTCATGCACCACCCCGACGACGGGATGGACGCAGCTCTGATCCGAAGAATTCGAATCGGCTGGCCAGCCGCCCTCGCGTGCGCGCTCGCCCTCCTCGCACCTCACGCGTCACGCGCGGGCGAATGGGCGCTGTGCGCCCCGTCCACGCTCCCGCCGCCACCGCCGACGGATCTCGAGACCTCCACGATTGAGGGCGACTCCGCCTCGCTTCGGGACGACGGTGTATCGGTGGTCGAGGGCAACGTCGCCCTGCGCACCCCCGAGCGGTCCATCACCTCCGACCGGATGGAGTACGACCAGGAGGCCAATCGGGCGGAGGCGCACGGGCGGGTCGCGATCCGGGAACGGGATGTGTTCCTCGAAGGCAACCGGCTCAGGGCGAACTTCGAGACCGGTGAACTGGTGCTCGAGGACGCGACGTTCAACCACCCGGACTCACACGGTCGGGGGGACGCGAAGCGGATCGAGAACGATCCCCGGCGCACGGTCATCACCGGCGGGTCGTTCACCACCTGCGACCCCGGCTCGAACGCGTGGCGGCTGGAGGCGGAATCACTCGAGCTCGATCGCGAGTCCGGCACCGGCATCGCGCGGAACGCGCAGCTCAGCTTCTTCGGCTTTCCGCTCCTGTACACGCCGTGGATCACGTTTCCCATCGGCAGCGACCGCAAGTCGGGATTTCTCATCCCCACTTTCGAATCGTCGGACAACACCGGTTCGAGCCTCACCCTTCCGTACTACCTCAACCTTGCGCCGAACTACGACGCCACCCTCCGGCCGCGGCTCACGAGCCGGCGAGGCGAGGTGCTGGGCGGCGAGTTCCGCTTTCTCACCGAGGGCGGCACCGGAACCATCGAGGCGGAAGCCGTGCCCGACGACCGGGTCACCGGCGACTCCCGGTCGCTCGTTTCGTTCCGGCACCGGTACGGGTCGACGCCCGGATTCGAGACCCGGGTGCAGTACGCCCGTGTATCCGACACCGATTACCTGCGGGACATGGACACCGGGACCGCCGTCGGCAACACGGACTTCCTCCGCCAGTTCGCCGAGGTCGCGTACGAGATCCCGGGCCTGCGCTTCGAGCTCGGAGTCGAGAACCACCAGGTTCTCAAGAACACCCCGGACCACCTCGATCCCTACCGGATCTCCCCGCGGATAGCCCTCGAATCGCGCCTTCGCGAGCGCAACTTGAACCCCAACATCGACTTTCACGGCGAAGCGGCCCGCTTCGACCATCACACCAACATGGTCGCGACCGGCACGCGGCTCGATGTGCGCCCGTCGGTGTACCTTCCCGTCCGCTCTTCGTTCGGGTACCTGATCCCGAGGGCGACCCTGCACTTCACCGGATACGACTTCGACGAGGTCGCGGGAGACGTCCCGGATTCCCTGTCCCGCACCGTGCCGTCCTTCAGCGTCGACGGGGGTCTTTACTTCGACCACGATGTCACGGTCGGGGAGCGGCGCTTCACCCAGACCCTCGAGCCACGCCTGTTTTACCTCCGCGTGCCGTACCGGGACCAGGACCGGCTGCCGCTCTTCGACGCCGGGACATTCAGCTTCGGTTACGACCACATGTTCCGCGAGAACCGGTTCAGCGGCACGGACCGGATCGGGGACGCGGACCGAGTGACCCTCGCCCTCGACAGCCGCCTGCTCGGCGGCGGCCGCGAGATCTTCGCGGCCCGGTTCGGAACGATGCACCACTTCCGTGACCGCCGGGTGCGGCTCTGCACGACCGCGGATCCTGCCCCGGACGTACTGACACAGTGCGGGGATGGCGAAAGCCCGGAAGCGCTCGATCCGTCGCGTTCCATCTGGATCGCGGCGCTCCGCGCCCACCCCCACGACGCGTTCACGGTCGGCGGCACGGTCGAGCACGATGGCAGCGAATCGCGCCACCGCGCCGTCTCGCTCGACTTCCGCTACCACCCCTCCCCCGAGCGGATCGTCAACGTCGGCTATCGGCGGTTCCCCCAGGAGACGGTCTCCTCGGGCGAGGTCCAGGAGTGGGTGCGCGACACGACGGAGGCCGTGACCCTTTCCGCGCATCACGACCTGGGACCGAACGTCCGAGTGCTCGGGAGCGCGAGCTACGCGCTCGCGGAGGACACGACGACGGAGCTCTACACGGGGCTCGAGTTCGACACGTGCTGCTGGAGCGCGCGCGTGGTCGGGCAACGCTACCTTGCCGCCGGCGGCACCGACCACGAGAACTCGATCGTGATGCAGCTCGAGCTCAAGGGCCTGACCGGGATCGGCAGAGGGGTCGACCGTTCACGGATCCGGCCGGTACCGGGCTACCGGAATCCGTTTTGACCGGCCCCCGCAGACTGCCTCGCGCGGCTCGCCTGCGCGGCCTCCCAACGGCCGCGGCAGCGGCCG
>JAJDXW010000126.1 GCA_022823045.1 Gammaproteobacteria bacterium
ATCCGCGGGGTGGTCGGACGCTGCTGCAAACCGCGCGCGGACAGCTACTACCAGCACGGGCCGCTCTCGACCGTCGCGGGCCACTACGCCAAGGACATCCTGTGGCGGAACGCGGGGCTCGGGCCGTCCGAGGTCGACATCACCTGCTCCTACGACGCGTTCACCTTCACCACCATGCTCCAGCTCGAGGACTACGGCTTCTGCAACAAGGGCGAGGGCGGGGAGTACGTGTCGAACGGCACCATCGAGCTCGGCGGTGCCCGGCCCAACAACACGTCGGGCGGCCACCTCTGCGAGGGGTACACCCACGGCATGAGCATGGTCATCGAGAACGTCCGCCAGCTCCGGGGCGAGGTCGACGACTCGTGCCCGATGGGGCCGGACGGGACGCGGCAGCACACCCACGACCATGGCGAAGGGGGCTGCCGGCAGGTGCGAGACGCGGAGATCAGCGCGAACCTCGGCTGGGGGACCCCCGGCCTCGGGTCCGCGATGGTCCTCGAGAGGGGCTGAGGCACCGGGGTGGCGCCGCGTCGACGGGCGCCGGGCGCCGCCGGCCGCCGGTCGGCGTGACGGACGCCGCCCGGGGGTGACGACGGCTGCAGCGGATACGGCTACGGATACCGGCACGGGCACGAAACGCAAGCGACGGATACGGAGGAGCGGGCGATGCCGCTAAGGGGCGAATACCTCGGAATGACCCTCACCATCGACGACGTGGACGGGGAGAACCGCGAGTTCTTCCGCTACTGCCACGCGGGCGACTTCCGCCTCCAGCGGGGGCTGAAGAGCGGCCTCCTCCGCTACCCCCCGACCACCGCCTGTCCGTGGACGAGCGAGCGCGAGTCGGAGTGGGTGTCCGTGGAGGGGAAGGGGACCGTGCACACCTACACCGAGGTGCACCACCCCATCCAGCCCGCGTTTCGGGACCTCGTCCCCTACCTCATCCTCCTCGTGGACCTCGACACCCAGAATGGGGAGCCGACCGAGCACGAGGCGCTCCGGGTGGCCGGCAACCTCGTCACTCCGGACGGTGCGTTCGCCCCGCCGGAGATGATCGAGCGGGTCGGTATCGGGACCCGGGTACGGATGGTCTTCGTCGAGGTGTGCGACGGGATGTCGATCCCCCACTGGACGATCGACGAGGAGGCCGAGCAGCCCGACCCGCCCTGGCGCTACCCCGACGCCTGACTGCTCTTGGCGTTCATTGCACGCGTTCGATGCCCGGAATGGCGTCGAACCCGCGATCGAAGCTCAGAATCCGATCGACGCGGTTGCTGCGCATGATGGCCACGTGGAGGGCGTCACGCGCCGACACGCCGTCCACCGAATCGATGAGCGTCCGGGCGACCCGGATCTCGGGCATCCCGAATGCAAATACCTCGTCGACAATCGCGTCGAGGCTCTGGAACGCCGCGTCGATGGCGTCCGTCCTTCGAATCGCGGTGTATCGATGCAGGACCTCCTGGTAGACCTCGATATCCGTAACGAGCCGTTCGCCGTTTCGTATGAGCTCGGCGACGAGCTGGACGGCGCGGGTCTTGTTGGGGTGTTGCGCGCCGACGAGGTACATCGGCACGTTCGAGTCGATGAAGATCACCCGGGACGATGCCCTGCCTCGATCTCACGGAGCATGGCGTCGATGTCGGCGGTGGGGAACTCATGGCTCGCTGCCTCAGCCACCGCAGCGAGCCTGGATTCCACGGATGACGGACGGTCATTTCGAGCCTGACGCAACGCTTGGCGGACCCACTCGGCTACCGTCATTCGGGAACGACGGGCGGAGGCCTGAATCTCTTGGTACTCCACGTCGTCGAACAGCACTTGCAGTCGTTTACTCATGAAGAATGAGTCTATTCTACTCATCTATTGTGAGTCAATTGCGCGTCCCGGATACGGAAGCCGGCAGGTCCGGGGTGAGGGTCAGGATCCCGCCGTTTCCGGCCACCGCCGTCCAGCCCGGAGGAATGAGGGTGGTGGTGTCGTCCTGCTCGACAATGGCGGGCCCCGCGAGGCGGACACCGGCGGAGAGCGAGTCACGGGCGACGACGCGGGATTCGATCGGGGCCGGTTCGTCGGGGAATCTCACCAGGCGCCTGCCGCCGGCGTTCGTTCCGCCGTCCTCCACACCGCCGAAGCTGGCGTCATCGGCCTGCGTCATCCGCTGCCGGTGGACGGCGCGGAGGTTGACGAAGCGTGCCGGCGCCTCGACCGCGTGCCCGTGCACCCGCTCGTGGGCGGCGAGAAAGTCCGCGTAGAGCCGTTCGAGCGCGTCGGCGGCGGCGGGGTGGAACGGCACCTCCAGGTGATAGCCCTGGCCGACGTGACAGACGTCGGCGAAGTGCAGGATCTCGACGTCGCCGTTCGGGGAAAGTCCTTCGCGCTCCATGAGCTTGCGTCCGGCGGCGTCGAGCCCGGAGACGATGCGCCGCACCGGGGCCATCGCGAGCCCCGCGAACGGCTCGGCGTACGCGGTCGACACCTCGTGTTCGATCGGCGCGGCGAGGAGCCCGGCCGCGGAGAGCACGCCGGGGTGGCGGGGCACCACCACGCGCTCGATGGCGAGGTCGTCCGCGAGCGCGCACGCGTGGAGCGGGCCCGCCCCGCCCATCGCGACGAGGGTGAACTCGCGCGGGTCGAAGCCCTGGCGGACCGAGACGAGGCGTATCCCCTCGGCCATCTGCGCGTTGACGACCTGGTGGATGCCGGCCGCCGCGTCCTCGATGCCGAGCCCGAGCGGCTCCGCGATGCGCTCGCGAATCGCATCGCGCGCGAGCTCGGGGTCGAGATCGATGGCGCCCCCGGCGAAGTAGCGTGGGTCGAGGTAGCCGAGCACGATGGACGCGTCGGTGACGGTCGGCTCACGGCCCCCGCGCGCGTAGCAGGCGGGGCCGGGGACCGAGCCCGCCGAGCGGGGTCCGACCCGAAGCCCGCCCGCGTCGTCGAGCCAGGCGATGCTCCCCCCGCCCGCCCCGATCGCGTTCACGTCCACCATCGGCACCCGCACCGGGTATCCGTCGATGACCCCCTCGCTTCGAATGAGAGGCTTCGCTCCGGACACGAGCGCGATGTCGGAGCTCGTGCCGCCCACGTCCAGGGTGATGAGGTCGTCGTGCCCGGCCGCCGCCCCCGTCGCCTGGCCGCCGATGACCCCGGCCGCCGGTCCGGAGAGAAAGAGGCGCACCGGGCGTCCGCGCGCGATGTCTGCGCTCGCGAGCCCCCCGCGAGACTGCATGATCTGGAGCGGCGCCGGCACCCCCGCATCCGCGAGGCGCCCCGCGAGCTGGGTGAGGTAGCGCCGGACCGTCGGCTTGATGTACGCGTCGAAGGCGGTGACCGCGGTCCGCTCGTACTCGCGGAACGCGGGGTCGACCTCGCACGAGAGCGAGACTTCGAGCTCCGGATGCTCCGCGCGCGCGATCTCGCGGATGCGGCGCTCGTGGGACGGGTTGACGAACGAGAAGAGCAGGCAGACCGCGATGCACTCGATTCCCGCGGCGGCGAGCCGTCCGAGGGCGTCCCGCACCGAAGCCTCGTCGAGCGGCTCGACGATCGCTCCATCCGGGCCGACCCGTTCCCGCACTCCCAACCGCATCGCGCGCGGGGCGAGAAAGACCGGGGTCTGGGGGTCGAGGCAGACCTCGTACATCTGCTGGCGCATCTGGCGCCCGATCTCGAGGGTGTCCCGGAACCCCTCGGTGGTGACGATCCCGAGCCGGCCGCCCTTTCGTTCCAGCACCGCGTTGGTCGCCACCGTGGTGCCGTGCGCGAGCTGAGCGAGCGAACCGGGCTCGACTCCCTCCGCCGCGAGGCGCTCGACCGCCGCGAGCGCGGCCTCGCCGGGGTTCGCCGGCGTGCTCGGCACCTTGAACACGATGGGGGCGCGCCCGTCGCGCACGCACACCACGTCGGTGAACGTGCCCCCCACGTCCACCCCGATCCGGTAACCGGCTCTCGATTCAGTCATGCTTCTCCGCTCTCAAGACAACCTCCCGGAACCAGTTGAACCGCGCCAGCGCTCCCGGAGACCGTTCCATGCGACTCGTGCGGCCGGGGGGGGCGGCGCGTTCCGAGCGGTGATCGTACGCTGCTCCCGGCCCGTCCGGTGAACGGGTTGCGAGAGCGTGATTCCGCACCGCGCTTCGGTTGCCGCCGCGCGGTCGCTGCGGGACCGCCGTCCTCCCGCGAGCGCGGGCATCTCGCCCGCGCGGATGATACGACGCCACCCTGAAGCCCCGGGAGGTTTCGCCGCAGGACGCGGCGCGGACGTGGCCTATCAGTTTCCGGAGCGGCCCTGGCGCCTCGCCTCGGCGAGCTCCGCCTCGTCCCAGAAGCCGATGACGATGCCCCGGTCGATCTCCCCGCCCGCGCGGGCGAGGATCGTCTCGTCGGCAATGGTGGTGCGGGTGTGGTGCCGGCGGTACCAGCGGTCGAGGGCGCCCCGCAGCCGTTCGCGTTCGCCCGCGTGGGCCGCCGGGTCGGCACCGAGGTCGTGCAGCTCGTCGGGGTCCGTCTCGAGGTCGTAGAGTATCGGACGGAAGCCTTCCGCCTCGATGAGCTTGAAGCGGCCGTCGAAGATCATCACTAGGCGCGCCGACTCGACGGGCTGGCCGAGGCGCGCCCGCGCCGCCCGGAACGAGTAGTCGTACTCGCTGATGACATGGTCGCGGAGCTTCTCCCGGGTTCCGTGGAGGAGGGGCCGCAGGGAATGCCCCTCGATCACCTCGCGGCGGGGTCTGCCGCCTGCTGCCTCGACGAAGGTGGGCACGAGGTCGATCCCCTCGACGAGGGCCCGGGAGGCGGTGCCGCGGGTCGCGTCCGCCGCCTCGGACGGGTCGGCGACGATGAGGGGGATCCGGACCGAGGGCTCGTGGAAGAGCTCCTTTTCGCCCAACCAGTGATCGCCGAGATAGTCCCCGTGGTCCGAGGTGAAGACGATCATCGTCTCGTCCGCGCGCCCGCTCTCCTCGAGGTACGCGACGAGGCGGCCGATCTGGTCGTCGATCTGGGTGATGAGCCCCATGTAGGCGGGGATCACCCGCTCGCGGACCTCGTCGCGGCAGAACACCTTCGAGAAGCGGTGCTCGTGGTACGCGGCGAGCACCGGGTGCGCGTTCTCGCGCTCGGCCTCGCTCCGCACCGCGGGCAGGACGTCGTCCCGGCCGTACAGCTCGTGGTACGGGGCGGGGACGATGTACGGCCAGTGCGGCTTGATGTAGCTCAGGTGCAGGCACCACGGCGCGTCGCCCGCCTGCTCGATGAACTCGATGGCGCGGGTCGTCGCGTAGGGAGTCTCGCTGTCCGGCTCCTCGATGCGGGCCGGCCGGTCCGCGTGCTGCATCAGCCACCCGGACAGGATCTCCCCGTCGTCTCCCTCGGCGGAGTTGGCCCACTGCTCCCAAGGGTTGGGTCCGTCGTAGCCGAGCCCTTGGAGGTGTTCCTGGTAGTGGCTCGGTTGTTGAGCCACACTCGGATGGAGGCCGTCGAGCCGGTCCCAGACGTCGAATCCGCACTCGGCGACGCGCGCGCCCACCACGCTCTCGGGGTCGAGACCGAGCCGTGCCATTCCCTCGCGGTCGGCCTGCATGTGGGTCTTCCCGCAGAGCACGGTCTGCATCCCGAGGGGACGCAAATGATCTCCGAGGGTCATCTCGCCGACCCGGAGCGGAACGCCGTTCCAGGTCGAGCCGTGGCTGCGGACGTAGCGCCCGGTGTAGAAGCTCATCCGGCTCGGCCCGCAGATCGGCGACTGCACGTAGGCGCGATCGAAGCGGACCCCGCGCGCGGCGAGCGTGTCGATGTTCGGGGTGCGGATCGTCGGGTGCCCGTAGCAGCCGAGGTAGTCGAACCGAAGCTGGTCCGCCATGATGAAGAGGATGTTCGTCACCGCCCGGGTGGTCCGTTCATTTCGGTGCGGCGCGGAGGCGGCGCGCGGCTACCCGCGACCACCGGCGGCGCCCACGCCACGCGGGTGTCTCGCCGGAGCCGCCCGGCGCTCAGGCGGCGAGCGCTCGGACCGCCGTCTCCAGCTCGTCCGCCGCCGGCAGCATCGCGTGCTCGATGGGCGTGCTGTACGGGACCGTCACGTCGGCCCGGGTGACCCGCTTGATCGGCCCGCGGAGCGAGTCGAAGCAGCGCTCGGCGACGAGCCCCGCCACCTCCGCCGCGAACCCGCAGGTGCGCGCCGAGTCGTCGGCGATCACCAGGCGTCCGGTCTTCGCGACCGATGCGGCGAGCCCTTCCTTGTCGAAGGGGAGGAGACTGCGGGGGTCCCATACCTCCACGTCGATACCGTCCTCCGCGAGACGCTCCGCCGCGTCGAGGGCGGCGGGGACGAGGGCTCCGACCGCGCAGACCGACACGTCCGTGCCGGCGCGGCGCACCGCTCCCTTCGCGAGCGGGGCACGCTCGCCCCCGGCCGACACGTCGCCGGTCGTCCCGAGGAGGTTGGCATTGACGACGACCGCGACCGGGTCGTCCTCGAAGATCGCGGCGAGCATGAGCCCCTTGGCATCGGCGGGGGTCGCCGGAACGACCGTCTTGATGCCGGCGTGGACCAGGAAGGTGTACGGGTTGTCGGAGTGCTGGCCGGCCCTCCCGCCGCCCGCGCCCGCCCCCATGAGGAAGAACGTGATGGGGATGTGCGCCTGCCCGCCGAGCATCAGGGGAAGCTTCGCGGCCTGGTTCACGATCTGGTCGAAGGCGGGGAACATGAGCGACGCGACCTGGAACTCGACGACCGGCCGCATTCCCGCGAGGGCCGCTCCGTTCGCGAACCCGGTGAAGGCGGCCTCCGAGATCGGCATGTCCAATACCCGTTCCGGGGCGAACGCCTCGTCGAGTCCCGCCGCCTCCGGGCGCATCCCGCCCCGGATGTTCTCGCCGATCATGAAGACCGAAGGGTCTTCGCTCATCGCCTGGTGGAGCGCCTCGTTGAGGGCCTGTACGTAGGTCATCTCTCGCATGGCGTCAGTGCTCCCAGCCCGGTGCGGGAAAGTCCGGATACGTTTCCGCGTACATGTAGTCGAGGGCCGTCTCCGGCCGCGGCCGGGGGCTGTTGCGGGCGAACCCGATCGCGCCCTCGAGCTCGCGCTCCACCTCCTCGTCGACCTCTTCGCGGCCGCCCGGTCCCCAGCCGCCGTCCCGGGCGAGCTCGCCCGCGAGACGCTCGACGGGGTCGCGCGTGCGCGCCTCGGCGAGGAACTCCTCGGAGCGGTTGTCCCGCATCCGGCCACCCTGTGAGATGTTGTGCACCGAGTAGCGGGCGGTCCGGAACTCGAGGAAGGTAGGGCCGCCGCCCGTCCGCGCGCGCTCGACCGCCTCGACGGTCGCCGCGTGGACCGCGCGCACGTCCATGCCGTCCACGGACCGGGCGGGAAGGCCGAACCCCTCCGCTCGCCGGACGAGGTCGCCGCCCAGCATGTCGTCGATCGACGACGTGATGGCGAACCCGTTGTTCTCGCACGCGAAGACCACCGGCAGGCGCAGGATCACGGCGAGGTTGAGCGATTCGAGCAGCACCCCCTGGTTCATCGCCCCGTCACCGAAGAAGGGGACCGCGACCCGGTCCTCCCCGCGGGCCTTGAACGTGAATGCCGCGCCGCAGGCCATGGGCGCGCCCGCCCCCACGATGCCGTTCGCGCCGTAGATGCCGAGCGAGAAGTCCGCGATGTGCATGGAGCCGCCGCGGCCACGGTTGTAGCCGCTCTCGCGCCCGAGCAGCTCGGCGTACATCCGGTCCGAGGCGCCGCCCTTGGCGAGGATATGGCCGTGGCCGCGATGGGTGCTCGTGATCACGTCGTCGGCGCGAAGGGCCGCGCACACTCCGACCGCGACCGCCTCCTCCCCGATGTACTCGTGCACCGGCCCCGCGATCTCGCCGTCTCCGACGAGCTCCGCGGCCCGCATCTCGAAGCGGCGAAGCCGCCGCATGCGCCGGTACCACTCGACCGGGTCGCGGCTCTCGGACATCGGATTCCTCCAGGTTGGGACTTGCGCTCGCGCGCGGCCCGCATTCTAGTGCGTGCGGGAAGCGATGTTGACCTTCGGGGTGGGGAGCTGCTGCAGGGGCGGTCGCGCGAAGAGCAGTGACAATTGCATTTGTGCCTCTTCGGGGCACAATGCCGGGACTCGGAAAACCAGCGGCGGAGTCGGCCAATGACAACAGATTCGGGTCCGGAGCGGCAGGGTCAGAGTGCGGTGGAGCGGCTGCGGGCGAAGCTCGCGCGCGACGAGCCCCTCGTCGTCGTGAACGCGGACCACCCGTCCGCGAGCTTCGTCGAGGTGCTCGCCCGGCAGCCGATCGACATCGTCTTCATCGACTGCGAGCAGGGGAGCCCGGACGTGGAGTCGGTGGAGAACATGGCGCGTGCCGCCCGACTGCACGCGATGGCGAGCGTGGTGCGGGTGTTCAGCCCCGCCGACTGGGTGCTCGAGCGATACCTCTTCCGGGGGGTGGACGGGGTGGTGGTGCCGCGGGTGGACCGGGCCGAGGACGCGAGGCGAGTCGTCGAGTCGGTGCGGTACTGCTACCCACGCCACCCGGTCGGAAAGTTCGTGTCGGTGCAGATCGAGACCGTCACTGCGGTCGAGGAGCTCGACGACTTCCTCGCCGTGGACGGCATCGACGTCTACTTTATCGGCCCCGTGGACCTCGCGAAGAGCATGGGCCACGAGGGCAACTTCCGGGCGCCCGAGGTGCAGCGCGTCATGGACGACGTGATCGAGCGGGCCCGCGCGGCGGGCCGCCACACGGGGATCCTGACCAGCTACGAGAACGCCGCCGAGTACGTGGCAAAAGGAGTGCGCTTCCTCTATATCCACGCGAACGACTTCGTCGCGGCTGGCGCCCGCACCTTCGCGGAGCGGACGGCGGCGCCCGTCTCCGTCGCCGGCCAGGACTGAGCCGCGCCCCGAGGCCGTTATCCCTTCCACGCCGGAGCCGCGATCGGACCGGCGCAACCTGAGTATGATCTATTATGATCAAATCTGAAGCGAGGGTTCGGTATGTCAAGACTTACCATCTCGATGCCCGACCAGATGAATGAATGGGTCGAGGCGCAGATCCGCGCAGGGCGCTATGGCAACGTGAGCGAGTACTTCCGCGACCTGGTCCGGCGTGATCAGGAGCGCCGGGAGGGGGCGATACGGCAGTTGCGCGACCTGCTCGACCGCGCGGACGCGAGCGGCCTCACCGGTCGAACGCTGCCCGAGATCAAGGCCGCCGCGCGCGACGAAGCGCGGCAGAAGGGTCTGTTGCGTGACCAGGATTGAAATAACAAGTGATGCGGAGCAAGACCTGATTGATATCTACCTTTACGGCATCGAGCACTTCGGCATGAATCAAGCTGAGCGATACAGCGAAATGCTTCATGCCAGGATCGATACCATCGCCGAAAACCCGAGTTTCGGCTCCGACTACGGTTTCGTCCGGGATGGACTCCGGCGATACGAGAGCGTCGCCCACGCCATCTATTTCCAGCGGATTGCCGAGGGCGTTCGTGTCCTTCGAATACTGCACGGGCGCATGGACCCCGGTAGGCATCTTCAGTGGGGAATCACACGACGATAGAAACGTGGCCGCACGTGCCTTTTGCATCGTTTTCGTCTGTCGCCGCCGTTCCATTCCCACTCCAGCCGCTGCGGGCCGGGAGTTCCTCACTGCGCTCCGCTCCGAAATTGTCGCCATGCCGGAGGGCAACCCGCGCTGGGTGCCGGGGCGGTGCCCGCCGCTCAGGTAAGGCGCCGAGCTCGGAGTCCAGTGTCGGACTTCGCCTTCGGCCAGCCCGACTGGCGACTTGGTGGCGGGCTGCTGCCGCTACTCGCAGACGACACCATCTCCGTCGCGGTCGTCCATGTACTGGTATGCAGGGTGTGAGCGCTCGACGGGCGTAATCCGGTGTCTGCGTGCCTCGCGACACGTGATTCGCCCGTCCCCGTTGGCATCGTAGCGCTCCAGTACTCTCTCTGCGTCGCTGGAATGGTCCGTCTTCGTCTTCTCGCCGTGGCCCATCCTGGAGTGGTCCACCGGCTCGTCGCCGAAGGTCAGTTTCTCGATGACGATGTCCCGGACGGGCTTGTCGAAGGTCATCTTGATCGCCCACTCGCCGAGCATCTCGAGCTCGATCCTCCCTTCGTAGGAGCCGGGCTTGCCGTCGACCGGCTCAGGGCGGATCGGCCTCACGTTGTGGGCGAGGGGCATGGTCGGCATGTCGGCGTTGACCTTGAACGCCGCACCCTCGATGGGCTCGTGGCTCTTCCTCCCCATGACCTCGAACATGCAGTGAAAGACGAGCTTCTCGTCGGTCGGCGCGCAGCCCACCTTCACCATCGGTCGCTCCCCGGCGGCGAGCGCGATGGCGGGCACCAGCGCGAGCAGGCCCGCGCTCAATGAGTATCGGATGGAACGCGTCATTGGCCTCCTCCGTCTTCGTTGTTCGCATTCGGTGCGTCTGCCGGCCGGCGCTCGATGCCGAGGTAGGCGCGAGCCAGCCCCTCGTCCTCGAGCAGGCGCGGCGACTCCCCCTCCAGGATGATGCGCCCGCTCTCGATGACATAGCCGCGGTCGGCGATCGCGAGGGCCTGGCGCACGTTCTGCTCGACGAGGAGGATCGTGAGCCCGTTCCGTCGCAGGGTGGCGAAGAGGTCGAAGACCTCCTGCGCGGCGAGCGGCGCGAGCCCGAGCGAGGGCTCGTCCAGCATGATGAACGTCGGGTCCGACATGAGCCCTCTCGCGATGGCGAGGAGCTGCTGCTGGCCTCCCGAGAGGTTGGAGGCGGTCTCGTCCGTACGGGGGGCGAGGACCGGGAACAGCTCGAGGACGCTCGCCATGCGCGCCCGCTCGCTTGCCCGGGTGCGGGTGATCCCGCCGAGCACGAGGTTCTCCTCGATGGTGAGGTCGTCGAAGATGAGGCGGCCTTCCGGCACTTGGGCGATCCCGAGGGGCACCACGCGGTGGGCGGGGCGGCCGGTGATGTCCTTCCCCCGGAACGAAACGGTGCCTCGGGCGGGCCTCGTCACCCCGCAGATTGCATGCATGGTCGAGCTCTTTCCCGCCCCGTTCGCCCCGATGAGGGCGACGATCTCGCCCTCGTCGACGTGGAGCGACACTCCCTGGACGGCCCGCGCCTTGCCGTAGGCGACGTGGAGGTCGCGAACTTCCAGCATGGCGGCCACGGTCAGGCGGCCGCGTCCCGCCGGCCGAGATAGGCCTCGAGAACGGCCTCGTCCTCGAGCACCTCCGCCGTCGTTCCGTCCGCGATTACGCGCCCGAAGTCGAGGACGCAGATCCGTTCGCAAAGGGACGAGATCATGTCGATCTTGTGCTCGATGACGATGCAGGTCCGTCCCTTCGCCGCCACCTCCGCGATGAGCCTCGCCATGCCCTCCGTCTCGGCCGGGGTCATCCCGCCCGCCGGCTCGTCGAGGAGGATGAGCTTCGGGTCGGAGACCAGGGTGCGGACGAGCTCCAGCCGACGCTGTTCCGGCAGGGTGAGCTTGCTCGCGAGCTCGTCCGTCCGGTCGCCGAGGCCGCACTCGTCCAGCAGCCCGAGCAAGCGGTCGCGGCCGGCCGCGCTCAGGGTCCGGACCCCGGAAGATCCCGCGAAGAGGGCGGCGGCGAGGTTCTCGAGGACCGTCATCCGGTGGAGGATGCGCGGGGTCTGGAAGGTGCGGGCAAGTCCGAGGAGGGCGATCCGGTCCGGGCGAAGGTTCGTCACGTCCCGGCCGTCGAACCGAACCCGCCCCCGCTCCGCGGGCGAGAGGCCGGTGATGACGTTGAGGAGGGTGGTCTTTCCGGAACCGTTCGGTCCGATGAGCCCGACCACCTCGCCGGCGGCCACGTGAAGATCGACTTCCGTGTGGGCCGCGACCCCGCCGAACGACCGCGAGACCCGCTCGATCTCAAGCACCCGATTGCTCCGGCGGCCGCCCGGTCCGCCGCTTCGCGTGCGACGAAGTCAGCGTGCGCCACCAGCCGGCGATGGCATGGACGGCCGCCTCGTCGAGAAGCCCGCGCGGCCGGAAGATGAGCAGCAGGGCGACGATGCCGCCGAAGACGATCATGCGGTAGCCGGAGAAGATCCGCGCCGATTCGAGGAGCCCGATGTCGATCCCGACCCCGATGAGGGGGCCGAAGGCGGTCCCGAGCCCGCCGATGAGTCCGTAGGCGAGGCTGTGCACCCCGAGCATGACGTTGAAGATCTTGGGCTCGAGGTAGGTGTTCATGTGGGCGTAGAGCCCGCCGCCGATGCCGGCGACGGCGCCCGCGACGACGGTCGCGAGCACCTTGTAGTAGGTCCGGCTGACGCCCTGCGCCTCCGCGAGCAGCTCGTCCTCGCCCAGCATCCGCCAGATGGCGCCGAGCCGGGTCCGCTCGATGACGAAGAGGAGCACGAGCACGCCGGCAAGGAGGGCGTAGATGAGGAGCATGTAGTGGAAGGCGCTGATGTCCTGCTCGAAGATGTAGCGGATCCCGCGGAATCCCTCCGACCCCTCCGGCCCCACCAGCTCGCCGTCGATCTCGACCTGGTAGGTGAAGATCTCGAAGAGGAGCCGCACCATCTCCGCGAACGCGAGGGTGCCGATCGCGAAGAAGAGCCCCCGCATCCTGAGCGTGGGCCACGCGAGCAGGAACGCGCCCGCCCCCGCCGCCGCCGCCCCCCACACGAGGCCCGGCCAGAACCCCCAGCCCCACATGGCGGTCGCGATCCCTGCGGCGTAGGCCCCGATCGCGAAGAACGCCTGCTGGCCGAAGGAGATCTCGCCGGTCAGGAGCAGGATGTACGCCGACAGCGCGATGAACGAGATCATCCCGATGTTGGAGAGGACCTGGATGAGATACTCGTCCATGGTCGCCTATACCCGGCGCTCGGCGAGCTGGCTCCGCACCGTCTGGCGCTGCGCGAAGAGCCCGCCCGGCCGGAAGACGAGGAAGGCGAAGAGGACCCCGTAGGCCGCAAGGTCCCGGTACTCGGTGCCGAGGTACCACCCGCAGTGGGCTTCGATGATGCCGAGGAGGAGCCCGCCCGCGATGGCCCCCGGGATCGACCCCATGCCGCCGAGGGTCATCGCGATGAGCCCCTTGAAGGTCGCCCAGAGCCCGAAGTACGGGGTGATCTGCTGGTCGCCGGCCGCGATGAGGTATCCCGCGAAGCCGCCGATCGCGGAGGCGAGGGCGAACGCGAAGAACAGCACGAGCCCGGTGTTGATGCCGACGAAGGCGGCGGCGGCGGGGTTCCTGGAGACGGCGCGGAGCGCGAGCCCGAAGCGGGTCCGGTACAGGAACAGGTGCAGCAGGGCGGTGATCGCCGCCGCGCAGGCGAACATGACGACATGGTCCCCGCGGACGAAGAACTCTCCGAACTCGAGGGCGAAATCCGCGAGCGGCGGGAATGGATAGGTGCGTTCGGGGAAGACGACGGTGACGATCTCCTCGAGCTGCATCCAGATCGCGAAGCTCGAGACCATGGAGGCGAGAGCCGCCCCCCGGCGAATTGCCCAGAAGCACATCCGCTCCACGTAGAGTCCGGCGAGCACTGCCCCGGCCACGGTGGCGACGGCGACGGCGAGGAGGCCGGCCTCGAATTCCACGTACAGCAGGGTGCCCGCGAAGATCCCGAGCATGATCGACGGGCCGTAGGA
>JAJDXW010000139.1 GCA_022823045.1 Gammaproteobacteria bacterium
GTTGTGGGCGAGCAGGGTGACGACGACGACGGTCGCGAGCACCGCGCCGTGGAAGATGACCAGCGTCTTCGACCAGCATGCGGCGGCCCAGGAAGTCGTGTCGGCCGCCCAGGGGGAGGTGTCCATCGAGAAGTCGATCTCTTCCTCTTCGAGCGACCGCACGTGGTCGTAGAGGCGGCGGAACAGCCGCTCCTGCCAGAGGAAGTATCCGTCCAGGATCCAGAACGCGATGGCAGGGAAGTACGCGAGATAGATGAAGTAGAGGTTGAGATTGGTCGACGCGAGGGCGAACAGGGCAGACACCAGCACCACGGTCCAGCCCTTGAGCAGGAACGAGTTCGTGGACAGCCGGTTGACGGTGCCCTGGATGAACTCGAGGTGCTTGCCCTTGCGGTCCACGGCGGCGCTCGTCCGGTCCCCGCGTCAGTGCCGTTCAGGCGGCGCGCGCCTCGGCCGCCTCGCCGCCGCCCGAGCGCCAGCGCTCGAGGAGGGCGGCCCGCTCCGCCGCGGCCTCCTCGACGTTCCGCTCCTTGACGTGGCCGTAGCCCCGAATCTGGTCCGGGACGGACGCGATCTCGACCGCGAGGGCGAGGTTCGCGGGGCAGAGCCCCGATAGCAGCTCGTCCATCGTCTCGAAGTACTCCTCGATGAGCCGGCGCTCGGTGCGCCGCTCCTCGGTGCGGCCGAAGGGGTCGAACGGGGTACCCCGCAGGCCCCGCATCTTCGCGACGAGGCCGAGTACCCGCCACATCCAGGGGCCGTAGGTGCGCTTGCGCGCCTCTCCGGTCGCCGGGTCCGGCCGCGCGAGAAGGGGCGGCGCCATGTGGAAGGTGATTCGGAGGTCCCCCTCGAAACGGGCCGCGAGCCGTTCCCGGAACGCCCCGTCGGTGTAGAGGCGGGCCACCTCGTACTCGTCCTTGTAGGCCATCAGCCGGTACGCGAAGCGGGCGACCGCCCCGGAGAGCGCTTCGCCCTCCCCGAGTCCCCGCTCCGCCTCGCGTACTCGCTCGACGAGCCCCCGGTAGCGTGCGCCCCAGGCCGCGTTTTGCCAGTCCGTCAGGTCCGCCACCCGCCGCTCGACGAATTCGTCGAGGGTCTTCGGCGCGGCCGGCTCGAGGCCCTCGTCGCCCTTCGCCGCGAGACCTTCCACCGCCCCGAGGTCGCGGCCCGCCCGCCGCCCCCACCGGAACGCCTCGCGGTTCATCTCGACCGCCACCCCGTTGAGCTCGATGGCCCGCTCGATGGCGACCCCCGACACGGGGACGAGTCCCCGCTGATAGGCAAACCCGAGGAGGAAGAGGTTGCTCGCAATGGCGTCCCCGAGGAGCCGGGTCGCGATGCGGGTCGCGTCGAGGACCTGGACGTTCTCGCTACCCGCCGCGGCCCGGATGCGCCCGACGATGGACTCGGTCGGGAACTCGAGATCGGGATCGCGGGCGAACTGCCCGGTGATCTGCTCGTGGGTGTTGACGATGACCTTCGAGCGCTTCGGGCTCATGACGTTGAGGGCGAGGTCCCCGGAGGCGACGAGGCTGTCGCAGCCGAGCACGAGGTCCGCCGCCCCGGCGTTGAGGCGAATCGCCCGCATGTCCTCCGGGCGGGCCGCGATCCACACGTGGCTCGTGACCGCCCCGCCCTTCTGCGCCATCCCGAACTGGTCGACAGTAGAGAACGCGATACCTTCGAGGTGCGCGGCCATGGTGACGAGGGCGCCGATGGTGACCACCCCGGTGCCCCCCACCCCGGCGACGAGGATGCTGAACGGCCGCCCCCCCTCGACGAGGCGCGGACGGTCCGGTTCCGGCAGCGCGGCGAGGCCCGCCGGGACCTCGACCCGCGCCCCGCCCCGCCGCGGGGCCGCCCCCTGGACGCTCACGAAGCTCGGGCAGAAGCCCTCCACGCACGAGAAGTCCTTGTTGCAGGCGGACTGGTCGATCTGGCGCTTGCGCCCGTACTCGGTGTCGAGGGGCAGCACCGAGAGGCAGTTCGACTTCGCGTTGCAGTCCCCGCAACCCTCGCACACCCGGTGGTTGATGAACGTCCGCCGGTCCGGGTCCACCATCGCGCCGCGCTTGCGGCGCCGGCGCTTCTCCGCCGCGCAGGTCTGGTCGTAGATGAGGACACTCACCCCCTTGACCTCGCGAAGCTCGCGCTGGATGCGGTCGAGGTCCCGCCGGTGGCCGAGCTTCGTGCCGGGCGCGAACATCGCCGCCGACCCGTACTTCTCGGGCTCGTCGGACACGAGCCAGATCGTCTCGACCCCTTCCCCCCGCACCTGGCGGCTGATCGCGGGCGGGTCGATGGGCCCGTCATGGGGCTGCCCGCCGGTCATCGCCACCGCGTCGTTGAACAGGATCTTGTAGGTGATGTTCATGCCGGCCGCGACGCAGGCCCTGATCGCGAGCAGCCCCGAGTGGTAGTAGGTGCCGTCGCCGAGGTTCTGGAAGACGTGCCCGGTCTCGACGAAGGGGGCCTGCCCCATCCAGTTCACGCCTTCGCCGCCCATGTGGGTGTGGGTGACGTTGCCGCGGTCCATGTAAGTGGCCATGAAGTGGCAGCCGACGCCGCCGAGCGCGCGGCTCCCCTCCGGGACCCGGGTCGAGGTGTTGTGCGGGCAGCCGGAGCAGAAGTAGGGGGTGCGCGCGATGTCGAGCGCGTTGCGGGCCCGCGCCTGCCGGGCCTTCGCCTCGATGAACGCGATCCGGTCGTCGATGGCGCTCGACCGGTGGAAGTGGGCGATGCGCGACGCGAGCGCGCGCGCCACGTCGTCGGGGGAGATCTCCGGAAAGGCGGGCAGCAGCACCCGTCCCGCCTCGTCGTTGTGCCCGATGACCCGCGGGCGCCGTCCGTCGGGGAGCGGATAGAGCGCATTGCGGACCTGGAGCTCGGAGAGCGTCACCTTCTCCTCGACGACGAAGATCTCTT
>JAJDXW010000203.1 GCA_022823045.1 Gammaproteobacteria bacterium
GGTTCGAATGGGTGACGTTGCCGCGCTGCACCGGCAGGTGTGGCGCGACCCGTTCGTATTGAGCTTGCGTGAGTTCCATCCGTGGAGATTAACATGACCATGTCCATTAGTGCTAACACGCCCTAGTCCCGGGACGCCGCCCGGACATCGAATTCCGACTCCTGGATGATTGGCACGCCGCCATATCGTCCGCCAAGGTAGCCTCGGACCAGCGCTTCGCGCGGCCTGGGGCGGAAGTCCGATAGAGGAGTGAGAGTTGCCGCTTCGGTCTCCCGGTCCTTTTCGGTGAACCAGATCTGGCTGCGATCCAGAACATCTCGGAGCAGGGTGACATCGTGCAGAGTCGCGACGAGTTGGGCGCGCTGCCCGTCCTCCCGTGCACCTGCGCTGTTGATTCGTCGGATCAGGCTGGCGACGAGTAGGGGATGCAGGCTTCGGTCAAGCTCGTCGATTACGACAACGCGGTCGTTGTCGAGGACATCCAGCCAAGGGCCGGCGAAGGCGAAGAGCCGCCGCGTTCCGTCCGATTCGTCGTCGATATCCAGGTACTGACGCTCGCCGCTCCCCGCGGGGGAATGCTCGAAGCTTACGTAGACGAGCTCGATGGTCGCTTCGCCGACATTGGAGAGCTCCTCCATCACTCCCGGTGGTAGAGGCGGAGAAAGCTCGCCCAGGCGCCGATTCTCCGTGCGGGTCCTGATGTCGGAGACGGCAATGTCTGCGTCCTTCAGGAACGCGAGCACCCGCCGCTTCAGATCTGGACTTTCTTTGGCGATCCCGATCGTGTAGCTGGGGTCAATCCCTCCCGCTGCCACCACCTGCAGATTTCGGAACCAGTCGACCACTGGTCGGAACGTCGTGCTGTTGAGTTGAGCCGCCGTGGAGACGAACAGCGAGTTCGGCCGTGTACTCGAACGCCATAGTTCTTTGTGTCCCCGCACCGAGGGGCCAAAACCCCACGTTTCTTCTTCCGTGTCCGGGTCAAATCTGCGATCGAGGAGCCTCCGCATGCGCCCACGGGGGGGCCAGGCCAGCAGCCATTCCTCGTGGACGCGGCTGCGATCGATGCTGAAGCCATATTCGTAGACAGTGTCGTCCTGGATGAATGACGTCTCGAAACTGGTCGGCTGCCCTCTCGTCTGGGCATCGAATACGAACGGGATGTGCCGGATCGCGTCTCCGGACTGGCTTTCTCTTGAGGAACCGATGACGAAGTTCCGTGCGAAATCCAAACCCTCGACAAAGCGCGACTTGCCGCTCCCGTTGGGGCCGTAGATCGCCGAGACTCGATTGAGCCGGGGGAAGCGCCGGATGCCGGTGGAGAATGCGCAGGTGTCCTCCCGCGGCGCTCGGTGCACCGCCTCCATGCTGAGCTCCTGCCGGTCGCGGAAGCAGGTGTAGTTCGTCATGGCGAAAGCGACGAGCATCAGGAGGCTCCGTTTCGCGGGGTGAGCGCACGATGAGGCGGCAGACCCGATGCCGGGCACCGGATGAATCGCCCGCGCTGAACTCGTCGTCGCGCTGCCCGCGGACGAGTCCATACCCGGCTACGAGCGCCGGTCACCGGACCCCCGTGCACCACGACTGCTGGCCGCGGACGCGCCCGCGCATCGGGAGCGCCTCCGCCAAGCCGGTTCCTGTACTGTCCTCAACAGGGTGGTCCACTGACTCAATTGCCGAATTTTGCGCATACTACGCAAAATTTGCCCGTTAGTACATCCAGAATCCGAGTTTTGGCTGACCCAGGTGCCGCGCCCGACGGTCCGGGAGGCGGCATTGGTGCGTCGGCGGGTGAGCTGGACAGCCTCCGGATCGAGATGCGATCCGGTCTATCATCGGAGAGTGACGACGAACCCGAAGTGCGATGTCTGCGCGGAGGAGCGTGAGAGATGAGCATGGGACGTACAAGGAGCATCCTGCGCAAGGTGGTTCCTCCGGTTCTCGCGATGGTCCTGCTCGCTGCGGCCGGCGTGGCCGTGGCGCTCGAACCGGTATTCTCGACGACTTTCGGCGGGGCCATCCGGGGCTACGATCCCGTCGCCTACTTCACCGAGGGCCGGCCCGTCGAGGGGAAGAGCGCCCATCGCTACGAGTGGATGGGGGCCACCTGGTCCTTCGCGAGCGAGGAGAACCGCGCCGCGTTCGAGGCGGAGCCCGAGAAGTTCGCCCCCCGCTACGGCGGCTACTGCGCCTGGGCGGTGAGCCAGGGCTATACCGCCTCCATCGACCCCGACGCGTGGCGGATCGTCGACGGCGCGCTCTACCTCAACTACAGCCTCGGCGTCCAGAAGCGCTGGGAGGGGGACATTCCCGGCAACATCGCGAAGGCGGACGTCAACTGGCCGCGCCTCCTCGAAGAATAGGCGAGCCTTCCGTCGTCGCCCGGACCCCGCTCCCCGGTCCGGTCCTCCCCTCATGACCGGCAGTGCGTCTCATGCGTGATCTCGAGTCCCGGGTCCGGGCAATTCCCGACTTTCCGAAACCCGGCATCCTCTACCGCGACATCACCCCCCTTCTCGGCGATCCCGAGATGCTCGCCCGCGCCGCCAGCGAGCTCGCGGCTCCGTTCGCCGGGGAGGACATTCAGGCGGTGGCCGGCATCGAGGCCCGAGGCTTCATCTTCGGCTGCCTGGTGGCCCGGGAGCTCTCGGCTTCGTTCGTGCCGGTCCGAAAGCCGGGAAAGCTGCCGTACCGAAAGGTCTCCGAGTCCTACACCCTCGAGTACGGGACCGGTACGGTCGAGATGCACGTCGACGCCGTCGCGCCGGAATCGCGGGTCCTCGTGGTGGACGACCTCGTCGCCACCGGCGGCACGGCCGCCGCGAGCTGCTCCCTCATCGAGCGGCTCGGGGGCGAGGTGGCGGGCTGCGCCTTCGTCATCGAGCTCGACGGACTCGGCGGTCGCGACCGCCTCGCCGGACGCACCGTGCACTCCCTTCTCCACTTCGAGTGACCGCCGCTCCGGCGCGGACGATGCGGTCACCCCCGGGCGTGCACGCCCTCAGTTCCGCACTTCGAGCTCGAGGATCCGGTCGACCCGGAACATCCGCTCCTCGCCGCGGAGCGGACAGAAGGCCCGCATGCCGAGAAAGCTCGCCCCCATGAAGGACTCGGGCCCCACGCTGACGGGGACCACCACCCGTTCGCTCTTCGTGTCGTCGGCCTTGAGGTAGGTCATCGCGACCCGGCCGTTCTCCTCGATCGCGCGCCGGATCGCCGCCGCCTTCTCCTCGGCCGGCATCGCCTCCTCCGACCTCCGGTAGTGGTATCCGGTGAGGAACTGCCGGATGCGCCAGTCCGCGCGGATCGAGCTCTTCGCGATCGGCCGCCTGAGGACGATGCCCTCGAACGACGTGCACCGGCTGAGGGCCACGTAGGTCTGGCCGGATGCGAAGGCGCCGCGCTCCAGGTCCACGACGATGCGGTCGAAGGTCTTGCCTTGGGACTTGTGGATGGTCACGGCCCACGCGAGGCGGAAGGGAAGCTGCGTGAAGTAGCCGACCGGCTCGCTGACGATGCGGCCCTCCTCCAGGGCGAACCGGACGAGGTCCCAGGTATGGGGCCGGACCTCGACAAGGTCGTCGCCGTCCCGGAGCTGCACGAACAGGAAGTCTTCTCCTTCCTCGTCCTGCTCGAGAGACTCGACGGTGCCGATGCTCCCGTTGACCCAGCGCCCCGCCGCGTCATTGTTGAGCAGCATCACCTGCGCGCCTTCCTTGAACGCGAGCTCGGTCGCGGTGGGGTAGTGCTCCCGGCCGAAGTCGCCCCCGATGTCGGCGCGGGAGACGAGCGTCCTTCCGGGCAGCGACGCGAGCCTCGTCTCGTTGATCCGATCCGCGTTGCGGTTGGTGGTGGTGAGGCTCACGTGGAAGGCGTCGGGTGGGGGCTCGAACCCCGGGTCCACGCGCGCGTTGAGGCGCGCCATGTCCGCGTCGTCCACCGAGTCGTTGCGGATTCGGCCGAGGAGCTCGACGAAGTCCGCGTCCTTCTGCCGGTAGACCTTCTGAAGCTCGACGACCTCGAGGTCCTCGTCCGCGAGCGCCCGGGCGCTGAAGAAGTACGGGGTCTCGTAGACGGAGCGGAAGATCTCGCGCTCCTCTCCGGTCACCACCGGGGGGAGCTGGTAGAGGTCGCCGACGAACACCATGTGGACGCCGCCGAAGGGGGTGCGCGGCGTCGGGCCGTGCTTGCGGAGGAACGCATCGATGCAGTCGAGGAGGTCCGCGCGGAGCATCGACACCTCGTCGATGACGATGGTGGTGAGCCTCGCGATCAGCTCCGGGTCGCGGGGCTTCCGGCGGCTCGCGCGCACCTTCTCCGGGGTCGCGTCGACCCCGAACCCGAAGAACCGGTGGATGGTCTGGCCGCGGACGTTGAGGGCGGCAACCCCGGTCGGGGCGAGGACGACCGGACTCGTGCCCGTGTTCGCGCGGAAATGCTCGAGCAGGGTCGACTTTCCGGTTCCCGCCCGGCCGGTGACGAAGAGGTTCCGCGCGCCCGCTTCCATGAGCTCGAGGGCGTGCCCGAACTCCGGGTTGATCTCGATCGCCGCCGGGCCGGCGCCGCGCTCCGCCACCGCCGCCGTCCTCCGCGTTCGTTCAGTCCGGATGGCCGCGGAAGGCTTCGTCGACCGGTACCCGGAAGCCGTTCGCGAGGCGGTTGGTCTCGTTCGCAAGCGCCGCGACCGCCATCAGCTCCGCGAACATCTCGTCCGTCATGCCCTTCGCCCGCGCCCCCGCGGTGTGGCTGTGGATGCAGTACTCGCAGTTGTTGGTGGCGCTCACCGCCACGTAGATCATCTCCTTGACGAGGGGATCGAGGGCCCCCGGCTTCATCACCGTCTTCACGTCCTCCCACACCCGCGCGAGGGTCTCGGGGTGGTTGGCCAGCACCTTCCAGAAGTTGTTGATCCAGTCGGACCCACGCGTTCGCATGATGTCGTCGTAGACCGCGCGGGCCGCCGGGGCGGCGTCTTCGTACTCGATTAGGGGGAGGAGCGGCATGTCGTGTTTCCTCGGGTCGAAGGGGCGGGAAGGGGAGGGGGGATCGGCAGGGGACGGCGGTCCGGTCGGCCGGGCTCGCGGCCGGCCGGGCTCAGCCGGCCCCGCGGCGCGCGACGAGCGCGTCGGCGACGATGCAGAGGATCTCGTACATCATCGTCGCCCCGACGAGGGCGGTGTTGCCGCTCGGGTCGAAGGGCGGGGCGACCTCCACCACGTCGCCCCCCACGAGGTCGAGTCCGCGCAGCCCCCGCAGCATGAGCTGCGCCTCGTGGGTGGTGTACCCGCCCACCTCGGGGGTGCCGGTCCCCGGGGCGAACACCGGGTCGAGGCCGTCCACATCGAAGGAGATGTACGTCGGCCCGTCCCCCGCGACCCGCCGCGCCTCCGCGATCACCTCCTCGACGCCGAGCCGCTGGAACTCGTCCATCGTGATGACCCGCATCCCGGACTCGTAGCTGAAGCGCCACGCGTCGGGCTCGGCGGTCGCGCCGCGGATGCCGATCTGCACCGTGCGCTTCGGATCGAGGAGCCCTTCCTCCACCGACACCTTGAACGGCGCCCCGTGGTGCACGGCGCTCCCCCAGCGGGGTCCCCCCGTGTCGCAGTGCGCGTCGAAGTGCACCATCCCGACCGGCCGCTCCGCCGCGATGGCCCGGAAGATGGGCAGGGTCAGGGAGTGATCGCCGCCGGCCGAGATCGGCACGGCCCCCGCCGCATGCACCTCCCGGAAGAACGCCTCGATGTCGTCGAGGCTGTCCTCGAGGCGAAAGGGGCGGCGGATGAGGGCGTCGCCGACGTCGCGGACCCGGACGAGCTCGTAGGGGTTGATGCGGTTCGCGGGGTTGAAGGCGCGCATGAGGCCCGACTGGTTCCGGATCTCGCGGGGGCCGTGGCGGGCGCCGGGACGATTAGTCACCCCGCCGTCGAGCGGCACTCCGACGAGGGCGATGTCGGCCTCGCCGGGATCCTCGGTGTGGGGCGCCCGCATGAGGGTGGGGATGCCGGTGTAGCGGGGCCGCTGCAGCGGATCGGCGAACGGGTCGTCGGACATCGCGGGATTCTCCGGGATTCTTCGGGAGCGGGGGGCGATTATGCGCGCGGGCGCGCGGCTCCGCGAGGGCCGGGAGCTGAACGACGGCCCGGGCGCCCGCTACCTGCTACGCTTCGGGCCGCCAGCCGCAATTCAGACCACGGGGGCGCATCGCCGATGGAAATGCCGGAGTTCCAGTTTTCCAACCGCCACCACGACCTCATGGCCCGCGACGACGAGCACATCCTCGGATGGCGCTACGAGCCCCGCATCATGTTCGAGAGCGGCCGGGGCATCGTGCTCACCGACGTCGACGGCAACGAGTACTTCGACATGACCGCGGGCATGATGTGCATGGTGCTCGGACACTCCCACCCGGAGCTCACCGAGACCATCCGCGAACAGGCCGGGAAGCTCGTCCACGAGTCGTCCTGGTACTCGAACCCGTGGCTCGTCGAATTCGCCGAGCTCATCGCGGGCACGATGCCGGGGGACCTCGAGGTGGTGAACTTCGCGGTCACCGGCTCGGAGGCCAACGAAATCGCGATGCGCCTCGCCCTCGGGGTCACCGGCAAGTACGACATCGTGTCCCTCATCCGGGGGCTCCATGGGGGCAGTCTCGCCGCCGAGGCGGTGACGAGCGTGGGCGGGGGGCGCAAGGCGCACCTCGGCCCCCTCATGATGCCGGCCCACCGCAACGCGATCTACGCCCCGTTCTGCTATCGCTGCCCGATCAACCTCGAGTACCCGTCCTGCGAGGTCGAGTGCCTCGATCGAAGCGAGGAGCTGATGGAGCACGTCACGAGCCGGAACGTCGCCGCAATCCTCGCCGAAACGGTTCCCGTCGCGGGGGGCATGGTGGTCCCGCCCCCCGAATGGCTGCCGCGGCTCCGCGACCTCGCGGACCGCTGGGGGGCGCTGCTCGTGCTCGACGAGGCCCAGCTCGCGCCGGCCCGCACCGGGCGCATGTGGGGGTTCGAGAACTTCGGGGTCACCCCGGACATCGTCTCGTTCGGCAAGGGCATGACCGCCGGGTTCGGCATCGGCGGCACCGTCACTACCCGCGCGCTCGCGGAGGAGGCCCGGCACAAGGCGGGGCTCCCCTGGGCGGGCACCTATTCGGGGGATCCGCTGCCCGCCGCGGCGGCCCTCAAGCAGCTCCAGATCGTGATTCGCGACGACCTCATGGCGCGGGCGGAGCGTCTCGGCCGCCACCTCGGGGAACGCCTCGAGGCCCTCGCCGCCCGCCACGAGTCGATCGGGGCGGTGCGCGGGATCGGGCTCTACTGGCTGCTCGACATCGTCGCGGACGACAGGACCCGGGCGCCCGACCCGGCGATGGCGGAACGGATCCGCTACAACGCGGCCCTCGAGGGTCTCATCCACATCGCGGTCAAGAACTTCATCCGCCTCTGCCCCCCGCTCATCATCACCGAGGCGGAGATCGACGAGGCCGTCGATCGGCTCGAGCGGGCGATCCGGCGGGCCGAAGCGGGCTTCCCGCGCGACTTCGACTACTCGTCCTCGAGCTCGCTCGCGGCCAGGGCCACCACCTGAACCGACCGGAGCCGCGGCACCTGGCCGGCGGCGGGCCGCCGCTCCGGAGTGGCCGCACGGCGGGGAAACGGCTACCGTCTCGGAATCCGGCAGTGAGGAGGATGAGGCAATGGCGTACAAGGACATTCTCGTCGTCGCAGACGACACCCCGGAGTGCGAGGAGCGGGTGGGCGTCGCCCTCCGGCTCGCGGCGCGGCACGAGGCCCACGCGATCGGGCTGATGGTCCGGGAGCAGGTCTACGTCCCCCGCTACGCGACCTCCAATCTTCCCTCTTCGTTCCTCGCCGAGCAGCGCGAGGTCGAGGAGAAGGCCCGCGCCCGGGTCCGCGAGGGGTTCGAGCGACAGGCCGCGCAGGCCGGGGTCCCCCACGAGTGGCATACCGCGGATGGCGACCCGGTGAAGGCGGTTTCCCTCTTCAGCCGGCACGCGGACCTCGCGGTCATCGGCCAGGACAACCCCGAGAGCGCGGGCTTCGGGACGAGCAAGGACCTCGCCGAGCACGTGGTCCTCGCGAGCGGCCGGCCGGTCCTCGTCGTCCCCTACGTCGGCACGTATCCGCGCGTCGGCGAGCGGGTGATGATCGCGTGGGACGCGAGCCGGGAGGCGGCGCGGGCGGTGTCCGACGCCCTGCCCCTGCTCCAGGCGGCGCAGCAGGTGGTGACCCTCTCGGCAAACCCCGACGTGGGCGCCCGGTCCGACCGGCACGGCGACATTCCCGGCGCGGACATTGCCCGGCACCTCGCCCGCCACGGGGTGCGGGTGGAGGCGCAGCGCCTCAACGCCAGGGAGGTCTCCATCGCCGACATGCTCCTCAACCGGATCGCGGACGAGGGCATCGACCTCCTCGTCATGGGCGCCTACGGCCACGCGCGGGTCCGGGAGATCTGGCTCGGCGGGGTAACCCGGCGCCTGATGCAGCACATGACGGTGCCCGTCTTCATCTCGCACTGACCCGTCGCGGAGGCGGGGCCGCGAGCCGCTCGGCAGCGCCCGCGACTCCCGCGCCCGGATGGCGCATAATCGACGCTTCCGCCGGGGCCCGGGCATTCCGCTCGCCCGGCCGGCGTGCACGTCGACCACGATGAACAGAAGGAGCATGAGATGGCGGTAACCACCCTGCCGAAGCGCGAGACCCGGTACTCCGAGGCCGAATGGCAGGCCCGCGTCGATCTCGCCGCGGCCCACCGGCTCTCCGTGATGCACGGCTTCCAGGAGGGGATCTTCAACCACCTCACCCTCACCGTGCCGGGCAAGGGGGACCGCTACTTCCAGATCCCGTTCGGCCTGCACTGGTCGGAGGTGACCGCTTCCTCGTTCATGGAGATCGGGTTCGACGGGACCCGCCACGCGGGCGAGGGCGAGATGGAGCTCTCGTGCTACTGCATCCACGCCCCCATCCACCGGCTGGTCCCGGACGCGGCCTGCGTGATGCACACCCACATGCCGTACGCGAGCGCCCTCGCCCGGCTCGAGGACCCGCGCATCCTCCCCATCGGCCAGACCGAGCTCGGGGTGGCGATGCAGACCGGCTACGACATGGAGTACGCCGGCCCCGCCTTCGATCCGAAGGAGGGGGAGCGACTCGCCGGGGTGCTCGGCGACAAGACCATCCTCATCATGGCCAACCACGGGGTGATGACGGTGGGGCGGACGGTGGCGGAAGCCTACGATCGCCTCTACTACATCGAGCGGGCGGCCCAGGTGCAGCTCTACGCGATGTGGACCGGCCGGCCGCTCCGCCTCCTCTCCGATGAGGTCATCGAGGAGACCATCGCCGGGTTCAAGGGCGGCCCCCGCTACGGCGACCGGCCGGCCTCCGAGCACCACTTCGACGCCCTCAAGCGCCAGCTCGAGCGCCAGGGGGAGACCGACTACCAGACTTGAGGAGCTCCGCGGCGGGACAGCGGGCCCTCGCGGCGGTTCGGGAGGAGCGGGAGGGCCCGACTCAGGGCGACCCGCCGCGGGCGACGGAGAGCGCCGCGGTGACCATGAACCCGCTCCGGCTGCCGCCGTGAACCTTCACGTAGGCGTCGATCTCGCGCAGGGCATATGCCGGGACCGAGAGGTTGATGCGTTCCTTGCGGGTGTCCAGGGCGTCCAGATTCACATCGACGAACACCCATTCGCCGCCTTCGAAATCCGGAAGATCCCGCAGCTCATCCAGACTGCTCGGGGCCGGGGTTTCCATGTTCTCCCCTTCGCAGTGCACCTCGATGGCCTCCTGAACCATGCGGGGAAGATCCCGCCAGTCGTCCGCGCCGGAGAAGCAACCCGGAAAGTCCGGAATCGTCACGCCGAGCGATCCCGACGCCTCGCGGTGAACGCAAACGGGGTACAACATCAATGGGACTCCTTCTTTCCTGACCGTCCGCTCAGGGTGGCCATTTCCATCCCGCCTGCCTGAAGATGTTTCGGAGTGTCCCGGTCGGAATGTCTTTCCTCGGATGTTGCAACGTCACGTGAGACTCCCTCTCGGGGTGCCGGTACTTCCGGTGCGAGCCCTTGCCGCCCGTCCGTCGCCATCCTTCGTTCTCCAGCCTCCTGACGAGTTCTCGGCTGTCCATGTCCAAGCGTCTCGGGGCGGAGGGTTCGTACACACATGCTACACATGTCCAGGACCACATCAAGCTCGAAAGGCTGGGTCGGATCGACCCTCTTCGACGGGATCGGTGCTAACCCGGGAAAATCGGTGATTTTCCCGGACTAAAGGTGTGTCGAGCGGTCGCTATGCTGGGCGGCCGGCGGGGCGACGACGGCGGCGCCCGGACGCGGCCGGTGCCGGAGGTGCGGGCAGAGCGACCGCCGCCCGCAGCTTCTCGTAGGGCGCGCTCCGGTGGGGGATCGCCATCGCGTCCACGAAGTGCTCCTGGAACCGCGCCTCCACCGCCGTCTCGACCTTCTCGATCCGCCGCACCTCGCGCTCGAGCTCCCGGCGAAGCCGCCGGTTGAGAAGCGCGATGCGCGCGCCGGTGCCCGCCGCGTTGCCCGCCGACGTGACCTTCCCCGGCTCGCAATCGGGGACCATGCCGAGGATGAGGGCGTACTTCGGGTCGATCTGGCTCCCGAACGCGCCCGCGAGAGTGACCCGGTCCAGCGCGTCGATCCCCATCCGGTCCATGAGGAGGCGCGCGCCCGCGTAGAGCGCCGCCTTGGCGAGCTGGATCTGGCGCACGTCGTTCTGGGTGATCGCGATCTCGGGCTCGCCGGTCCGGATGACGTACGTGTACGTGCGCCCGGTCCGCACGATGCGCGGTGACCGCGCGGCGAGTTCGCCGTCGATGGTGCCGTCCGCGTGGACGATGCCGGCGAGGAAGAGCTCGGCGATCGCCTCCACGATCCCTGAGCCGCAGATCCCGCTCGGGGCGGGTTCGAACCCCGGCTCGTCGGACCAGCGCTCGTCCCCGATCACCCGGTAGCGCGGCTCCAGGGTGACCGGGTCGATGCGGACCCGCTCGATGACCCCGGGCGCTGCCCGCTGCCCGCAGCTCAACTGGGCCCCTTCGAAGGCCGGCCCGGTCGGCGACGAGGCGGCGAGCAGCCGGTCCCGGTTCCCGAGCACGAGCTCCGCGTTCGTCCCCACGTCGACGATGAGCGTCACCTCCCGCTTCCGGTAGGGCATCTCGCTCAGGACCACTCCCGCCGCGTCCGCCCCCACGTGGCCCGCGATGCACGGCAGCACGTAGGCCCGCGCGGCGTCGCCGGCCCCGCGCCGGAGGCCGATGTCGGCGGCCGCGACCTCGGTGCCCTCGTCCGTCGCGAGGGCGAAGGGTGCGAACCCGAGGGGGGCGGGATCGAGCCCGAGGAGAAGGTGGTGCATCACCGGGTTCCCGGCGATGGCGACCTCGAGCACGTCGGCGGGGTCCACCCCGGCCGCCGCCGCCGCCTCGGCGGCGAGCTCGTCGAGGGCCTCGCGTACCGCGCCGGTCATCTCCGCCGCCCCGTCCTCGTTCATCATCGCGAAGGAGACGCGGCTCATGAGGTCCTCCCCGAACCGGATCTGAGGGTTCATCCGGCCGAGGGAGGCGACGACCTCGCCGGTGAGAAGGTCGCAGAGGTGAACTGCGAGGGTCGTCGACCCGACGTCCACCGCGAGCCCGTAGACCCGGTCGCGGTAGCCGGGCCGGATGTCGACGAGCCGCCGTCCGTCGCGCACGAACGCCGTCGCCCGGTAGCCGCTCGCCTCGAGGGTCGGGTGGAGCCTGCGCAGGGCCTCGACCTCCGCCTCGGTGACCCGCGCCCCGAACGCTTCCCGGAGGCTCTCCTTGAGGCGCCGAAGGTGGGCGGCGGGCCGGGCGAGGTCGGGGGGCGGGACCTCGACGTACATCGGCCGCACCAGCGGGTCGATCCGGATGTTGCGGGCGTCGGCCCGCTTGCGGACGATCTGGCGGTGGACCTGGCTCGTCTCCGGCACGTCCGCCACGAGGTCCCCGGCGACGCAGGCCTGGCAGGAGAGGCGGTGGCCCTCCCTCAGCCGGCCGGTCTTGCGCTGGCGTTGCTCGCGGTCGGTCGGCTCCGTCAGGTGGTCCGGCGCGGAGACGATGCCGTGCTTGGCGAACTCGCCTTCGCTCACCCGGATTTGGCAGCGGGTGCAGATCCCGCGCCCGCCGCACACCGAATCGAGGTCGACCCCGAGGCGGCGGGCGGCGGCAAGGAGCGGCGTTCCGACCGGGAACCGGCCCCGGCGCCCGGAGGGGGTGAAGACGACGAGGGAGTCGTCAGCCACCGCGCCGGCGGCCCTGGCGGCGGCGCGCCCGCGCCTCCGCGACCGCCCCCCCGCCCGACCCCGAGTGGCGGGCGATCCACGTCCGGCAGTTGCGGTCGTGGCCCATCATGACGTCCGCCGCCCCGAGGGCGGACATGATCTCGGCCTCCAGAGGGTTGGTGATCGCCGAGGTGAGGCCGCTCGCCATCGCCATCGCGAGGAACGCGGCGTTGAGGGCGGGGCGGGCGGGGAGCCCGAAGGAGATGTTGGACGCCCCGCAGGTGGTGTTGACCCTGAGCTCTTCGCGCAGGCGCCGGATGAGCCGGAAGCTCGTCCGTCCCGCCGCTCCGATCGCCCCGATCGGCATGATGAGGGGGTCCACCACCACGTCGCGGCGAGGGATCCCGTGATCCTCGGCCCGCTCCACGATCCGGCGGGCGACCTCGAAGCGTACGTCCGGGTCCTCGGAGATCCCGGTCTCGTCGTTCGAGATGGCGACGACCGCCGCCCCGTGCCGGGCGACAAGCGGAAGCACCGACTCGAGGCGCTCCTCCTCGCCGGTCACCGAGTTGACGAGCGCCTTTCCCTCGTACGCGGCGAGTCCCGCCTCGAGGGCGGCGACGATGGAGCTGTCGATGGAAAGCGGCACGTCGGTCAGCGACTGGATGAGCTTCACGCACTCGCGAAGGATCCGGGGCTCGTCCGCGAGCGGGACTCCGGCGTTCACGTCGAGGAGCTGGGCGCCCGCCTGCACCTGGGCGAGCGCGTCCGCCTCCACCCGGCGGTAGTCGCCCGCCGCCATCTCCTCCGCGAGCCGCTTGCGCCCGGTCGGGTTGATGCGCTCTCCAATCACCGCGAAGGGACGGTCGAACCCGATCTTGACTTCCCTCGTGGCCGAGGAGACGACGGTTTCGGTCATCGGTGTGGTTCCCTGCTTGAACCCGAAGGAACTCGCAATCCGTTTCGGGTTATGTACCTGGAAAAACCTCTGACTTTCCCAGGCTAGAAGTCTGCCCGGCCGCCCGCCGCGACCAGGGTGTCCAGCACCTCGTCCGTGAACTCGGCTTCGAGGCGGCGCGCGAGCGCGTCCGCTTCCGCCTCCGGGTCGCGGCCGGCCGGTATCGGCTCGCCGCGGCGCCACTGCCCGAGGTAGTCGTCGGAGTCGGCGAGCCCGGCCCGCATCGCGGCCCGGTCGATCGCTTCCTGGAAGCGCCCGGAGAGCGCCCGGCGGGCGGTGCCCTGCCGCCCCCCTCGGGCCCGGGCGACGACCTGCGCGGGGATGTCCCGCCAGTAGACAACGGTGAGCGAAGGTTTCAAGCGGCCGGGGGACCCACCCGGCCGGAGCCCCGGGGATCCCTCCCGGCCCGTCCCGAGTCCCCGGCACCGGGTCCGGTTCCGGCGCTGGCCCCGGCCCGCGCGAGGAAGGGTTCGAGGTCCCCGTATCCGGTGAAGCGGTGCTCGAACTCGAGCCCCAGGCGCTCCGCCGCGGCGCGGGCCGCCGCGCGGAGCGGGCCGT
>JAJDXW010000412.1 GCA_022823045.1 Gammaproteobacteria bacterium
GCGCTCTACGAGGCCCTGCGCGAAGAGCGGCTGTCCAACAGCGGCTTCGCCGCGGCCATGGGCATTCAGGAGAGCGAGGTTCGCCGCATGCTCGATCCTCGCCACACCACCAAGATCGGCAGGCTTGAACAAGCCCTGGCCCGATTCAAGAAGCGCCTGGTGGTCACCGTGGAAGAAGCCGCTTGAGAATCGACCGGCGCTGGGGGCATTTCTTCGTGTCACTTCTTGGGAGCATCCGAATGGAAATCAGCGCCAAGGCCCTGAGAAGCGGGGTAGGAGACGTATTGTCATGCCTGGATCGAGGCGAATCGGTGACCATCATCTATCGCGGCAAGCCTCGGGGCGAGGCTGGTGGGCATCGAAGCCGGGGACGCGGCGGCCCCGCGCGGCCCCGATACCTTTCTCGCCTTCGGCATGTGGCGTGATCGCGATGACCTCACCGATGTGGACGCCCATGTTCGCGGGCTGCGCGAATGGCATTGGCATGCTGATTGATACCGACGTGCTGACCTGATTTCTGCGCGGGCAGCTCGACGGGGCATGGCCCGCGGACTTGGGTTTCGTTGCCGTGTGGTGTATATGATGCACATGGCACGCACCAACATCGACATTGACGACGACGCTTGTGCCGAGGTCATGCGTCGCTACCAGCTCGCGACGAAACGCGAGGCGGTCAATTTCGCATTGCGCACGGTGGCGGCGGAGCCTCTCGGGCTCGACGAGGCCAAGCGACTCCGGGGATCGGGCTGGGACGGCGATCTCGACGAGATGCGATCCGGGCGCACGAGGTGATCCTGGTCGACACGTCGGCGTGGATCGAATTCCTCCGCGACACGGGGTCCAGCGTCTGCAATCGCGTCGAGGAGCTGATCGGGAGCGAGATCGCGGTCTGCGACCCCATCCGCATGGAGGTGCTCGCCGGCGCGAGGAATGAACGCCACCTTCGGAGCCTTCGCGGGCTGCTTGCGCGGGCAACCCATCTGCCGACCGCCCCCGCCGACTACGACGAGGCGGCCGCCCTGTATCGCGTCTGCCGCGGGGAGGGAGAGACCGTTCGAAAGCTCGTCGACTGCCTCATCGCGTCGATTGCCATCCGTGCCGACGCAGCCGTGCTTCACCATGACAGCGACTTCCACGTGCTGGCGCGGCACGCGGGACTGCGGGTCGATCCCCTCGTTCGAACGTGAACGGCTTGTCCTGCTCTCCTTTCATGCCCTCGGGGACTTTCCGTTCTTCGCAACCGGGAGCGCATTCGCCTTGAACGATCGCACCAACCTCCTGCAAATCGACGACGTTCGGCTGTGGGACACCATGATGGCATCGGCCCGGATCGGGCCGGGGCGGGACCAGGGACTTCGCCGGCTCGCGCTCGACGCGTCGGACAAGGAGATGCGGGACCTCTTCGTCGCCTGGTGCCGGGACACGGGGGCGGAGGTGAGTGTCGACAGGATGGGCAACATCTTCGCGCGCCGCGCGGGGCGCGAGAGCGGCGCGGCGCCGGTGCTGGTGGGCAGTCACCTCGACACGCAGTACACCGGCGGCCGGTTCGACGGGATCCTCGGCGTGCTCGCCGGGCTCGAGATCCTTCGCACCCTCGACGATCACGGCATCGAGACTCGCCGGCCCATCGAGGTGGTGAACTGGTCGAACGAGGAGGGCGCCCGCTTCAATCCTCCGATGCTCGCTTCGGCCGTCTTCGCGGGCCTGCGCGACATTGAATGGGCTTGGGCCCGCACCGACAACGACGGTGTCACCTACGGCAGCGCGCTCGCCGCGATCGGCTATGTCGGCGACACCGCGATGGGCGGGCGCGACATCGACGCCTACTTCGAGCTGCACATCGAGCAGGGTCCGATCCTGGAGGCCGAGGCCATCGCGGTCGGGGTGGTCACCCACGGATACGCCACCCGCGGCATGCGCCTGCGGATCACCGGCGAGACCGCGCACACCGGACCGACGCCGATGGACCAGCGCCGCAACGCGCTCGTGGGCGCCGCCTACCTGATCGCGGCGGTGAACGACATCGGGTGGAAGTACCACCCCGAGGGCGGCAAGAGCACAGCGAGCCAAATCGAGATCTGGCCCAACGCGGTCGGGATCCTGCCGGAGTTCGCGCAGGTGAGCATCGACTTTCGCCACCCGGAAGTTCGGGGCGTCGAATGCATGCTGGCTGATGTCGAGGCCGCAATCGAGGCCTCCGCAAGGCGCGGCAACGTCGACTTCGAGATCGTGGACCGCTGGCGCTTCGGCGACGAGCGCTTCGATCCGGTCTGCGTCCAGCTTGTGCGCGATGCCGCCGAAGCGCTTGGCGTCCGGTACATGGACATGCAGAGCCAGGCCGGGCACGACGCCTACAACATGACCCACGTCTGCCCCACCGCCCTCATCTTCTGCCCCTGCGAGAAGGGCATCACCCACAACGAGGCGGAGAACGTGGAGAAGGAGGACGCGGTGCCGAGCGTCAACGTGCTGCTCCACGCGGTGCTCGCGCGCGCGGATCGGTGAGAGAGCGAGGCGAGCGCCATCGTGCGTACCTTCATCCGGTCGTGACCGCAGGTCACGCAACGGGCAATTCGCGTCGACAGGATGCGGGGTCATGCCTCCATGACGGACCACGATGGCCGTCCAGCCGTGGGCGGGGCGGGTGAGGATGAGGGTGCGGGTGCGGTTGCGGGTGCGGGTGAGGGAGCGGCTGCGGAAGCAGAGGAGGCGGCGATGGCCGGGCCCGGGCCGGGGTACGACATCCTGTTCAAGGGCGGGACGGTGATCGACGGGACGGGCGCGCCGCGCGCGTGCGCCGATGTCGCCGTCTCGGGCGACCGCATCGCGGCCATCGGCGCCGACATCGACGCGTCGGCGGCCGCGCGCACCATCGACGCGTCCGGACGCATCGTGTCGCCCGGCTTCATCGACGTGCACACCCACGACGACAACCTCCTGCTCGTCGACCGGGACATGACTCCGAAGACGAGCCAGGGCGTCACCACCGTGATTGCCGGCAACTGCGGCATCAGCCTTGCGCCGCTTCGTCCCGGCCGCCCCGTCCTGCCGCCGTTCGATCTCCTCGGCGGGCCCGAGGCATTCCGCTATCCGCGCTTTGCCGATTACATGGCGACCCTCGACAAGGCCCCGCCGGCGGCCAACGCGGGCCTTCTCGTCGGCCACTCCGCGCTTCGTCTCGACACCATGGACGACGTGGGCCGCCCGGCCACCGCCTCCGAAATCGACGCGATGCGCGAGCGCCTCGCCGAGGGCATGGAAGCGGGCGCGCTCGGGTTCAGTACCGGGCTCGACTACCGCCCCAACCGGGCCGCGACCACCGACGAGGTGGCCGCCGTCGCCGAGGTTGCGGGCGCCGCGGGCGGGCTCTACGTGACGCACATTCGCTACGCGGAGAGCGAGCTCGACCAGGCACTGGACGAAGCCTTCGAGATCGGCCGCCGCGCCGGCGCCGGCGTCGTCATCTCCCACCACCAGTGCGCGGGGCGCCGGAACTTCGGCCGCAGTCGCGAAACCCTCGAGCAGATCGACAGGGCGCGCGAGACCCAGTCGGTCGGCCTCGACGTCTACCCCTACACCGCGGGGTCCTCGGTCCTCGAGCCGGAACTGGTAGCGAGTGCGGAGCGCGTGGTCGTCACCTGGTCAGGGCCGCACCCGGAGGCCGCGGGCCGCGACCTCGCCGACCTCGCCGCCGAGTTCGGGCTCGGACCCGTCGCCGCGGCGGAGAAGCTGCAGCCGGGGGGCGGTATCTACTTCATGCTGGACGAGGCGGACGTGCGCCGCATCATCGCCTATGAGCACGCCATGATCGGCTCCGACGGCCTGCCCCACGACCACCATCCCCACCCGCGGCTCTGGGGTACCTTTCCGCGCGTGCTCGGGCACTATGCGCGCGACCTCGGACTCCTCACCCTCGAGGACGCGGTACGCCGCATGACGGGGCTCCCGGCCGCCCGCTTCGGGCTCGAGGGTCGCGGCGAAGTGCGCGTCGGCGCCCACGCCGATCTCGTGATGTTCGACGCGGAGACGATTGCCGACCGGGCGACCTACGAGTCGCCGACCCTGCCTGCCGCCGGCATCGACCTCGTCATGGTGAACGGAACGGTCATCCGCGAGGGGAGCCGGGCGAGCGGGAACCGACCGGGCCGCGCGCTTCGGCGCTGAGGGCGCGCGGGAGGGGTTCGGCGCGGTTGGGCGATGAGCGTTCGAGAATCGGTCATTGACGCGCTGCGCGGTGCCGGCGACCCGGTCAGGGCGCCGCAGCAGCAGGCATACATGAAGTCGGACATGCCCTACCTCGGGGTGGGCGTGCCGCAATGCCGTCGCATCGCGGGCGCGGTGTTCGCGAGGCACCCGCTGCCGGACGCCGACGCCTGGGAGGCGGCCGTTCTCGACCTCTGGCGCCGGGCCGCCCACCGCGAGGAACGCTACGCGGCGGTCGAGCTGCTGCTCTTCCGGCGCTATTCGAGCTGGCTCGAGCCGTCGCGGCTTCCCATGATCGAGGAGATGGTGGTCACCGGCGCCTGGTGGGACTACGTCGACGCGATTGCCGGCCGGGGGGTGGGGGCCATGCTCGCCGCACATCCCCGGCCGATGAAGACCATCCTCCGGGAATGGGCGACGGACGACGACATCTGGAAGCGGCGGACCGCCATTCTCGCGCAGCTCCGCGCGAAGCATGGGACGGACACAAAGCTGCTCGTCGACGCGATCCGGCCGTCCATCGGCCACCCGGAGTTCTTCCTGCGAAAGGGCATCGGCTGGGCGCTCCGCGAGTACTCCAAGACCGATCCGGGATGGGTGACGGCGTTCGTGGACGCGCATCCCGGGCTCTCCACCTTGAGCCGGCGCGAAGCGCTCAAGCACCTGGAGCGCCAGCGCCAGCGGAGGTCCGCGGCCGCGTCTGCGGACTGAAGCCGCCTGCCACGCGGCGTTCCTCGGAGTTCCCCGGCGGTCCGCGCCGTTCCCGCGGCGCCCGTCGCTGCCCGTGGCGCCAACCCGCCGAGCTGGCGCTAACTGGTCGCCGCGGCGCCAACCAGCCGCGTAGCGGGACCAACCCGGCGCCCGGCGCGCCAAGCAGCCGCGGGCGCCTGTTGCGGCCGGAACCCGGTTGATACCCTTTGCCGGCCGCCATGGATTCGCCCCGGAACGCTCCGCCGTCGCCGGCGCCCTCGCTCGGCGCGACGACCCTGTCCGCCGCGGTGCTGTCGATCGTGCTGATGGGCGATGCGCTCATCTACGTCGTGCTTCCGGTGAGCGCCGGGGCCTTCGGGATCAGCATCGTCTGGGTCGGGGTGCTGCTCTCCGCCAACCGCTTCGTGCGCATCGTGTCCTACGGCGCGATTGCGCGGGCGACCAGCGCCTTCGGACTGCGGCACGCGACGATCGTGGCGTGCATCGGCGGCGCATCGTCGACGGTGATGTACTGGCTCTTCGATGGCGGGTGGCTCCTTCTCGTCGCGCGGCTGCTATGGGGTCTCTCCTTCGCCGGCCTCACCCTCACCACCCTCGCCTATGCGGTCGCGGACCGCCGCCGCGCGGGCACGCGGGTCGGCTTGAGCCGGGCAATCCAGCAGTTCGGCTCCCTTTTCGCCCTGACCGCGGGAGCGTGGATCGCCGGCCAGTTCGGGCCCAAGGCCGCGTTCCTCTTTCTCGGTCTCGCTTCCTTCCTCGCGCTGCCGTTCGCGCTCGCCCTCCCGCGCGAACGAACCGACCCGCACGCGAGCCGGCCCCGATGGCTCCCGAGACCCCATGCGCTCGACTGGCTGTTCTTTGCCGTCGGGTTCGCGGTCGATGGCGTCTTCGCGATGACGATCACGATCATCCTCGCCGACCTCGTGTCGCTCGAGGCGGCGATCCTCGGCGGCGGCATCGTTCTTTCGCTCCGGCGGGTGGGCGAGGCGGTGTTCGCGCCCATCGGCGGCTGGCTCGGCGACCGGCTGGGCACCGAAGCGGCGCTCTTCGCCGCGACGGCGTTGACCCTGGCGGGCCTCGCCGTCATCGCGCTCGGCGGGGTCTACGCCGGCGCGGGAGCGGTCATCGTCGGCCGGGCGGCGATCGCGGCCCTCGGTCCGGCGACGGTGGCGGTCCGAAGTCCCCCCGAGCACCTGTTGCATCGGATGGCGACGATGCAGACCTGGCGCGACTTCGGGGCCGCACTCGGCCCGCTGCTCTCCGGTTTTTTCCTCGCCGGCGTCGCGATTTCCGCGATCTATCTCGCGCTCGTCCTCATCCTGGCCGCCGCGCTTCTCGTGCAACTCTTCGGCCGCGTCCGCCCCCACCGAACTCGCTCCGATCCGTCGGACGGGTAGGGGTTCTCGTCACTAGCTCGTATCCGTCACCGATTTTCGTCGCGAGGGCGTCGAGACGCCGCAGTGACGGGGCGAACGGATCGAAAGACGCTGAAGGCGTAGTCGACACTACGTTGAAGCGGCTTGAGGGAGTACGCCCTGTCATTGCGAGCGGATCGGCGTCCGCAGCAGGAAATCGGTGACGGATGCGGGCTAGCACCGGGGTCGGCGCATCCGCCGGTGGGCACGCGAGCGCGTTCGGGCGCGCTCGTCAGGCGGGCATCGCCCGGTCGAGGACGGCGTCGAGGTCGCAGCCCCCCGGCAGGGTGCCGAAGGCGCCGCGATAACGGGGAGCGAGGCGGGAGGCGCAGAACGCTTCCGCCACCGCCGCCGGGCCGTGGCCGGTCAGGAGCGCCCCCTGGAGGACCAGTGCCATCAGCTCGGTGATCATGCGCATGCGGCCTTCCTGGCCGCTTCGCTCGCCGAGCTCCGCCTTCAGCTCGTCGATCGCCCGATCGAGGCCCGGATCGTTCCCGCGCGCCCGTTCCGCCTCCTCCAGGAGGGCGGGCACGCACTCCGGCTCGCGCCCCATGGCGCGCAGCACGTCGAGACCCATGATGTTGCCCGAGCCTTCCCAGATCGAGTTGAGCGGCGCCTCGCGGTACAGCCGCGGCATGATGCTCTCCTCGATGTACCCCGGCCCGCCGTGACACTCGAGCGCCTCGACCACCAGGGAGGGGCAGCGCTTGCAGTTCCAGTACTTGGCCACCGCCGTGCCGATGCGGGCGAGGGCGCCTTCGGCCTCGTCGTCGCCCGCATGGTCCATCGCGCGCGCGATGCGCAGCCCGAGGGCGAGCGCCGCCTCGACCTCCACCGCCATGTCGGCGAGCACGTTCCGCATCAGCGGCTGGTGGATCAGGCGCTTCTGGAACGCCGAGCGGTGCGCGGTGTGGTGCAGGGCCTGAACCAGCGCCTGGCGCATGATCCCGGCCGAGGACATCGCGCAATAGAGCCGGTTGCCGGTGACCATGTCCATGATGGTGCGGATGCCGCGGCCTTCGTCGCCGACCATCACGCCGTGGGTGTCCTGAAACTCCATCTCGGTCGAGGCGTTGGACCGGTTGCCGAGCTTGTCCTTCAATCTCTGGATGAACAGGTGGTTGCGCGTTCCGTCGGGTCTCCAGCGGGGCACGAGGAAGCAGGAGATCCCCATGCCCTCGGTGTACGCGAGCACCAGGAATGCGTCGCACATCGGCGCCGAGCAGAAGAACTTGTGCCCTGTCAGCCGGTACTCCGCCCCGATCCCGGTCCGCGCGCCGGACGGCACCGCGACCGTCGAGTTGGCGCGCACGTCCGAGCCTCCCTGCTTCTCGGTCATGAACATGCCGACCATGGCCCCGGACTTCTCCGGCGCGGGAATGTCGCGAGGGTCGTAGTCGGTGGACAGGATGCGCGGCATCCATTCCGCCTCGACCGGGGGTGTCGTGCGCAGGGACGGCACCACGGAGTACGTCATCGCCATCGGACAGAGCACCCCACCCTCGGGCTGGCTGAACATGTAGGTCAGCACGGACTGGCCCACGTGGCCCGCGGCGCCTTCGTGGTGCCACGCGAAGTTGTGGACCTGGTTGGAGATCGCGAGATCCATCAGCTCGTGATAGGCGGGGTGGTACTCGACCGCGTCGACCCGCATTCCGTGGCGGTCGAAGGCGCGCAGCTCGGGTCCGTGGCGATTGGCCTGACCGGCCTTCTCGAACGTCTCGTCGCGCCCGGCGGACCGCCCGACCCGTGCGAGATGCTCCGTGTGCCCGCCGCCGCCGAGGGCCGCGGTCCAGGCGCGCAACGGCTCGTCATCGCCCCAGAGATCCTGGTCCCCCAGGTGTGGAGGCATGTTGACGACCTCGTGGGTCGGGAGAAGGGCGATCGGATCGCGGGGTTTCATGGCGTTCTTCTCGAGGTTGGGGCGGATGGCGAAGATGTCGGGGCCCGGGTCGTCCCTGCGACCCCGGCCACGCTCGCAGGTCCAGCATCGTCATCGCGAACCTGCCGGTGCCGGCGATGGCGATGATTCCCGCCCTGCTTCCCGACGTGCTCGCGCGCTCGCGCCGCGCCGAGCGCAGGGGCCGCTCGTCTCCGGGCCGGTCCGGGTAGTGTCTCATTCTGACATTCGCGTTCCGAGAGGCCCTTCCCGGCGTGCGCTCGAGGTCTGACTCGATGGGCGCGATGGGGCTGAGTCAGTGATATGATTCACTATGACTCGTATCGTGACTCACGAGGAGATCCGGATGAACCAGCTCACGATAAGGGGGTTTGACGACGAGTTGGCGGATCGCATCCGGGCGCTCGCGCGCCGGGAAGGCATCTCCCTCAACCGGGCGGTGCTGAGACTCCTTCGCCGGGGAGCCGGGCTCGGAGACGGCAGCAGCGGCCCCGACACGGTAGGCGACTCGCTGGACCACCTCATTGGCACCTGGACGGCGGCGGAGGGGGCGGAGATGGGCCGCGCCCTTGCAGATCTTTCGCAAGTGGACGAGGCGATGTGGAAGTGAGGATTCTCCTCGACTCCAATGCCTACTCGCACTTGAAGCGGGGGCATCGCCCGGTCGCCGAGCTCGTGCGCGGGTCCGCGGAAATCCTGGTTCCGTACGTCGTGATCGGGGAGTTGCTGTACGGCTTCCGGAGCGGCTCGCGCTTCGAGAGGAACGTCCGCGAGCTCAACGCCTTCCTCGACAGCCCGCATGTCGCGATTCCGCCCGTGACCCTTACCACGGCGGACCGATACTCGCGCGTGGCGGCGGCGCTGCGGGCCAAGGGGCGCCCCATTCCGTCGAACGACATCTGGATTGCCGCGCACACCCTGGAGACCGGGGCGGATCTCGTGTCCTCCGATCGGCGCTTCGGCGAGATCGACGGGCTCGCATGGATCCCCGTGGCCGCCGAGGACTGACCGCCGGCACACGCTGCTTCCGCGCGGCGCGGGACCTCAGGTGGGGGCCGCGCCGATGCAGTCGGGGAGGGCCTCCTCGAGCGGGACGGGGCGGATGCCGAGATCGCTCAAGATCAGCGCGTCTCTTCCGACCACGTTGTCGCGCTTCATGAGCTTCACCTGGTCGCGGGTGAGGGGCGGATTGGGGAGCAGCGCCAACCCGCAGGCGAGGACGTCCCACGCGAGGAAGGGGAAGGGGACGAGGGCGGTCCGCGCGCCGACCTCGTCGAGCACGAGCCGCACGAGCTGCCGGTAGGGGTAGACCCGCGGTCCTCCGAGCTCGTAGACGCGGCCTTGGCTTGAGGGATCGGCGAGCGCCCGCGCGCAGGCTTCCGCTACGTCTCCGACGAAGACGGGCTGGAGTCTCGTCCCGCCCGTCCCGAAGAGCGGCAGCACCGGCGCCTGCCGTCCCATCGCGGCGAGCTTGTTCACGAAGGCGTCGCCCGGCCCGAAGATGACGCTCGGGCGGAGGATCGTGACCCCGTCGAACGCTTCCCGGACGAGGTTCTCCCCGATCCCCCGAGCGCGGACGTAGGGCGAGGCCGACCCGGGGTCGGCGCCGAGGCCCGAGATGTGGACGAGGCGCGCGGCCCCGGCCGCCTTCGCCTGCCGGGCGACGTGCTGGGCCCCCCGCCCGTGGATCGCGTCGAAGGTCGCGCCGCGCTTCTCGACGTAGTGGCCGACGGTGTTGATGACCGAGGCCGTGCCTTCCACCGCCCGGGCGACGGTCGGCTCGTCCCAGACATCGGCGCGCACGACCTCGATCCGGCCGCTCCCCGCGTCGTCGCCGTCTCGAGCGTCGTGGCCGCTCCCGGCGTCGTCGCCGTCCACGCCGCCCCCGCCGTCTCGGCCAACTCCCCCCTCCCGGAAGGACGCGCGCTCGGGGTGGCGGACGGCCACCCGGACGTCGTTCCCCGCGGCGGCGAGGCACTCCACGATCCGCCGGCCGAGGAACCCCGAGCCCCCGAATACGGTTATCGGTCCGGTCGTCATCGCCGTACCTCCGACCGCTGCTCCGCCGCCTTCCGGCAGATGAGCTCGACGGGGACGGTGCGGCGCTCGCGGAGCGCGCGGCCGGTGTTGGCAACGGCTTCTTCCGCGAGCGGGCCTAGGATCAGGGAGACGGCGCGGTGGGGCGGCTTGCCGCCCGCTTCGACCACGGCCCGCGCGCGGGCGGAGTAGGCGAGGGCGTCCTCGGTCGTGTCGCGCTCACTCTCGATCGTGAACCCCGCCGCCGCGAGGTTCGCGCGCGTCTCCTCCGCGGTCGCGAGGAAGCTCGTCGCGGCGGTCCGCGCCCACGGCTCCGGGTAGTCCGGCTCGCCGCCCGGCCCCTGCACCGCCTCCGAGAGGACGAGCCAGCCGCCCGGCTTCAGCACGCGGCGGATCTCGCGGTAGAGCGCCCGCTTGTCCGCGATGTTCATCGAGACGTTCATCGAGTACGCGCCGTCGAAGGCCGCGTCGTCGAACGGCATCGAGAGCGCGTCGCCCGGCTCGAAGGAGACGCGCTCGCCGAGCCCGAGCCGCGACGTGAGGTGCCGCGCGACCTCGCAGAACTCGGCCGTGAGGTCGATCCCGCTCACCCGGCAGCCGAAGCGCCGGGCGAAGTAGCGGGCCGGCCCGCCGAGGCCGCTCCCGACATCGAGCACGTGGTCCGTCGCGGCGACCTCGAGCCGGTTCGCCATGTCCTCGGTCGCCTCCACCCCGCGGCCGTGGAAGTGGTCGTAGGGGGCGAGCGCGTCGATGGTCGGGCGCGCGGGGTCGACGCCGTCCTCGCGCAGCCTCGCCTCGAGCCGCGCGAGGAGGTCGCCGCTCGTGTAGTGGGCGGAGACTTCGGATGGGGTGGTCACGGGGCGTTACGATCCGCGGTTGCTGTGGTGGAGGCGGTGCTGTCGCGGCACGCCGGGAAACGGAGGAGAGACGATGACCGCATTCCTGATTGTACGCGCCGAGGTGGACCCGTCCGTCCGGGACGCGTTCGACGCCTGGTACCGGGACGAGCACCTGCCGGACGCGGTCCGATCCTTCAGCGCCCTCGGCGCCTGGCGCGGCTGGAGCGACGTCGACCCCAAGGTCCACATGGCCTTCTACGAGTTCGAGACGCTCGCCGACGTCAACCGGGTGATGGAGTCCGACGCGATCGGGAACCTCATCGCCGAGTTCGACCGGAAGTGGCAGGGCAAGGTCACCCGGACCCGCGAGGTGGTGGAGTCGATCCAGGCGATCTGACGGGAAGACGCGACCTTCGGCGGCCCGCGGGTACGTGGGGCGGGAGCTGAGTCGCGGGAGCGGGAGAGGGCGCTGGGGCGAGCGGCCGGGCTACGGGCGCGCGGCGCGTTCGAGCCTCGCATCCCAGTCGGGCGGGAGCTCGACCCGG
>JAJDXW010000183.1 GCA_022823045.1 Gammaproteobacteria bacterium
ACCTGGACCAGGTCGATGTCCTCGGAATAGCGCGCGGGCGGCGTCAGGTAGAGCTTGTAGAGCGCCGTGCCTCCCCGGAACGCGAGCGCCTCCGCGAGAACCGGATCGGAGTACAACGCGACCAGGGCGCGGCTGATGACCAGGTCCTGCTCGACCTGGAAGTCCTCGCTCCACGGCGCCCGCTCCCGCCACTGGGTGATGTAGTCCCGCGGGATCACGCTTCCGTCTCGATGCTTGCGTTCACCACCAGCCGCCAGTCCTTCGACCGCCGCGCCCCCTCGGCATCCGCGCCGGGCAGAAGCCTGGTGAAGTTGCGCGCGTGCTTTCGCACATGCTCCTTGAGCAGCATCGCCCTGTCTCCAGCCCCGACACGCTCCAGGAGGTAGCCCAGACGTTGGGCCCACAGGATTGACGCGGACTGCGACGCCTCGACGAGGCGTTTCGGATCGATGTCGTCGCCGAGTTCGAGGAGCACGCCCGCCACCCGGTCCACGCCCCCGGCGCGATGCATGTATCCGACGAGATCGACCGCCGTTGCCTCCACGGTCGAGACCAGAATCGTTCCACGGGGATTGTTGACGCTCTCGACCGGAACGGCATCGAGGTCACGGCGCGCGACAAAGACGACCCGGACGGCGCCGCACACGATCGCCGGCCGGTTCCTCTGCAGCACCACCTGGAATTCCTGCGGGCGATGATGGGCCGCACCGTGGTACTGCGCGGCCGACAGCAGCCCCACGTAGTACGGCGAGCTCCGGTGCTCCATCAGCGCGGGAATGAACTGATCCGCCGGCAGGCAGCCGAGCCGCCTGTACTCGGGCGGCACGGTGACGTAGAAGCCCCGCGCGGGGCTTGCGATCTCTCCCTTGGCCGCGAGGCGGCTCAGCGCCTGGCGTGCGGCCGCCTCGGAAACACCGAGCGCTGAACGAAGCTCGGACGAGGTAAAGTGATAGCGGCCGCGGGCGGCAAGATCTGCGATGACGTTGCGGGCGCGCGGGGCGGCGGGCTCAAACATGACGACGACAAAGTAGCACTATTCGTCACGTTATCAAAGTGAAATTTCAATTCACGCAGCCCATCCATCGGTCGACGAGACCGCCTCACATCCCGAAATGGCGGTCCACGGTTCTCCGTTTCGGCGATCGCTCCGACTGCTTCGCGCGTCTCATGGCGCACACGCGTCTGTGCCGGCTCCCGGATGTGCTTTCCCAAGGCGTGTGACGGCTCGGGTGAATCGAACCGGACGATGGCTGGTCGAGCCAGCGCCTGGGCGGGTCACGGTTGTGGAGGGGACCGGCGAATACTTCGATATCCGGACGCGTTCGAGAATCGGTTCGCCTGCCGGATACTCGACCGCGACAAGGAGTCGGGGAATCCTCCCCTGGTGAGGTAGCCCGTCAGCGTTTCGGCGGTGGTGGCGGCGGCGGCGGCGGAGGGGGCCTTCTGCTCGGTTCTGGCATTGGCCGAGGGTTGTTCGACTTTCCGACGTCAATTTCCTGACTGGCTGTTGGGCGTCCCGGTGGAGGGTTCGGTCGGGTGCGCATGTTGCTGCTTCTCTGTCCCCTGATCCGGAAGGACACCCAGAAATTCTACAATTTCCACGTCCTCAGCCTGGATGACAAGGGTTTTTCCGGTGTCAATCGTTTCCTCGTCCGTGAGCCACTGTGGTCAGGCGATGACGAACAGTGTGTCGTCTCGATGCCCGGGCCACTGACTCGCCCTCCGTAGAGCCGTCGCCCGTCTCAGGTGACGATTCTGCTCACATTTGGAACCGCAAGCTCGCGGTCACGATGTGCATCTCGGCCACAGCCTGAGCAGAAGCGGCCGGAGAAGCCCGTGGTCGCGTGTGGTTTCGTGCGGGATCGGCGCCGAGTCCGCTGAAATCGTGCTTCCTCGCACATGCGGCGACTTGACGGAATGACACGTACCTCCCCTGACCCTCGGGCCCTGGGCACGTTCAGAGGGCTCTCCGGACGCCGCCTCCAGAGGATTCGAACATGGCTCGTCGGTCCGAGGGGCAGCTTCGTCAGGTTTCACTCTCGTATGCGATTCCCGCGGCGTCGAGCAGGCGACGTACGACCGCCGCGTGCACCGCAAGTCCGGTGTTGAGGAACTGGTGCACCACCTGTCCTGCCGGTCCGCCCGGGACCGGAGGCCGGAACCCCAGCGGATGGTGCATGGTGTGAGACTGGATCCCCCAGACCATCGCCTCGGAGTCGAACACCGGTCCGCCCATCTGTCCGATGAGACTCGGCGACGACGTCTCGATGAACGAGCTCGGGCTTCCCTCCTCGTTGCTCGGTGTCCGTTTGTCGACCACTCTCGTGAACATCCCTTCCAGGGGCAGGATCGGCAGCGGCACCGAGCCCGGGGGCAACGTGAACGTGTTCGCCTGCTCGTCGTAGACCGGCTCGATCCGGTGCAGGGGGAATCCGAGCTTGCACAGGCTGCGCCCCGGTGCATAGCCTAGCGAGGGGTCCTTGAAGACCGGGTACCGCGGCACAGTGGCCGGATCGAAGGGGTCGAGGCGCCCCAGGGCAAGGTCCGCTGCCGGCGCGACCCGGGCCTCGACCAGCCGCAGGCCGTCCGCCCCCCACCACACCGAGTGGTTGCGCACGGACTTCATGCTCGGATGATGGAAGGTACGTACCCCCCGCTTGCGAAAGCGCTTGTCCGCCGCGACGTCGCGGTGGAACTCGATGACATTGTCGCGGTAACCCTCGTAGCGGCGGGCGCTCTCCTGCTGCTGGCGGACGATCTCGAGCAGGTGGCCCGCAGTGAGGATCCAGCCTTCGCGGTTGATCACGACGTACGCGCCGATGGTCGCGCTGCACGCACCCCCGGTGGTGCGGCTGGAGATAACCATCGGCCGCGTGAAGCCCGCGGCCACGGGAACCGCCCTGCTGAACATGGGACCCCTCTTCTTCGGAACGTCGGGTGGGGTGAGGGTAGCGGACGTTGTGCAGTGCCGCGCCGAAAATCCGGCCGCTAGCGCTGGCTCCGGGCCCGGCATGAGGACGACGGGCGGACGCCTGCCGCAATGGCGGCATCCACCGCGTTCAGGGGACTGCCCGCATTGCGATTGCGCGCCTCGGCCTTCGCCCCCGGCGGTCCGGCTCGGGGCGGGTCGGAGGCGGCGCCTCGCGGCACTCGGAACGGCTCGGCTCAGGCACCGACGACGTTGTGCTCGGGGCCGAACGGGAAACGGGTCAGGTTCTCGGCGCCGTCCTCGGTGACGATGAGCATGTCGTGCTCGCGATATCCGCCCGCTCCCGGCCGCCCCTCCGGAACCGTGATCATCGGCTCCATCGACACCACCATCCCCGGCTCGAGCACGGTCTCCACGTCCTCGCGGAGCTCGAGGCCGGCCTCGCGGCCGTAGTAGTGGCAGAGGGTCCCGAACGAGTGGCCGTAGCCGAACGTCCGGTAGTCGAGGAGACCGTGCTCGTCGTAGATCGCGTTCAGGGCGTGGGCGATGTCCCTGCAGCGCGCGCCGGGGCGGATGAGCTGGATGCCCCTGCGGTGCACCGCGCAGTTCACCTCCCACGGCGCGAGGGCCTCGTCCGGCACGTGGTCGAAGAACAGGGTCCGCTCCAGGGCGTGGTAGTAGCCCGAGATCATCGGGAAGCAGTTGAGGCTGAGGACGTCGCCCCGGGCGACTCGGCGCGTCGTCACCGGGTTGTGGGCGCCGTCGGTGTTGATCCCGGACTGGAACCACGTCCACGTGTCCATCAGCTCGCAATCCGGGTACCGGCGCGCGATCTCCCGCCACATCGCGCGCGTCGCGTGCAGGGCGACCTCGTGCTCGGGGGCGTTCTCCGCGATCGCCTCGACGCACGCCGCGCCGCCGAGGTCGGCGATCGCCGCGCCGTCGCGGATCAGGGCCTGCTCCTCGCGGGACTTGATCATCCGGATGCGCATCGTCGCGTCGCTCGCGTCGACGAAACGGGCGCCGGGAAGGGCCGCTTCGAGCTTGCCGCGCGCGGCGCAGGTGAGGTGGTCGATCTCGACGCCGATCCGGCCCCGGGCCGGGCAGAGCGAGCGCACCGCGACGAAGAAGTTGTCTGCGTGCCAGTCCGTGTAGGCGAGGGTGTCGGCGCGGCTCCGCCGCCAGGGGCGGCCGTAGTCGAGGTTGGCATTGACGAGGGTGTGCGCGTCGTGGTCGACGACGAGCCCGTAGTGACGGCCGAAGCTGCAGTAGACGTAGTCGGCGAAGTAGTTGACGTTGTGGATGGAGGTGAAGAGGCACGCATCGACAGCGGTCTCGCGCATCCAGCCGCGAAGCCGCGAGAGCCGCCGCTCCATTTCCTCGCGGGAGAATGTCGGCGGCGCCTTCTCGCCGTTCTCGAGGACAAGCAGGCGGGGGCGGTCGGGAAGCGGCGGCGGCGGCCCGCCGGCGCCGGTCGGTCTGGCGGACATCCGGGAGTCTCCTGCGACTGGTTGCGGCCGACGAGTCGCAACATTAGCCCGAAGTTCCCGGGTTGTGCTGCAGCAACCCATTGATTTGATGGATGGTTGAAATTTTCCGCGGGCTCGCTACTGGGTACTCGACAGCCGCACGCCGAGGAGCTCGAAGGCCTTGTGCTGCAGCGCCGTGGGGCGGGCGATGATCTCGAACGGCTCGGCCCCGGGCAGGCGCGGCGCCACGGTGTTACGGGTGACGGTGGCAAGATCGTTGAGCAAGGAGCGCAAGCTGTGCACCGGGTCACCATCGGCGGTTCGCTTGGTCCGGGCCTTGGCCTGTGCGCCGTCGGACACCCGGGCCGGGGCCACGATGGACGGGCGGGCGGCCTCGGCAGCCCCGGGGTCCTCGTCGTCGAACAACATGGGCTTGAGCCGCTGGCGCATGTGCCATTGCACGTAGTAGGCGAGCATGCACACCAGAACGTGAGCCCGAACCCGTTCAGCGGTGCGATGGAACACCGGCCGGACTTTCAGGTCCACGGTCTTGAGGCTGCGGAAGGCCCGCTCCACCGTGCCCAGACGCTTGTAGGCGCGCACCGTACCGGGCGCATCGAGTTCGCTCTCGGGCACGCTGGTGCGGATGACATACAGTCCGTCCAAGGCGGCCTCGGCGGCAATCGACGAGGCGTTGCGCCGGTAGGTGAACAGGCCCTTCTGATCGATGGACCACTCGAAGTGCTTGGCCATCTTGTACCGGCCGATGACTTTGCCCACCCGCGCCCCGATCTGGCTCTCGCCGCTCAGGCGTCGCTTCTCGCGCCGGGTCGCCACCGCGATGGGCTCGAGCAACGCCTCGGTGGCGTCGAGCAACGCCTCGCGCTTCCTCGCCCGCTCTTGGGCCAGCAGCGGATTGCGGCACACCATCAGCCGCTCGCCGGGATAGGCATCGGTGGTGAGCTCCACCAGGTCCTTCTCGTCGAACAGCGACAACTGCACCGCGCCGGACTCGACCAGCGCGCGGATCGCCGGACCGCGCAGCGCCGCAATCCAGTCCAGACCCGCTGGCGCTATCTCCTGGCGGATCCGGGCCTCGGTCAGCATCCCCCGATCCCCCACCAGTACCACCTTCGAGAGCCCGAAACGCTCGCGCAGCTTCCCGATCTGCGTGCCCACCGTGTTCGGGTCGGCGGTGTTGCCGGCAAACACCTCCACCGACACCGGACATCCGTGCCGGTCGCACAGCAACCCGAACTCGATCTGCAGCTTGCCCCGCTTGCCATCGCGCGAATGACCGCGTTTGGCCAGCGGGCAGGTGCGCCCCTCCATCCACACCGACGTCAGGTCGTACAGCACCAAGGTGCCTTGCTCGAGATGGCGCTTCGCCAAGCCCCGTTCAATGCGGTCCTGGCGCTCAACCAGCCAGTCCATGGCCGCGTACAGATCGTCCTCGTCCAGCGGCCCAAGCTCCAGGACCTCGGCCAAGGTGTTGTGCGCCGTCGCCGCCTCCAGCCCCCGGGCGGTGGCGAGCTTAGAGCCAGGGTCGAGGATCCGGGCGGCGGTCATCGCCAGCACCCGGTCACGCTCCTTGGAAGGCTCGGGGTCGATGAGACGGTCCAGGCGCAGCTTCCCGATCATGCCCAGCACTGCGGCCACATGGCCGTGGGGCAGAGAGCGAACGAGGTCGAACGAGTCGTCCAGGCGCGACACCGCGGTGCCGCCCTTGAGCAGGGTGCGGAAGTTCTCCACCAGCGCGGGCGGCCACTTGGACAGGTTCGCCAGGGTGCGTTTTCGCACCTTGCCGTTCTCGCGGTAGGACTCGCGCAGCAGGAGCGCGGGCGGGGAGGAGCGGTTGGGGACGGCTTCGATGTACATGGCTACTAATGATATCGATATTGTTTCTCATGTCAATCTGTACCAAAATAATACATGGCTACAATATTTTGAATGAAAATCCCCTGAAATCCCTTCGAATCAAACACTTGACTCGAATATCAACCGGAAATCAGGGGGAACTTCGGGCTAGCGAGCGCGTTCCGGTCCGATGCGTCCCGGTCCGGCCGGGCCCGGCCACACGCACGTGGCCCGGCGCGGCCCGGGACGGAAACCCCGCTTGCGATGCACCGTACTCCTTGAAACCGGGAGCGGCGACCCAACATTGAGAATCGTCCGGGCGCTTGCCGAGAGGGAGCACCCGGCGGCAGACGGGATCGCGTGAATCGGGTCCCACACGTCACGTTGCTCAACCGGAGGATGTGAGCCATGAAAATGTTCGACGCAACTCCCCTTTTCCGCAGCTCGGTCGGCTTCGACCGGGTGATGGACCTCTTCGAGTCGGTGAACCGGCTGGACCAGTCCGCGCCCACCTACCCGCCCTACAACATCGAGAAGACCGGTGAGTACGAGTACCGGATCTCGCTCGCGGTCGCGGGGTTCTCCGAGTCCGACCTCGAGATCGAGGCGCGCGAGAACACCCTCCTCGTCGCGGGGCGCCAGGGCAAGGAGGACGACAAGGCCCGGCAGTTCCTGCACCGCGGCATCGCGGCGCGGGCCTTCGAGCGGACCTTCCGCCTCGCCGACCACGTGCGGGCGGTCGGGGCGAGCCTGGAGAACGGCCTGCTCCACGTCGACCTGGTGCGCGACATCCCGGAGGCGATGAAGCCCCGGCGCATCCCGATCGGCGGGGCGGCCGGACCCAAGGTCATCGACGCCGACGCCGCGTAGGGCGGCACCCCACCATCCGGCGCGCCCCCCGGGCGCGCCACCCCTGGACAGGCGCCTTCGGGCGCCTGTCCTACGTACGGACGCCGGAATCCCTACGAAAGTGCGCCCGGATGCCTACGGATCGCCCTGGATCGAACGTCATCAACGTCTATACTCCTCCGCACGCTCGGATTGCGGCACGAGTGGCAAGTCAGGCCAGGGAGAACAGGGATGAGTGCCGAAGTGTGGACGATCCTCTCGGTGGGAATTGCCCTTGGTGGGCTCATCATCGCCGTCGGTGGACTCATGTGGCGGACGTTGCGGCCACTTCACCGACAGACGTTTCGCCACTTCGATCAGATTGGCGAGCCGTTCGATCGGTTGGAAGCGAGGTCCGGCCCGGCCGACCGGAAGTTCCGCACGGTCCACGAAGCGCGTGACCGGCCTGAGATGCCCGTCGAGCCGACTGCGTGGTGCGGACGCGAAACTCGGCGGCAACTCGAGCAACTCACCGACGACCACAACGCGCTGGCGCGTGAGCTTTACGAGCTTCGGGGCGAGATCCGGGCGCGCTTCGGCGAGCGCAACGGCCCCGCCTCCGCCACCCGTTAGCCACGATACTCGGAGAACAGGGATGAGTGCCGAAGTATGGGCAATCCTCGGGGTAGGCATCGCCCTTGGTGGGCTCATGTGGCGGATGCTGCGGTCGTTGCGTCACGACATGGATCGTCGGTTCGAGCAGGTCGACAAGCGATTCGAACAGGTCGCGGAGTGCTTCCGCGACGTGCGCCGGCAGCTCGCCCGCCTCGCCGACGACCACAGCGGACTCGCGCGCGAGCTCTCCGAGCTTCGGGGTGAGATCCGGGCGCGCTTCGACGGGCGTTCCGGCCCCGCCTCCGCCGACTAGCGTCTCCCGGCTGCGGACACGGTCCGATCAGTCGGTCGTGCCGGCCTCCGGCGCCCGCGTCTCCAGCCAGAAGGTGACCGGCCCCTCGTTGCAGAGGCATACCTGCATCCGCTCCCCGAACCGGCCGGTCTCGACCACCGGATGGCGGGCTGCCGCACCGGCCACGAAGCGCTCGAAGAGCTTGCGCGCGGTGTCGGGGTGCGCGCCGGTGCTGAAGCCGGGCCGCATCCCCTTCCGGGTGTCCGCGGGCAGGGTGAACTGCGGCACCGCGAGCAGCCCCCCGCCGGTGTCCGCGAGGCTGAGGTTCATGCGCCCGTGACCGTCCGGGAACACCCGGTAGCCGAGCACGCGCTCGACGAGCCGCTCCGCATCGCGCTCCCCGTCGTCCCGGCGCACGCCGATGAAGGCGAGGAGCCCCTCGCCGATCCCGCCGACCCGCTCGCCGCCCACCCGCACCTCGGCGGTGGAGACCCGTTGCAGCAACGCGATCATGGCCGTCCTCCCGTTCCCGTTCCTTTCCTCGAAGCCCGCACGCCGCACCCGCTCCCCCTTCCCGCCCGCTTGCGGCCCGCCCGCCCCCCGGCCGACAATCCGGGCCTTCCACGGGAGCGGCGGGAGGCGCACCGCCATTTTCGACGATGCCGTCCTGCGGGCAATGGCGAAGTGGCCCGACGTGCCGGCCGTGTTCGGCTGGCTCGGCCTCGACCGGCGGGGGCGGTGGCGCCTCAAGGGGGAGCTCATCACGAACGACGCGGCAAACCGGTTCATCGACCGCAACTACGCCCGCGACGAGGACGGACGGTGGTTCTTCCAGAACGGCCCGCAGCGGGTCTTCGTCTCGCTCGCGTACGCGCCGTTCGTGTACCGGCTGGACGATGCGGGTACCCTCACCGCCCACACCGGGCGGGCCGCGCGCGCGCCGCTCGCCGCGTCCCTCGACGAGGAGCAGAACCTGACGGTGGTGACCGATCTCGGGCCGGGGCTCGTCGACGACCGGGACCTCGAAGCCCTCTCCGAGCGCCTCGGGTCCCCGGAGGGCGAGCCGCTGGACGACGACACGGTGGAGGCGAGGCTCGAGGAAGCGACGGCTCGCCGCCGCCCGCCCCGCCTCGGCCTCGCCTGGGACGGGGGAGAAGTGACGCCGATCGGGTTCATCCCCGCCACCGAGCTTCCCGCCCGCCTCGGCTTCGTCCGCGAGCCGGCGGCCACGGCGGCGACCGGCCCCTGATGCAGCCGGAGCGCGCGAAGCATCCCGACCCCAACCGCTCGACCAAGCACGAACCACGAGCCCCGCAAGCAATCCAATCCGGCGACCCCGCATCCCGGCAAACGAGGCAGAAGAGAGGAACAAGACATGATCGTCGAACAGATCTGGACCGGTAACGCCTATCGCAACTTCAACTACCTCATCGCCTGCCCGGAGACCGGCGAGGCCCTCGCGGTGGACCCCCTCGACCACGAGAAGTGCCTCGCGAAGGCGAAGGAGCGAGGCTTCCAGGTGACCCAGGTCCTCAACACCCACGAGCACTTCGACCACATCGGGGGGAACGACGCGGTGGTCGCCGCGACGGGAGCGAAGATCCTCGCCCACGCCGGCGCGGCGGTCCCCGGCATCGACCGCGGGCTCGGCGCGGGGGACGTGATCCGGATCGGACGCACCGTCGAGCTCGAGTCCCTGGACACCCCCGGACACACGATGAGCCACGTGTGCCTCCTCTCGCGGACCGACACCCCCTCGCTCTTCTGCGGGGACACCCTGTTCAACGCGGGGGCGGGCAACTGCCACAACGGCGGGCACCCCGAGGAGCTCTTCGCGACGTTCGCGGAGCAGCTCTCGCGGCTCCCCGACCACACCCTCATCTACCCGGGCCACGACTACATCGAGAACAACCTCGCCTTCACCCTGGACCGCGAGCCCGACAACGCGGAGGCGGAGCGGCTTCGCGACGAGATCCGCGACCAGGACCCGAACGCGGCGATGGTGACCACCCTCGAGCTCGAGAAGCGGGTGAACACCTTCTTCCGCCTGACGAGCCCATCGGTGATCGCGGCGCTCCGGGAAGCCTTTCCGGACCTCCCCGAGCAGCCGGACCCGAAGACGGTGTTCCTGCACCTGCGCGAGCTCCGAAACAGTTGGTGAACGCCATGATCCCCATCGTCGGCCTCGATCACGTCGTGCTCCGCGTCCGCGACCTCGACGCGATGCTCGGCTTCTATCGCGACACCCTGGGCTGCCCCGTCGAGCGCACCCTCGACATCGGGCTCGTGCAGCTTCGCGCCGGGTCGTCCCTCATCGACCTCGTCCCCGTCGAGAGCGAGCTCGGACGCGCGGGCGGCGGCCCGCCGGGCGGCCCCCGCAACATGGACCACTTCTGCATCCAGGTGGAGCCGTTCGACGAGGACGCCATCCGCGAGACGCTCGCGCGCGGCGGGTACTCCGCGGGCCCCGTCGAATCGCGCTACGGAGCGCGGGGCGACGGACCGTCCATCTACGTCGACGACCCGGAAGGCAATGTCGTGGAGCTCAAGGGTCCGCCGTACTCGGCCGGCGCGCACGACGACGCGATCCAGCGGATGCCCGGGCCGACCCACCCGCCGTCCGGCAGCGACCCCGGGGCGGGCCAACAACAGTGAGCAAACGGGTCGACTGGCGGGCGGAAGTCGAGGAGATCCACCACCGGCGAGAGCTCGCGAAGGCCCAGGGCGGCCCGGAAGGCATCGCGCGGCAGCGCCGGCGCGGGCTCTCGACCATCCGCGAGCGGATCGACGGTCTGCTCGACACGGGCTCCTTCCGCGAGCACGGCGAGGGGGCGGGGGAGCCGGAGCACGACGACGCGGGCCGGCTCGTCGGCCTCACCCCTCCGAACTACGTGGTCGGAGCGGGCCGTATCGGCGGCCGCCCGGTCGTGGTCGGCGGGGAGGACTTCACCCTGCGGGGCGGATCGCCCAACGCCTCCGGGCTTCGCAAGAGCATCTACGTCGAGGACCTCGCCCTCAAGCTGAAGCTCCCCCTCGTCCGATTCCACGAGGGCGGAGGCGGGTCCGTCACCGGGGCCGGAAAGCGGGGGCCGGCGGGCGAGCCCGCCCTCACCCGCAACCGGTTCATCTCCATGGCGCGGACCCTGGAGACGGCGCCGGTGGCGGCGGTCGGCATCGGGGCGGTCGCGGGGATGCCGGCCGCGCGCCTTTGCGCGGCCCACTTCTCGGTCATGACCCGAAACTCCCAGATCGTCGTCGGCGGCCCCGCCCTCGTGGAGCGGGCGGTCGGAGAGCGCCTGACCAAGGAGGAGCTCGGCGGGCCGGACGTCCACCTGCCGAACGGCGTCGTCCACAACCTCGCCGAGGACGAGGCGGACGCCTTCGCCCAGGTCCGGACCTTCCTCGGCTACCTCCCCTCGAACGTGTGGGAGCTGCCGCCGGCCGCAGACTGCGAGGACGATCCCGGGCGCACCGAGGAGGCGCTCCTCGACATCGTGCCCCGCGACCGGCGCAAGCTCTTCGACATGCGCCGGCTCATCCGCCTCGTCCTCGACGACGGGTCCTGGTTCGAGATGGCGCGGCGTTTCGGGCCCGGCCAGATCACCGGGCTCGCCCGGCTCGCGGGGCACCCGGTCGGGGTGCTCGGGAACGACGGGCGCCACTACGCGGGGGCGATGACCACCGAGGGGGCGCAGAAGGTGCGGCGCTTCGCGGAGCTCTGCGACCAGTTCCACCTTCCGGTGGTGAGCTTCGTGGACGAGCCGGGCTTCATGATCGGGCGCGACGCGGAGCGGGCGGGGACGATCCGGCACGGGACGGAAGCCATCATGGCCGTCATGCGCACCCGGGTGCCCTGGGTGTCGGTGATGGTCCGAAAGTCCTACGGGGTCGCCGCGGCCGCCCACTACGGCCCCTACGGGACGGTGTTCTCGTGGCCCTCGGTGGAGCAGGGGGCGCTGCCCCTGGAGGGCGGGGTGGCCGTCGCCTACGGGCGCGAGATCGCGGCCGCGGAAGACCCCGACTCGCGTCGGCGCGAGCTCGAGGCGGCTCACGCCGCGAAGCAGTCGCCGTTCCCGCGCGCCGAGTCGTTCGCGGTGCAGGAGCTGCTCGACCCCCGCGAGACCCGCCCCGCCCTCGCGGAGTGGCTGGAGCTCATCCGCCCGAGCCTGAAGCTCCTCCTCCCGCCCTCCGCACCCCCGCCCTGGCCCCTCTGAACCCCCGTCCCGAGGTCGGTGGCGGCCGGATTCGACCCCATGGGGGTTGAATTTTTCGGGCGCGCTACTACCTGAAAGCCGGCAACCCGCTCGCCCGGTGGAGGGGCGCGCGTGGTTCGGCCGTTGCGGCCGATGGAGACGGGTCCCCGCAGAACGGGGAATTGAGGCGCAGAGATGACCGAGCTCGTCCAGATCGAGAACCTGGTCAAGCACTTCGGCCCGATCAAGGCGGTCGACGGAGTGAGCTTTTCGGTCGAGCGCGGCGAGGTGCTGGGGTTCCTCGGCCCGAACGGGGCCGGGAAGTCGACCACGATGAAGGTCGTCACCGGCTTCCTCTCGGCCGATTCCGGCCGCATCGCGGTGGGCGGCGAGGACATCGCGGCCAACCCGATCGCGGTCAAGCGCCGCATCGGCTACCTCCCCGAGGGCGCTCCGCTGTACTCCGACATGACCACCCGCGCGTTCCTCGGGTTCGTGGCCGGGGTCCGGGGATTCCGGGGCGACGAGAAGCGCCGCCGGGTGGACGAGACGGTGGCCCGGGTCCAGCTCGAAAGCGTGCTCGAGCAGCCGATCGAGACCCTGTCCAAGGGCTTCAAGCGCCGCGTGGGCCTCGCCCAGGCGATCCTGCACGACCCGGAAGTGCTCGTCCTCGACGAGCCGACGGACGGGCTCGACCCCAACCAGAAGCACGAGGTGCGGTCGCTCATCCGGGAGATGGCGCCGCGCAAGGCGATCGTCCTCTCCACCCACCTCCTCGAAGAGGTCGACGCGGTGTGCTCCCGCGCCGTCATCATCTCCGCCGGGCGGATCGTGAGCGACGGCACCCCGGAAGACCTCCACTCCCGCGCGGCCGGCCACAACGCGGTGACCCTCTCGCTCCGCGGGGTGGCGCCAGAGACCGCGCGGGCGGCGCTCTCGGGGGTGGAGGGCGTCCGGGAGGTCGAGGAGGTCGGCGGCGATGACGACGAGGCCGGCGTCCGGCTACGCGTCCAGCCGGAGAGCGGCCGCGCGGTCGCGGTCGAGGTAAGCCGGGTCGCGCGCGAGCACGGCTGGCAGGTCGAGGAGCTGATGGTGGACCGCGGACGCCTCGAAGAGGTCTTCCGGGCGATCACCGCGCCCGACCGGACCCGTTCATGAACCCGCAACCGTACATCTCGAGGTAGCGTGGTGGCCAACGTCCTGGTGATCTTCAAGCGCGAGTTCCAGGGGTACTTCTCCACCCCGATCGCCTACGTGTTCATGGGGGTGTTCGTGGCCCTCGCCGGGGTGTTCTCGATGTACATCGGCGGGTTCTTCATCCGCGCCCAGGCCGACCTCACCGCGTTCTTCGGCTTCCACCCGTGGCTGTACCTGTTCCTGATCCCGGCCCTCTCGATGCGCCTTTGGGCGGAGGAACGCCGCGCGGGGACCATCGAGCTGCTGCTCACCCTCCCCGTCACGATGACCCAGGCGGTCCTCGGGAAGTTCCTCGCCGCGTGGCTGTTCACCGCGGTCGCCCTCGCCCTCACCTTTCCGGCCTGGATCACCGTCAACTACCTCGGCGACCCCGACAACGGGATCATCTTCGCCGGCTATCTCGGCAGCCTCCTCATGGCGGGCGCCTACCTCGCCATCGGGTCGTGCATCTCCGCCCTCACCCGCAACCAGGTCATCGCGTTCGTGGTGAGCGCGGCGGTGTGCCTGCTGTTCGTGCTGAGCGGATACCCGCTGGTGCTCGACGTGTTCAGCGCCTGGGCACCCCCGTTCCTGGTCGAGACAGTGAGCTCGTTCAGCTTCCTCGGGCATTTCGACGACATCGTCAAGGGCGTCATCGACCTTCGCGACGTCGTGTACTTCGCCTCCCTCATCGCGCTCTGGCTGTTCGTGAACGTGCTGGCGCTGGAAGTCAACAAGGCGCGCTAGCGGCCCGGGACGAAGACGTCGGAAACGGGAAGCGGGAAGCGGGAAGCGGGAACCGAGGAGAAAGGAGAAGGACGTGGGCGGAAGGACCTACACGATCGGCGGAATCGTGCTCGCCGTGGCGGCGTTCCTCGCCCTCAACATGTTCGCGAACCAGGCCCTGACCCGGTTCCGCCTCGATCTCACCGAGCAGCGGTTGTTCACCCTCTCCGATGGCACCCGCAACACCATCCGCGCGATCGACGAGCCGGTGACCCTGCGCCTCTACGTCTCGCGCTCGCTCGCGAGCCGCCTGCCGTCGATCTCCGGCTATGTCGCGCGGGTGCGCGACCTCCTGCAGGAGTACGAGTACGCCGCCGACGGGAAGATCCTCCTCACCGTGATCGACCCCGAGCCGTTCTCCGAGGAGGAGGACCGGGCCGTCGCCTACGGCCTGAGCGGCCTTCCGCTCCTCGACGGCGAGTCCACGTTCTACTTCGGGCTGGTCGGCACCAACACTCTCGACGACCAGGAGGTCATCCCCCGCTTCACCCCCGACCGCGAGGAGTTTCTGGAGTACGACCTCACCAAGATGATCCACACCCTGGCGCAAGCCGAGCGGCCGGTCATCGGGCTGCTCAGCGGCCTGCCCCTCGACGGCCGGACCCAGCAGGCGATGATGACGGGCCGGCCCCCGCAACCGTGGCTCATCCTCGAGCGGATGGAGGAGCTGTTCGAGGTGCGGCACCTTTCCTCGCTGAGCCTCGAGCGGGTGGAGGAGGACGTGGACGTCCTCATGATGGTGCACCCGAAAGGGCTGTCCGACACGGTCCGCTACGCCATCGACCAGTTCGTCCTCGGCGGCGGACACACGCTCGTGTTCGTGGACCCGAACGCGGAAGCGGACCTCAACCCGACCGTTCCGGGACTGCCGCCCCTCCCCGGGAAATCGGAGCTCGAGGATCTCCTCGCCGCCTGGGGGCTGGAGCTCGACACGACGAGAACCGTCGGGGACATGCAGATCGGAGCCGACGTCCAGGCCCAGATGGGAGACCGGGTCGCGACCATCCGCTACCCGATGTGGATGAACGTGCCGTCGCCGCTGCTCGACCGCGAGGACGTGGTCACCGCGGAGCTCGGCAACCTCACCTTCGGCACGGCGGGAGCGCTGGTGACCGTGCCGGACGCCGGTCCGACGGTGAGCCCGCTCGCGACGACCACCCCGTCGGGGGCGGGTCTCGTCGAGACCGAGATGGTCGGACCGATGGCGGACATCGAGCGCCTGGTGCGCGAGTTCCGTCCGGACGGGACCTCGTACGTGCTCGCGGCGCGGATCGGCGGGAAGGCGGCGAGCGCCTTTCCGGAAGGTCCCCCGCTCTCGGACACGGACACCACGGGCGAGGGGACCGGAGAAGGCGAGGAACCGGGCGCAGGAGAAGGGGCCGGGGCGGAGTCGGGCTCGGAGGGTTCCGAGACGCCCGGTGAGCCGATTCCCGACCACCTCGACGAAGGGGAGATCCACGTCATCGTGGTCGGGGACACCGACTTCCTGCAGGACCAGTTCTGGGTGCAGCGGCAGAACATCTTCGGCCAGAGCATTCCGATTCCCATCTCGGCCAATGGGAGCTTCGTCATCAACGCCCTCGACAACCTGACGGGGAGCGGCGACCTCATCGGCATCCGCAGCCGGGGGCGTTTTCTCCGCCCGTTCACCGTCGTCAACGAGCTTCGCCAGGACGCGGAGCTTCGCTTCCGGGAGAAGGAGAAGGAGCTCCTGCAGCGTCTCAAGGAGACCGAAGCGCGGCTCTCCGAGCTTCGCACCGGCGAGGGTGACGAGATCGTCCTCACCGAGGACCAGCGAAACGCAATCATCGAGTTCACCGAGGAGCGGGTCCGCATCCGTCGCGAGCTGCGGGACGTCCGCCATTCGCTCCGCAAGGACATCGAGACCCTCGAAACCTCGCTCAAGTTCATCAACATCGGCCTCGTGCCGATCGTGATCGGGATCGGAGGGCTGCTGGCCGGCCTGCACCGGATGCGGCGGCGCCGCGCCGCCATGCGCGCCGGGGCGGCCTGAGGGCCCGAGAGTCGACCATGCAACGGTACCGAATCATCGTCGTCCTCGTCGTGCTGGTCGCGGCGGCGGCCGCGGCCGCGGTCCTCGTCCAGCGCGAGGATGCCGGCATCGCGCAGAGCGGCGAGAAGCTGCTCCCCGGCCTGCTGGATCGGCTCGGCGAGGTGTCGCGCATCGAGTCCACCCACAAGGGCGACACCGTCACCCTCGCCCTCGCCGACGGAAGCTGGTCGGTCACCGACCGTCACGGCTATCCGGCGGAGGCATCGGAAGTGCGGGGGCTGCTCGTCGGCGCGGCGGAGCTGGTCCGGGTCGAGCCGAAGACGGCGCGGGCGGAGCTCTACGAGAAGCTCGAGCTCGGGGACCCGGCGGGCGCGGAGGGCGAGTCCTTCGGCTACGTGATGAAGGACGCCGCGGGCGACACCGTCGCCGACCTGGTGGTCGGCAAGCGCCGGTTCGTTTCGACCGCCACGCCCGACGTCGACGAGTACTTCGTGCGGATCCCGGGCGACCCGCAGGCCTGGCTCGTCTCGGGCAAGGTCCCGCGCAACCGCCGGGCGCTCGACTGGCTGTGGCGCGAGGTCACCAGGATCGATCAGACGCGCGTGCGGCGGGCCGCCGTCACCCACCCGGACGGAACCGTGGTCCGGGTCTCGAAGCCGTCGCCGAAGGAGACCGACTTCACCCTCGAAGGCGTTCCGGAAGGATTCGAGGTCGAGGAGGCGTTCTCGGTGCACGCGATCGGCACCGCGCTCGCCACGTTCACCCTGAACGACGTCACCCGGATCGACGAGGTCGACTTCGGCGGGGAGGGGCTCGAAGCGGTGGCGGAGACCTTCGACGGCGTCAGGTTCACCGCGCGCATCGCGACGGTCGGGGAGCGGAGCTTCGTCCGCATGGCCGCGGAGTTCGATCCCGAGCTCGTGTTCCCCGAGACGACGGACACGCTGCTCGACGAGGCGGCGGCGCGCGCGGAGGTGGAGAAGCTGAACGCGCGCTGGCGGGACTGGGCCTTCGTGATGGCCGAGTACACGGTCAAGAACCTGCGGAAGAAGGTCGAGGACATGGTGAAGCCCATCGAGGGCGAGCCGACCGGACCGGCGACCGGCGTGCTCCCCGTTCCCGCTCCGGTCCCGGCCCCCGCCCCGTCCTCCGGGTAATGCCGAGCGACCGGCGGCGCCCGCTCTCTCCGGCGGCGCCGCCCGGCGCGTAACCCGGGCGTCAGATCCGGCGACAATACTCTTCCCGGGGGGCCGCGGCCACACCGCTCCCGGGCACCGACGAACGAGCCCGGCCGCCCGCCACGCCGCCGCCAACCGGAGGATTTCCGTTGTCCATATTCATCGTTCGCCACGGCGAGACCGAAGGCAACGCCTCGCGTCTGATCCAGTCGCCGGAGACCCCCCTCAACGCACGGGGAATCGCCCAGGCCGAGGCGCTCGCCGAGCGGCTCGCCCGGGAAGGGGTCGCCCATATCCTGGTGAGCGACTACGCACGGGCGCGCATGACCGCGGACGCCGTGCACCGCGCGACCGGTGCCCCGCTCGAGGTCGACCCGAGGCTCCGCGAACGCGATTTCGGCGACTGGCGAGGCACGTCCCACGACGTGATCCCGCACTTTCTCGACGACGGTGTGCTTCCCCCGAACGGCGAAGCGTGGGATACGTTCCACGCGCGGGCCGCCACGGCCTGGGAACACCTCGCCCGGGAGGCGCGAGGGGCGGCCGGCAACGTGGTGGCGGTGACCCACGGCCTGGTGTGCTACTCCTTCGCCCTCCATCACCTCGCCCTCCCCGCGGGCGTCGTCGCGGACCTCGGATTCCACAACACCTCGGTCACGGTGGCGGACTCGCGCGCGCCGTGGGCGGTCACCACCCTCAACTGCACGGCGCACCTCGACGGGGCAATAGAGGCGCGGGTGGCGACCGCGTCCTGAGTCCTTTTCCTACGAGTCGCCGGAGCCCGGGCGGTAGCCCTCCCCCTCGTACTTGCGCCCCATGTGGTCCTCCGGGAGATAGCGGCTCTCGAGCTCGCGGATCCCTCCGATCCCGGTGAACTCGTACCAGTTCTCCATCGGATGGCCCTTCAGGGTCTCGATGTGCTCAAGCTCGAAGGCGGTGCCGCGCGTCCGGAGCCCTTCGAGGAAGTCTCGCTCGGCCCGCGCCCCCGCCCTCAGCATCGCGAGCGGGAAGATGGCGACGTTGAAGCCGATCCGCGCGAGGAACTCGAGCGGCATCTTCGGGGTGGTGCGCCGCGTCGCGTAGCCGCCCATGTTCATCATCTTCGGCCCCGGCACCGACCGGGCGAAGGTCTCGAACTCCTCCTCGGAGAGGAGCGCGTCCGGGAACGCCATGTCCGCTCCCGCCTCCCGGTAGCGGTTGGCCCGTTCGATCGCCGCATCGAGCCCGGCAGGGCCGCGGGCGTCGGTGCGCGCGATGATGACGAGCCCGTCGTCCCGCCTCGCGTCCGCGGCGGCCCGGAGCTTCCCTTCCATCTCCTCGCAGGGGACGAGCTCCTTGCCCTGGATGTGGCCGCACCGCTTGGGGTTCACCTGGTCCTCGAGGTGGATGGCCGCGACCCCCGACGCCTCGAACTCCCGCACGGTGCGCATGACGTTGATGGCGTTCCCGTACCCCGTATCCGCATCGGAAATGACGGGAACCGACACCGCCTCGGCGAGGTAGTGGGCCATCATCGTCATCTCCCCCATGGTGAGGAGGCCGACATCGGGCTTGCCCAGGAGGGTATTGGCGACCCCGGAACCGGTCATGTAGACGGCAGGGAACCCCGCCTCCTCGACCAGCCGTGCGGCCAGCGCATTCCAGGCGCCCGGCACCGCGGCCAGCTCCCCCGAATCCAGCAAGGCCCGCAACGCCCGGCGCTTCGTTCTCGCGTCTTCCACCTGGTCCTTCCTCCCGAGACCACCTTTTCCGACCCGATTGTGCACAGATCTCGGGGTCCGGTCGCAACCACTTCGGGACCGCCGGCTTCCGGGAACGGGAGTTTCTTCGAGCGCGACAGGCCGAGAGCCCGACCCCCTGGGAGCGAGGGCATCTTGCCCGCGGGGACGGCGGGGCCACTCGCGGACCGCCCGCGGGCGGGAAGCCCGTGCTCCCGGAGGGCCGTGCCATCGAGCAGGCCAAGTTCACGGAAAGCGTCTCGGTCCGGGCAGCGGGGGGCAAGCGGGCGCGGCACGGGCGACGCCCGAGTCGTCGAGGACGGGGGCGGCGGGCCTATAATTCCGGCCCGCACGGCAGGCAGAGGACGCGGCCGCATGGAGGCCGGCGGTGGCCTGAACGGGAGCCCGCCCTTCCGCCCGCCCGGTCCGGATGGGGGACGATGTATCGGTACCTGTTGATCTTCCGCTTCGCGCTGCTCAATGCGGCCTGCTTCGGGGTCCTTGGGGCGGCCTGGCTCCAGGGCTGGCTCGACGCCATGCTGGAGAGCAGCGCAGGGCTCATGTGCCTCGGGATCTTCGGGGTCTTCCTCGTCGGGCTCGTCGTCTGCACCCTCAAGATCGTGCGCACCAGCCTCGAGCTCAACCAGGTACGCGACGGCCGCCCCGCCCCCGGCTCGCGCGCGGCCGGTCACCTCGACCGATTCCCCGGCGGGGACGCCGGCGAACGCCGGGTCGCGGCAGAGCTCCTGCGCTTCCGCATGGCGAACAACGTCTCGATCGTCGGCCACATCGCGAACACCCTGGTGTTTCTCGGCCTCATCGGCACCGTCATCGGGTTCATCGTCGCGCTCTCGAGCGTCGACCCGGAAGTGATCGGAAGCGTCCGGCAGATCGCGCCGATGGTGTCGAGCCTCATCGAGGGGATGGGGATCGCGCTCTACACCACCCTGGTGGGAGCGGTGCTCCACGTATGGCTGATCGTCAACCACCGGATGCTCGCGACCGGCACCCTCCACCTCTACAACGCGATCGTCGAGCTGGACGCTCGGAGGCACCGTGACCGTGACGGTTGAGCCGGGTTTGCAAAGCGGTTTCATGGAGGTAAGGCACGAGGCGGCGGCCGGCGCACCGGGCCGGCGGAGGCGACCGAGGTCAGGGGTCCTTGAACGTGCCTCGTCGGTCCGAGGCGCGGCCCCGCCGGGAGAGCGGCGTGCAGTCACCCTTTGAAGACTTCGCCGACGACAGCACGGGCACCGTCTTTCGCGACGTCACCCTGCTCGCCCTCATCGGGTTCGTGGCGATGGTCATCATGCTGCTCCCGCACGTTCGCAAGGCCCAGGACGAGACCGAGGACCATCGCGCGCCCGGCAACGTCATCGTGGAGATCCACTGGCCGTCGGAGCTGCCCTACGACGTGGATCTCTGGGTGCGGGCGCCCCAGGACGTTCCGGTCGGCTTCTAC
>JAJDXW010000209.1 GCA_022823045.1 Gammaproteobacteria bacterium
TGATGGACCGCTTGCGAAGCACGCTCGACCCCTGGATGGGCAAGGCGCAATGGAAGCAGTCGCAAGGTCGGGTGACCGAACTCCGAGACACGTGCGCACGGAGAGTTCGAGGCTCACGCTGTGAGCCAACACCCGGGTATAGTCCTCACGCACCTGACCGCGCGCGACTCTCGGGCACACAAACCCACAGGGAAGAATCCCGCACGAGTCCGAATGCTGGACTTGGCTCCAAGCCTTGCGCCGTTGGACAACGAGTTGCTCTCAAGGAGTAGGAATGCACATCGTTTTCGGTCTTTACCTGGAGGGCCTCCAGCCGCACCCGCCAAAGACCGTCGCGGGCGAGGCGATCCTGGGGCCACAAGGTCTGCTCGAGGTCCTTGAGACGCAGCTCGGTCTTCCGCCCTCAACCGTCCACCAAAGCGAAGTCGCATTCAGCTACCTTCGGTGCCTGCACGAGGTCTCTTCGCCTGATCGGTTCTTCCACCGATCGCTCGAAGTCGATCCCGTCAATGTCGCCCGGACTCTCCTCGTCTGGCGCGAACAGTGGTACAAGTCGGGCTGGGACGGGACGTTTCCGGAAGGCGTACCTGCGCGGCTTGCCGACATGGCGGCGGTCGAGGCCCTCGCCAGGGAGCGGGTTCCCCTGGGTCTCGGCCAGCGAATTCAGCGTGTCGCGGAGGCGCTTTCGGAGCGGACCACGCAGATCGAGCGGGTGGAGTTGCATACACCCCTCGAGGATTTTCCGCTTGCCTGGCAGCGGGTGCTCGCCGCCCTGCCATGCGAACCCGCCTTCGGCCTCAAGCTATCGCCTGCTGGACGCCAGGATTCCGATCTCGCCCGGGTGCAGACGCGCCTCCTCGCGCTCGCGGTCGGCGACGAGGACGGAGGCGAAGCCGCGGAGTCCCTTCAGGGCGATGGCTCGATCATCGTCGTCGAATCCGCGTCGCGAGACCTCTCTGCTGACGCCGTCGCCGAGTACCTCCATGCAATGCATGGAGACACGCAGACCCTGTTCATCGCCGAATGGGATGGCGTCATCCTCGACAACGCTCTTGAGCGTGCGGGTCTTCCAAGGTGCGGGTTCCGTCGCCACACCCGATTCCGGGCGGCAACCCAGGTGCTCAAGCTCGCGCTTGCGCTCGTGTGGGAGCCGGTGAACCCACACCGGGTGCTCCAGTTCCTGCTGCATCCCACCGCGCCGCTTCCGAGGTGGGTTCGTTCGCGGCTCAGCGACGCCGTTGCCGAGTCCCCTGGCATCGGCGGCCCGAATTGGGTCGACGCCATCGAAAGGATCGGTGAAATCCAGCGTGAAAGGCACGAGGCCGAGGAGGCGAAAGTCGCGGCGCTTCGAAGTGAGATCGCCTACTGGCTCGAGGGGGATCGGTTCGACCCGACGGACGGCGCGCCGCTTGAAGTACTTCTCGAGCGAACCCAACGGGTATCGAACTGGGCGACCGCGCGACTACACGCGGTAGAGGGCGAAGCCGACGCCACGCTGTTCGGCGTTGCCCATGCGCAGGCAGAGGCACTCCTCACGGAGCTCGCGGGGCTTCGAGAAGCTGGCGAGGAACGGATCGACAGGATGGCGCTCGAACAACGGATCGACGAGGTGACGACCGACACGCCCGACCCCTCGACGTACGAGGAGGCGGGCCATGTGCGGGCAACTACTTCACCTGCCGTGGTGACGACCCCGTGGCCGACGGTCATCTGGTGGAACCTCGCTCCCGTTCGAGGAACGGTCTCGTATCCCTGGTCTCGGCGCGAGCTTGCAGCTCTTCGGACGTCTGGGGTGGGGCTGCCAGAGGTCGAGGAAGTCGTCCGCCGGCAGAGCCGGAATTGGCTGAGGCCCATCTGCCACGCGACGGAGCGAGTTCTCCTCGTCGTGCAGGACGACGGAAGCGGAACCCATCCGCTCTTGACGCGGATCAAGAACCTGTTCCCTGGCATCGAACCTCTTCGCATCGAGCCTGCGCTCGTCGAGGGCGAAGGAACACTCGAGCCGCTCGAAGTGCCGACGCGCGAGCTTGCGCTGAAGCCGCTGCCTGCGCCCCGGCGGTGGTGGTCGCTTCCGGACGACTGCACCATTCCGCTCCGCGAGGTCGAGTCCTACTCGAGTCTCTCCAAGCTCTGCGACTTTCCGCACGGGTGGGTCCTTCAGTACGCTGCGCGACTCCGCGCCGGCGGTGCGGCCGAGGTAATGGACGGCTCCAGGCTCTATGGGACCCTAGGTCACCGGCTTTTCGAGGAGTTCTTCCGTGCACATGGCGACTGGCACCGGATGTCGGATCTCGACGTGCTCGCGTGGGTGCGCGCGGAACTTCCCACACTCGTCGTACACGAAGGTGCCGTTCTGCTCGAGCCCGGGCGCGGCATGGACTACCAACGCGTCGCCGCCACCCTGGAGCGGTCCCTCGTCCGGTTTCTGACCCACCTTCGGTCAGCGGGGATCGAGCAGGTGACACCCGAGGCATCGGGAGAAGTCCCGTTTGCAGATCGCCGCCTGACCGGTTCCATCGACATGGTGCTGTCCGGCGGGAACAGTGAGCGCGCGGTCCTCGATGTTAAGTGGGCGGGGGAGAACTACCGCCGCGATCTTCTCCTTGGGAACCGCACGGTTCAGCTCGCTACCTACTCGTTCCTCCAGAAGAGCCTGAACGAGAGCGAGGTCTGGCCTCATGGGGCGTTCTTCA
>JAJDXW010000128.1 GCA_022823045.1 Gammaproteobacteria bacterium
TACACGGGGCTCGAATTCGACACGTGCTGCTGGAGCGCACGCGTGGTCGGGCAACGCTACCTTGCCGCCGGCGGCACCGACCACGAGAGCTCGATCGTGATGCAGCTCGAGCTCAAGGGCCTGACCGGGATCGGCAGAGGAGTCGACCGTTCCCGCATCCGGCCGGTACCGGGCTACCGGAACCCGTTTTGACCGGCCCCCGCAGACCCCCTCGCGCGGCTCGCCTGCGCGGCCTCCCCGCGGCCGCGGCCGCCGCGTTCTTCCTCTTTGCGTTGCCGGGCACGGCATCGGAGCTGGACCGGGTCGCGGCGGTCGTCAACGGCGACGTCATCCTGGTGAGCGAGGTCGAGAGGCGGTTCCGCCACCTCGTCTTCGACCTCCGGCAGACGGGGTCCCGCCTGCCCGCCCAGAAAGCACTGGTGCGCCGTTCGCTCGACGAGCTCATCCTCGAGCGGCTGCAGCTCGGCATCGCGGAGCGGCTCGGGCTGAACGTCTCCGACGCTCGGGTCGACCGCACCATCGAGTCCATCGCCCGCCGGCACAACGCCACCCTGGCGGACCTCGGCCGTGCGCTCGCGGCGGGCGGCATTCCGTTCGCGGACTTCCGGGAAAGAATCCGCAACGATCTCATCGTCGACGGCGTGCGCCGACGAGAAGTACTCAACCGGATCCGGGTCAGCGACGAGGAAGTCTCCCGATATCTCTCCCTGTCCGACCGGGCGCCGGCCGAGAACGAAGAGTATCTCGTCGGTCACATCCTCATCCCCCGGGCCGGCGACGATACGGCGGCGAGGGGGGCGGCGGAGGACGTGTTGCGGCGCCTTCGGGCGGGCGAGTCGTTCGCGGTACTCGCGCGCCGCCACTCCTCCGGGGCACGGGCGTCCGAGGGTGGGATCCTCGACTGGCGGCCCGCCGCCTCCCTTCCTTCGTTGTTCGCCGACGTCATTCCGGACCTCGCCCCCGGCGAGACGAGCGACATCATCGAGAGCGCGAGCGGATTCCACATCGTGCGGCTCCTCGACGTTCGCGCGGCCGGCCAGAGCGTGGTTCACCAGACGCACGCCGCGCATATCCTCGTCACCGTCAAGCCGCTGGTGTCCGACGAGGACGCCCGGCTGCGGCTGGAGCGACTTCGCGAGCGCATCCTCCAGGGCGAGGACTTCGGCGAGCTCGCCCGGTTCCACTCCGACGACACCGCCTCCGCGGTGCGGGGGGGCGATCTCGGCTGGCTCAGCCCGGGTGATGCCGCCCCGGAGTTCGAGTCGATGGTGAACGCGATGGAGGAAGGCGACCTGAGCGAGCCCTTCAAGAGCTCGTTCGGCTGGCACCTCGTGCGGGTGCTGGCCCGGCGCGACCACGACAACACCGAGGAGGTGCGCCGCGCCCAGGCACGGAACGCCGTCTTTCAGCGCAAGGCCAACGAGGAGCTGACCGCCTGGCTGGGCGAGCTCCGGGACAACGCCTTCGTCCGAATCCGACTCGGCGAGTGAACGGTGTCCCGGCGTGCGCGTCTGGGACAGCACTTCCTGCACGACCCGGAATTCATCGAGCGGACCGTGGCCGCCATCTCTCCGCGTCCCGGGGACGCGATCGTCGAGATCGGTCCGGGGCGGGGAGCGCTCACCCTGCCGCTGCTCGACCGCGCCGGCTCGCTCGACGTCATCGAGGTGGACCGCGACCTCGCGCGTCGTCTGCCGCCGCGGGCGGGGCTTCGGGTCCACGTGGGAGACGCGCTCTCCTGGCCCCTCGAGAGCCTCGCGAGGAGCGGGAACCGGATCCGCGTTGCCGGCAACCTCCCCTACTACCTCTCCACCCCCCTCCTGTTCCGGCTGTTCGAACAGGCCGGCTGCATCGAGGACATGCACTTCATGCTTCAGCGCGAGGTGGTGGAACGCATGACGGCGGAGCCCGGAACGCCCGCCTACGGACGCCTCGGCCTCATGGTGCGGTGCCACGCCGAGGCCCGGGCGCTGTTCGAAGTGCCGCCGGAGGCGTTCCAGCCGCCCCCCCGGGTGTGGTCCGCGTTCGTGCGGCTGCGGCCCCTGCGGCCGGGTCCGGTGAGCGACGTGGACGGATTCCGCCGGGTGGTGACGAAGGCCTTCACCCACCGGCGCAAACGAGTCGGCAACGCGCTCCGCGGGATGATCGACGAGGAGACCATTCGCGCCCGCGGGATCGATCCGGGCCGCCGTCCGGGGACCCTGTCCTTCGAGGAGTTCGCGGAGCTCGCGCGCGCCGCGGTGGGGGCGGAGGCAGAGGCGGGATGACCGGAGCGGTTCAGTCGCCCCGGGCCAGCTCGGCTCGAAGGGCTTCGATCACCCGCGCCGTCGGCGGGCGCACGCCACGCCACGACCGGAAGGACGCCGCGCCCTGCTCGACCAGCATTCCGGCTCCGTCCACCGCGACGGATGCGCCGGCGGCCCGGCACCACAGGAGAAAGGAGGTCGGCTCGGGCGCGTACACCATGTCGTAGCCCGCTCCGCCCGGGCGAAACGCGCTGATCGGAACCGGTGGGGCCCGCTCCCCGGAGAGGCCGCCGGACGTCGCGTTGATCACGATGTCGAACGCCGTGCCCCCGAGGTCGCCGAACCCGCACGCCTCGACCGGCCCTCCGGCGAATCGGGCCGCGAGCGCCTCCGCGCGCTCCGGCGAGCGATTGACGACGACGAGCCGGCGGGGCACCTCGTCGAGGATGGCGGGAAAGACCCCGCGCGCCGCCCCTCCCGCGCCGACCATGAGGATGCGGCGCCCCGCGAGCGCGACCCCGTGGTTGTCACGGAGATCCCGGATGAGACCGACCCCGTCGGTGTTGTCGCCGTGAACGCTGCCGTCGTCCCGGAACGAGAGGGTGTTGACCGCCCCCGCGAGGTCGGCTCTCTCGGTGCGGAGATCGGCGAGCGCGAAGGCCTCCTCCTTGAATGGCAGGGTCACGTTCATGCCGAGCCCGCCTTCCGCCCGGAACCGGCGCACGACCTCCCGGAAGCCGTCGAGCGCGCAGGCGAGGGCGTCGTAGCGGAGCCCCTGCCCGGTCACCGCCGCGAACCACCGATGAATGAACGGCGACTTCGAGTGCCCGATGGGATGGCCCGTCACCGCGTATCGATCGGGCGATTCCGTCACCTCTCCCGCACCCCTTCGGCCCGCCGCGATCTTACGTGACCCGGGAGCCCGGACCGCACCGCCGCGAGTCGTCCGCCCACGCGAACCCGGGCGATATTCTTACGCACGGCGGGCCATCCGCCCCTTGCCGCCGCCCTCCGCGAGGCTTATGTTCGCCTCCATGCGCCCGGGAGACAGGACGGTGAAGCCCACCCGAATCATCGAGGACGTGATCCGCCGCGTGCACGAGGCGGTGCCGATGGAGGAGATCGGCGAGGATCTTCGCCGCAACGTCGCGGAGGCGGTCGGCGCGGCCCTCGCCCGCATGGACGTGGTGACCCGCGAGGAGCTTGACGCCCATCTCGAGACCCTCGCCGACACCCAGGCCCGCATGGAGGCGCTTCAGGAACGGATCGAGGCGATCGAGGCCGGATCGTCCGGCCGGAACGCGGACACCGACCCCTGACCGCGCCCCCGCAATGGCGTTCGCTCTCGCCCGAACCCGGGCGCTGCTCGGGCTCACCGCCCCGCTCGTCTCCGTGGAGGTGCACCTGAGCGGGGGCCTCCCCCGCACCTCGCTCGTGGGCCTCCCCGCCGCCGCGGTTCGGGAAAGCACTGACCGGGTGCGGGCCGCCCTCGTCGCGTCGGACTTCCGGTATCCGGACGGGCGCGTCGTCATCAACCTCGGTCCCGCCGATCTCCCGAAGGAGGGCGGGCGGTTCGATCTACCCATCGCCCTCGGGATCCTCGCCGCGTCCGGGCAGCTTCCCGCGGAACGACTCGCCGAGGTGGAGGTCGTCGGCGAGCTCTCCCTGAACGGCATGGTGCAGCCGGTGCGGGGCGCGATCTCGTGCGCGGTCGCGGCCCGTGAGTCGGCCCGCGCCCTCATTCTTCCCGCCGGAAACGCCCAGGAGGCCGCCTTCGCGCGCGCCGTGGACCTCTTCCCCGTCTCCCACCTCGCGGAGGCGCGGGGCCACCTGCTCGACGCGCCGGCGATCGAGCCCTTCTCCACCCCGATCCCGGAGTCGCGGCCGAGGGAGGCACCCGATCTCGCGGACGTGCGGGGACAGGAGACGGCCAAGCGGGCCCTCGAAGTCGCCGCGGCGGGCGGTCACCACGTCCTCATGGTCGGGCCGCCCGGGACCGGGAAGACAATGCTCGCTTCGCGCCTGCCGGGCCTCCTGCCGCCGATGAGCGAGTCAGAGGCGCTCGAGACCATGGCCATCTACTCCGCCCGGCGCCTGGAGCGGGACCCCGCCGCGTGGCGGGAGCGACCGTTCCGGGCACCGCATCACACGACCTCCGCGGTCGGGCTCGCGGGAGGCGGCGTGCCGCCGCGGCCGGGCGAGATCTCGCTTGCCAACCACGGGCTCCTGTTCCTCGACGAGCTGGGGGAGTTCGGCCGGGCCATTCTCGACGTCCTGCGCGAGCCGCTCGAATCGGGGCGGGTCACCATCGTCCGCGCCGCCTGCCAGGCGGAGTTCCCCGCCCGCTTCCAGCTCGTGGCCGCCATGAACCCCTGCCCCTGCGGCTACCTCGGAGACGGCACGACCCGCTGCCGCTGCCTCCCCGAGGCAATCCGGCGCTACCAGGCCAGGGTGTCGGGCCCGCTCATCGACCGCTTCGACCTGCACCTTCCCATGGTGCGAGAGCCCCCGGAGGAAGCCGCCGGCCACGCCCCGGCCGACGGCACCACCGCCGGACGAGCCCGGGGGACGGACGCTCCGGGGCGCACGAGCGCGGCGGTCCGGGCCCGGGTCGCCGACGCGTGCGAGCGCCAGCTCGCCCGGGGCGGGAAGCTCAATCGGGATCTCGGCCCGGCGGAGCTCGCTCGACACTGCCCTCTCGACGCCGACGCGCAGTCCCTTCTCCGCGCCGCGACCCGCCGGCTCGTCCTGTCCGAGCGGGCGGTCCAGCGGGTGCTCCGGGTCGCCCGCACCATCGCGGACCTCGACGGGGGAGATCCGCCCCGGACGCACCAGGTCGCCGAAGCCCTCGCCTATCGCGGGCTCGAACGGTTCCACCTCGGCTGACCGGCGGCCTCCCGAGCGGCTCGCCCACCTCCCGTCGCGCGGCTCGGTTCGGCTCTGTTGCGGTTCGTCGTCCGAGGTCGTAGAGTCCCGAATCCAGTGGCCAATTCGGACTACAGCATCGAGGTGAGTGCGGAGGCGACGTTCATCGCGCCCCGCTCGAACCCGGCCGCGAGCCAGTACTTCTTCGCCTACCGGATCACGATCCGGAACGCGGGGCGGCTCCCCGCGAAGCTCCTCTCCCGGCACTGGGTCATCACCCACGGCGACGGTCACGTGGAGGAAGTCCAGGGCGACGGGGTGGTCGGCGAGCAGCCGCACCTTCGCCCCGGCGAGGCGTTCGAGTACACGAGCGCGGCCGTGCTCCGCACCCCGATCGGGACCATGCACGGCGAGTACCTGATGCTCGCCGACGACGGCCACACGTTCCACGCACCGATTCCGGTCTTCCGGCTTCTCGGCCCCGGCGCCACCCTGCACTGAGCGGCCGTGGCCACCTGGGTCATCGGTGACATCCAGGGGTGCCTCGAGGCTTTCGACGCGCTCCTGGAAATGCTCGACCCGGACCCCGGGACGGACCGCATCTGGCTCGCGGGCGATCTCGTGAACCGCGGGCCGGACTCGCTCGGGGTGCTGCGCCGGGCGATGGGGATGGGCGCGGAGTGCGTCCTCGGCAACCATGACCTCCATCTCCTCGCGGTGGCGCAGGGGGCCCGGCCCTGCGCCGCCTCCGACACCTTCGGCCCGGTGCTCGCGGCGCCGGACCGGGAACGGCTGCTCGACTGGCTCCGCCGGCGCCCCCTCCTCCACCACGACGAGGGGATCGGCTGGACCATGGTCCATGGCGGGCTCCCGCCGGACTGGGACCTCGCGACCGCCCGGCGGCGAGCGGCGGAGGTCGAGGAGGTCCTCGCCGGAGAGCGCGCCGCGGCATTCCTCGCGCACCTCTACGGCAACGAGGCGTCCGTCGAGGAAGCCGCCGAATGCGGCTGGGGCCATCTTCGGTACACCCTGAACGCGCTCACCCGTATCCGCTACGTGACCGGGGACGGCCGGCTCGACCTCTCCTTCGCGGGAGCGCCGGAGAGGCGGCCGGACGGGCTCGTGCCGTGGTTCTCGGCGCCCGCGCGCCGGTCCCGGGGGGAACGGGTGGTCTTCGGCCACTGGGCGACCCTCGACCTCGACCCGGAGACCGCCGAACGCGAGAACGTCCGCCACGTGGACACCGGGTGCGTGTGGGGCGGTCGGCTGACCGCCCTCGATCTTCAGTCCGGGGCGGTGCGATCGGTGGACTGCCGCTCCAGCACCACGAACTCGTAGCCGAAGGGCGCCGTCGCGCCGGGCGCGAACCGCTCGCGCTCGCGCTCCTTCCATTCGGCCGGGTCCCATTCGGGGAACCGGACGTCGCCGGTGAAGTCCGCATCGATCCGGGTGAGGTACAGGCGCTGGCTGAGCGGCAGCGCCTCCCGGTAGCAGCGCGCGCCTCCGATCACCATGGTCTCGGGCGCGTCCGCGGTCATCGCGAGGGCGTCCGGCAGGGAGTCGGCCCGCTCGCATCCGGCCAACACCCGTCCCCGGCGCGTGATGACGATGTTGCGACGGCCGGGGAGCGGCCGGCCGATGGACTCGTGGGTCCGGCGGCCCATGACGATCGGCTTCCCCCAGGTGAGGGCGCGGAAGCGCCGCAGGTCCTCCGGCAGTTGCCACGGCAGCCGATTCTCGACCCCGATGACCCCGTTGCGGGCGACCGCCGCGATGAGGGACACGAGCACCGGCGGTCGGCCCGGCTGCACCGCCTACACCGAGACCGGGGCGGGGATCGCCGTATGGTGCCGGTAGTCGAGAAGCTCGACGTCCTCGTAGCGGAAGTCGAGGAGCGGGCGCCGCTCCCCGTGGAGGTGAACCCGCGGGAGGGGGAGCGGCTCCCGCGCGAGCTGGCGGTCCGCCTGGTCGAGGTGGTCGAAGTAGAGGTGCGCGTCCCCGAAGGTGTGCACGAACCCGCCGGGCTCGCAGCCGGTGTCCCGGGCCACCATCATCGTCAGCAGCGCGTACGAGGCGATGTTGAACGGTTCACTGCGATCCTCCCCGCCGTTTCGGTCGAAAGTTTTTGTTTTTTGGATAGTTGCATTCATACCTGCCGATCCTCGCAGTCTACCCCAGACCTTCGGTCCGGACCCCCGGGCCGCTCTTCGATTGCTACGGTCCACGAGTGTCCCCGGAGCCTCGTCTTCAGACTCTCGATGCCGGGTTCAAGACGTCTCCCCATCAAGGTAGTCGCCCCTGTCACCCGATAGTTCATGCCCGCCGAGGGTGCCGGGCGCCCGGTGCGCCGCCCGCGCTCCCGGCGAAGCGCAAGGCGGCGTGCGCCGCCGCGCCGAAGAGCGCGAAGCCGCCGATCAGCGCGTACATCGTTCCGTCGAACCGCTGCCCGATGAGCATGCCGAGAGGAACCGCGACGAGGGTGCCGAGCGACGTGACGACGGCCGCCCCCACGCCGGCGATGTGCCCGAGCGGGGCCATCGCGAGCGCCGTGAGGTTGCCGTAGAGCACCCCGACGCACATGAAGACGCCGGCGAGGTAGGCCATGAAGAGCCACAGCGGGGGGAGGCCGTCGAACGCGATGGCGCCCGCCCACATGGCGAGCGACACCGCGGCGACGAACGTCGAGGCGACCTTGCACAGCCGGCGCATGCCATGGCGCATCACCAGGCGCCCGTTCACGAGCAGGGCGAGGCCGATCGCAAGCGCGAGGGAGGCGAAGTACGCCGGGAAGAGCGCACCGGTGTCGTAGGCCTGCTGGAAGATCTGCTGTGCGGAGCTCAAGTACGCGACGAACGGCGCGAAGATGAGCCCCGAGGCGAGGATGTGGCCGAGCGCGGCGCGGAGCCTCACGATCTCGGCCACCGCGCGTGCAATCGAACGGGGCGAGAAGGGGCGCCGGCGCTCGGCCGGCAGCGTCTCGGGCTGGCGCACCGCGAGCCACGCGAGCGCGACGGTGGAGATCGCGAGGAAGGTGACGAAGATGACGCGCCAGCCGGCGAGCCACATGATGAGCTGCCCGAGCGCGGGCGCGACGGTCGGAACGAGGATGAACACCGCGAGCGCGAGCGACATGAGCCGCGCCATGACGCGCCCCTCGTACTGGTCGCGCACCAGCGCCATGGACACGACGTGCGGAGCGGCGACCCCGATTCCCTGCAGGAGCCGCCCCGCGATCATCGCCTCGAACGTCGACGCGAGCAGGGACACGAGGCACCCCGACATGAACAGCGCGAGCCCGCTGTAGATCGCGGCCTTTCGCCCGATGCGATCGGAGAGCGGGCCGAAGAGCATCTGACCGATGCCGAGCCCGAGGAAGAGGAAAACGATGACGAACTGGGCGTCGTTCGCCCGGGCGGCTCCGAGCTCGCGTGCAATCGCCGAGAGCGCAGGCAGCATCGCATCCGTCGAGAGCGCGTCGAGCGACATCAGCAGCGCAATGAGGGGGATGAATTCCGCGGTGCGAAGCGCGGGCCGGCTCGTCTCGGGGCTCATGGTTCGCTCGTGCTCTGCGTCCGCGCGATGAGCAGGCGACCGCGCGCGCTGCGGCGCTCGTGCCCGCGGTGCGCGAAAGGCGCGCGCCCGCCTTCGCTCGGGCTGTCAGCCTACGCGCGCTCCAATCTCGTGGGACGGGACTTGGCCACTTGCTGTCCTACGAACACGGCTCGTCCGGGCACCGGTGGACCTCGACGGTGACGTGCGCCAGTCCCGCGTCAGCAAGCAGTCCCTTGTATGCCGACGGCTCTTCGGGCTCGTGTGATACGACCGCAACTTCGGCCGCAAACAGGCCCGGGCCAATGGACCAGACGTGCAGGTCGGCGACGTGGGTGTCGCCAAGGCTCTCGACCGACCGGCGAATTCCGTCCCGGACCGTGTCGGGAGCCTGTCGATCGAGCAGTGTGCTGCTGCTGTCGCGCAGCAACCCCCAGGCCCAGCGGGAGATGAGAACGGCGCCGACGATGCCCATGGCCGGGTCCATCCAGATCATGCCGAGATACTTTCCGGCGAGCAGCGCCACGATGGCAAGCAGTGATGTCAGGGCGTCGGCGAGCACATGGAGATAGGCTCCGCGCAGGTTGTGGTCGCTGTGATGGTCGCCATGGTGATGGCCGTGCCCATGGCCGTGGCCGTGGCCGTGGCCCTGAGCGTGATGGCGGCCGTGACGATCCGCGGCATGATCGTGTTCCCCGGCCCCGTGATCGGGCGCGTGGTTCCGGACATCGAGGATCACCACTGATATCCCGTTCACGATCAGGCCGATGACGGCGACGATGATTGCCCCGTCGAACGCGATGGGTACGGGCGCCGTCAGGCGCGTGACGCTTTCCACCGCCATGTAGAGGGCGAACCCGGCGAGGAGCAACGCGCTGGTATAGCCGCCAAGCGAATTGACCTTGCCGGTGCCGAAAGCGAATCGGAGATCGCCGGCCTTTCGACGGCAGTAGACGTAGGCAAGGACGGCCAGACTCAGGGCGGTCGCATGGGACGCCATGTGAAGACCGTCGGCGAGCAGCGCCATCGAACCGAAGGCGATACCCGCCGCGACCTCGACGATCATGGTCACGGCGGTCATGAGAGCGACGATCAGGGTGCGCCGTTCCCCCGGCCGGCGTCGATTCAGACCGAACGAGTGGTCATGCTCCCATGCCGCAGTACTTGTCTCGTGCATCGCTTTCCACCATCCGGCAAACCAGTTCGCCGTCCATCGCTCTGCCTGGCGCTACGGTCGCAGAACCTCGCCGCCGTCGTCGTCGGTCCTCTGGCCGTTTCGAATGGCGAGGCGCCCGTTGACAAGAACGTGAACGATTCCCGTCGCGTACTCGCGCGGCTTTTCGATCGTACAGCGACTCTCGATTCTCTCCCGGTCGAATACCCCGAACTCCGTTCGGGCTTCGCCGCCTACTGTTCCGGCTTCGAGAACGCCCATCTCTGCCGCTCGGCGTTCTCGGGAGCGCAGGGCATCAGTCGGACGGTCCTGATGATGTGATCGGCCCCGGCGGGGCGGCTCGGGCCGGGACCGACGGTGAGGCAAAGCTCCGGCGCGGCACCCGACACGACCTCGCCGGACCCCGCGCGGTGCCAGGTCTGAAGCTGCGAGGCGATGCATTCCGTCAACCGGACGATCGCACCCGCTTCGCTCGAGGCGGCCTCGACGCAGAGGCCGTATTCCGGCATGTGGAGCGCGCCGCGTTCGAACGCGGCGGTGTCGAAGATGCCGTCCCGGTGCCACATGTGGTGCTTGCAGGTATGGGCATGGAGCGGGCGTTCGAGCCGCACCCCGGCGCGATGCCCCGGTATGTCGAGACAGAATCCCCTCGGCTCGTCGAGCGGCGACTGAAGACGGAGGAACAGCTCTTCGGCGATGGCGCCGCCCGGAGTGAGAAGGCCCGCCCAGGCCACCGTCATCGCTGCGAAGCCGAGAATTCGAGATTTCATGATGATCGCCTCTCATCGCGCACCGTACCCGCCTTGTCGGTTGCGCGCGGTGGGCGGCGAACCGTGCCCGCGTGGTGCGTCGCGACCCCGGGTGTCGAACATCTTACCGTTCATGCAGGCTGCCTCGGACAAAGGACCGTGGATTGCGACCCGCAACTGCAAGCGAAGCGATGGTCGCTATCCGAGAGATCGGCAGATCCCGCTCGGGTCTGCCATTGGGCAGACGGCGGGGCAGCCACCGTCCGACCCACGTTCGCTCGCTTCGCGACTCTTCACACCGGCGAGAGACTCCAGAGAGGCGCCTGGTAGACGATTGCACGAATGCCCGCGAACCAGAAGACGCTGCTCCTTGCTGCCATTGATCGCTGGGTTTCGATCCAGCCTTCCGAGGATGCTGTTCGCCGAATGGTGGAGCTCGAAGCCGAACTTGACCGGACATACTTCGCCTGGACCGGGACCAACGAGGCAAATGCGCGAGCCTACATGCGAATACAAGGCCCAGCGTTGATCATCGAGCTCGTATCGAGAGGGGGCAAACCGGGGCACTACCACACGATCTATCGAAATCCGACATTGGAGTATGGGAGTCTCGGTCCGTGATCGTCCGTATCCGGGTACGCGGCGTACGATCTTGAGCGCTACGCCTCCTTCTCGCCGGAGGCGCTGCCCGACGCCAGTTCGGGCGGGTCCCAGTCGACTCCGACCAGCAGGCAGCCGGTTTCCGTACGCGAGTTGTGGCGGGTGCCGGGTCGGTAGCTCGCGAGGTCGCCCTTCTTGAGGACCGTCCCGTCGCTTTCGATGAGCTCACCCTCCAGGATCAGGAACTCTTCCATGCACTCATGGACATGGGGGATGGTCGCCGCTCCGGGCTCCATGCGGATGACATAGACGCCGCGCCTGGTCTCGGGGCCATAGCTCACCGCGAGCACGCTCATGTCGTCCTGCACGGGACCTTCCAGATCGTAGGGTTCGAAGCTCGTCTCGTAGACGTTGACGATTGACCGATTGTCGCGGTTCATGACGTTCATTCTCCTCGTGAGCGACCGACTCGGCGCCAAGCGTAAGGCAAGCGCGAGCCGCGACGGCAACGACGCGCGCTCCCTTGGAAGACGGCATCTGTCGTCGAAGGAGGCATCGCGGCACAATTCCCGCGATGACGGGCACGGTGGTCGTGGACGGAAACAACGTGATGGGATCGCGTCCGGACGGCTGGTGGCACAATCGCGCCGAGGCCGCGGGTCGGACTCGCTATCGTGAACCCGACAAGAGCGACCGACAGGACGTCCGGAGGAACCGCCAGTGCTCCTGAGCTCCCTGACGGGTAGCGACTCCGGGTCGCATTACACCGCGATCGGGAGTTTGATCGGCGGATGAGGGTCGTATCCCTCGAGCTCGAAATCGTCGATCGTGTAGTCGAAGAGGGAGGGGGCCTTGCGCTTGATTCGTAGCGTCGGCCATGGTCTGGGCGTTCTCGACAACTGCTCCTTCGCTTGGTCGATGTGGTTCAGGTACATGTGCACGTCCATTCCGTACCAGATGGCTTCGCCTGGCTCGAGGTCGGCTTCCTTGGCCAGCATGTGCACAAGCAGTGCGAGGCCAACTTGATTGCTCGCGAGGCCGATGCACGAGTCTGCGGACCTCTGGCAGAGCGCGAGGCTCAGCTTGCCGTCGCTCGATACGAACGCTTGGTAGGTCTTGTGGCAGGGTGGGAGCGCCATCAGGTCGAGCTCGGCAACGTTCCACCCTTCCCAGAGTATGCGTCGGCTCGTGGGATTCGACTTGAGCTGATCGACCACGATTTGTATCTGGTCGATTCCTTTCTGGCGCCTCGGACACCACCAGTCCCTCCACTGGGCCTGGTAGGTTCTCCCGATGGAGCCATGTTCTTCAGCGAACTTCTGATCGTCGAGGATCCGTGCTTCGAACTCCGCTTGTGAGATCTCCTCACCGGTTTCCTCTCGGTACTTCGCCAACGGCCAATCGGTCCAGATATGGACGTCCTGCTCGAGGAGGTCCCGAATGTTCGTGCTCCCAGAGAGCATCCAGAGCATCTCCTTGATTGCGGTCTTCCAGTAGATTCTCCGCGTGGTCAGGACGGGGAACGTCTCCGACACGTCGTAGCGCATGTGGCGCCCGAACAGCGCAAGGGTGCCCACGCCCGTTCGGTCCATGCGCTTGTCGCCGTGGTCGAGGATGTCCCGGAGGATGTCCAGGTACTGGTACTCGGGGTGTCGCGAATGTGCGCCCTGGTTCATCGTTTGTCTCTCGTCAGATGGCGGCGCCGTGATGCTGGAGGTCCGCGACATTGGTGCTGCCGGACAGAAACCGGAGGAGCTCGTGGACCACCGAGCGGAAGTGGACCCGCTTGGTGGTCACGAGGGGGAACCCCTCGCCGAGATCGAATCGGAGCTGGTGGCCGAAGAGGCCGAGGGTGCCGGTGCCGGTGCGGTCCGCCCGGCGCACCCCTTCGTGCCGCACCCGGGCCGGCAGGTCGAGATACGGTTTCATGACGCCTCGCGCGCGCGCCGGCCGCCCCACCACAGCATGGCCACACCGGCGACGAGCATAGGCATGGAGAGGAGCTGGCCGGTGGTCAGCCAACCGAAGGCGAGGTAGCCGATGTGGGCGTCGGGCTCGCGGGCGAGCTCGACGACGCACCTCGCCGCCGCGTAGCCGACGAGGAAGAGCCCCGACACCGCCATGCGGGGCCGGGGGCGACGCGAGTACCACCACAGCACCGCAAAGAGGACGAGCCCCTCGAGGGCCGCCTCGTAGAGCTGGCTCGGATGACGCGCCGCGGGCCCGGCGCCGGGAAAGACCATCGCCCAGGGGACCTCCGCGGGCTTCCCCCAGAGCTCGCCGTTGACGAAGTTGCCGATGCGACCGGCTCCGAGACCCGGCGGCACTAGGGGGGCGAAGAAGTCGGCTACCGGGAAGAACCCGAGCCCGTGCCGGCGCGCGAAGAGCGCCATCGCCGCGATCGATCCGAGGAGCCCGCCGTGAAAGGACATGCCCCCCTCCCAGATCCGGACGAGGACGAGGGGATCGGAGACGAATCGGGAGAAGTCGTAGAAGAGCACGTAGCCGACGCGCCCCCCCAGCACCGCGCCGAGCGCGAAGTAGAACACGAAGTCGTCGACCTGCTGCGGCTTCCATCCCCGCCAGGGCTCCCGCGCGGCGCGGCGCCGGCCAAGACACCAGCCGATCCCGATCCCGGCGATGTAGGCGAGGCCGTACCAGCGGATCGCCACCGGTCCGATCGCGATGGCCACGGGGTCGATATCGGGAAAGCTGAGCACGTTGGGCGAGCGGCGGTCGGCTCGTCGGGAGGCCTCTCCATTGCGCCGCGATGATAGTCGATCCCCGCCGGAGGGGACCGCGGGCGGCCGCGGCCCGAACCCGGTCGGGCGACCCGCCCCTCGGTACCGCGACGCAAATTGCCGCCCCCCGCGATGCGTGGTAAATCTAGGGGCCAGGTTCCATCCGGGCCGACGGGCGGCCGCCGGGCGGCGGGCTCCGAGCCGGGATCCGATACGGGAGAAGCGACATGACCGGTTGCATCGTGGGCTGGGCGCACTCGAAGTTCGGGCGTCTCGAGGGCGAGGACATCGAATCCCTCATCTGCGGCGTCGCCTCCGACGCGGTGGCGGACGCGGGGGTCGCCCCCGAGGACGTCGACGCCATCTACGTCGGCCTCTTCAACCACGGGTTCTCCCCGCAGGACTTCCCCTCCTCCCTCGTCTTCCAGGCCGACGAACGGTTCCGCTTCACCCCCGCGACCCGGGTCGAGAACGCCTGCGCGACCGGATCGGCCGCGATCCACCAGGGCCTCAACCTCATCGAGGCGAAACGAGGGCGCATCGTGCTCGTCGTCGGGGTGGAGAAGATGACGGACACCCCGGGCCCCGAGGTCGGCGACATCCTCCTCGGGGCGAGCTACCGCAAGGAGGACGGGGAGATCGAAGGCGGCTTCGCGGGCGTCTTCGCGACCATCGCGCAGCGTTACTACCAGAAGCACGGCGACCAGGGCGACGCCCTCGCCCGCATTGCGGCGAAGAACCATCGCAACGGCTGCGCCAACCCCTGGGCCCAGATCCGAAAGGACCTCGGCTACGACTTCTGCCGCGAGATCTCCGACAGGAACCCGATCGTGGCGAGCCCCCTCAAGCGCACTGACTGCTCGCTCGTCTCGGACGGAGCGGCCGCGGTGGTGCTCGCCGACACCGAGACCGCCCTCTCCCTCGACAAGGCGGTGGCGTTCCGCGCCCGGAGCCAGGTCAACGAGTTCCTGCCGATGAGCCGCCGCGACATGACCTTCCTCGACGGGTGCGCGCGGGCCTGGTCGCAGGCGCTCGGGGAAGCGAAGCTCTCGATCAGCGACCTCAGCCTCGTCGAGACCCACGACTGCTTCACGATGGCCGAGCTCATGGAGTACGAGGCGATGGGGCTCACCCGCCCCGGCGAGGGCGGGCGCGCCATTCTCGAAGGCTGGACGGAGAAGGACGGCCGCCTCCCCGTCAATCCTTCCGGCGGGCTCAAGTCGAAGGGCCATCCGATCGGGGCGACGGGAGTGTCCATGCACGTGGTGGCCTCGATGCAGCTCCGCGGCGAGGCGGGCGGCATGCAGGTCGACGGCGCCCGGCTCGCGGGCACCTTCAACATGGGCGGAGCGGCGGTCGCGAACTACGTGAGCATCCTCGAGCCACTGCGCTAGGGTGATTCGTCGGCGGGTGATTGCCGCCCCACGGGGCGGCTGACCCGCCGGGCCGGGTCCGGGGCGAGAACCCGGGGCCAAAACGAACAAGGCCCTGCCATCGCCGGCGGGTCTCGTTCGTTTCGCGTCTCCGATCCGTAGCGCTAGCCCTGCCCTGTACCCACATCACGTGCTGAACAAAGGGGGCTCGCTCGTGTGTAATCCGCGACCATGCGGCTCCAGAGCCAGATTCTCCAGACACTGCGCGCGCCCGAAGCCGAGGCGCGGCTCGACTCCATTGTGGCACGGGCTAAGTTCGAGAGCAGCACCGCCCTCGGTCGCGAGGTCTGTGCGCAGTTCGGGTTTGTCGATGCCCGCGGGACGGCCCAGCTCACCGGATGCCTGAAGGCGCTCGCGGTGCTGGAGACGGAGCGACAGATTACGCTGCCCGCGCCTCGTCCCCATGGGCATCGACCTTCGCACCGGCGCCTGGATGCACCGGTGCCGGCCCCGGTCGGTGTACCGGCCCAGGTGCGCGATGTCGAGGGTCTGCGGCTGGTGGTCGTCGAAGACGAGGCGTAGCGGCGGATATGGAACACCTTGCTCGCCGAAGAGCATCCACAGGGCACCACCACCATCGTCGGCTGCCAGGTCCGGTATCTCATCTCATCGGCCCATGGCTGGCTGGGCGCGGTGGGGTTCTCGGCTTCGGCGCTGCGTCTTCACGCGCGCGATACGTGGATGGGGTGGAACGATAAGCAACGCACCGCCCATCTGCATCGGGTGGTATGCCTGAGCCGCTTCCTCATTCGCCCCGCGGTGCAGTGTCGTCATCTGGCGAGCCACGTCCTGGGGCGAGTGCTGCGCCGAGTCGGGGCAGATTTCGAGGCCCGCTACCACTACCGCCCGTGGCTGGTGGAGACCTTCGTCGAACATGACGGCGCGTGCTTCCGGGCTGCGAACTTCGCGTGCGTCGGCCCCACCGCGGGGCGTGGACGTTGTGACCGCGCCCACGATGGGCCCCGCACGGTGAACCGCCCGTCACGCTGTGGGCGGTACACGTGCGCGAGACCGCCCCCGCCCGAGGGCGAGAAGCCACTCGAGTGGTTTCTGCTCACCAGCGTGCGCGTCGAGAGCATCGAGGCCGCCCTCGAGACAATCGGACACTATCTGCGACGCTGGCGCATGGAGGACTTCTTCCGGGTGCTGAAGTCCGGATGCCGCGCCGAGCATCTCGGCTTTCACAGCGCCGAGCGGCTCCAGCGCGCGCTGACCATTCAGGCCGTCATCGCGTGGCGCCTGATGCTCATGACGCTGCTCGGACGCGAGGTGCCCGAATGCGACGCCGAGCTGCTGTTCAGCGAGATCGAGCTGCGGTTCCTCGCCGACTACGCCGCCGATTCCGGCTTATCGGCGCCTGACACCCTCGCCGGGGCGGTGTTGCTCGTCGTTCTTCTTGGCGGCTACCAGAACCGCAAGCACGACCCGCCGCCCGGACATCAGATCACCTGATTGCGTACCAAGCTCATCCGGCTCAGAAATAGTTCTCAGCCAGCTTGAGCACTCGGTACGGCATGGGCGCGGTGCGTAGGGCGACGAACGCGAGGCGGGGAAACATCTCGCGGAGCGAGAAACGGCGGCTGAA
>JAJDXW010000067.1 GCA_022823045.1 Gammaproteobacteria bacterium
CGCGAGGTCTCCGGGCGGGGTGCCTTCGCGGAGCGCCTTCAGGGTCTCGTGGACCGCGTTCACCGCCGCCGCGAAGGGCTGGTGGCCCTGGAGGGCGACCCGCACCCCCTGTGCACCGAGCCAGTCCCGATCGCGGAGTTCCGGGCTCAGCCCCCCGAGGATGACGGGGAGCCGGACCGCATCGGCGACCGCCTCGACCTCGGCGCGGGTGCGGATCCCGACCAGGAAGAGGGCGTCGACCCCGGTCGCCTCGTAGGCCCGGGCCCGTGCGATCGCGTCGTCGATGCCGGTGACGGCCGGCGCGCTCGTGCGCCCGGCGATGACGAGCCGCGGGTCCCGCCTTCCCGCGAGGGCCGCCCGCATCTTGCCGATCCCCTCCTCGACGGACAGGAGGCGCGTCCGGCCGAGCGTGCCGAAGGGCTGCGGCAGGTCGGTGTCCTCGATGGAGAGGGCGGCGACTCCGGCCGTCTCGAGCTCCTCGACGGTGCGCTTCACGTTGAGGGCGTTCCCGTAGCCGTGGTCGGCGTCCACGAGGAGCGGCAGGGCGCCCGCCCGGTTGATGCGGTACGCCTGCGCCGCGAACTCGCTCAGGGTGAGCACGATGAGGTCCGGGGCGCCGAGCACCGTCATGGAGGCGACGGAGCCCGCGAACATCCCGACCTCGAAGCCGAGGTCCTCCGCGATACGGGCGGAGATCGGGTCGAACACCGACCCCGGGTGCACGCACTCTTCGCCTTCGAGGATGGCGCGGAAGCGTTCGCGCCGTTGTGTCCAGTCCATCAATCTCCTCCCGGGGAGCGGGTTCGGTTCCAGGGGTCGCGCCGGACCGCAGCCGGCGGAGCGGGCGCCCGGCGGTGTCTCATCGAGGAGCCGCGGCGCCGCCGACCGACGTCAGGCGTCGGGTGGCAGGCGGTACCCGGGTGGCGCGCGATGCTTGCCGGCGTTCGACCGCCCGCTCCGGGGACCCGCGGAGGGTTCCGCCGACCGGCCGCGAATATAGCCGACTCTCCCGCTCGCGAGCGATCCGGCGCTCCGCGCTTCCCGCCGCCCGGTGCCGGGTGTCCCGTCCGGGCAAGCGGCCGTGCCTTCCTGTGCCAGAATCGCGCCCCGAACGGGAACGGTGGAGCGGCGGCCCAGGTGAGCGAACACGATCAGGACTACGACTACGATCTCTTCGTCATCGGCGCGGGGTCCGGGGGGACCCGGGCGGCCCGGATCGCGGCCGGCTACGGCGCGCGCGTCGCGGTGGCCGAGGAGCGCTTCCTCGGGGGCACCTGCGTCAACGTCGGGTGCATTCCGAAGAAGCTCTTCGTCTACGCCTCCCACTTCGCGGAAGACTTCGAGGACGCGGCCGGGTTCGGGTGGCGCGGGCCCGCGGCGGCGGCGCCGGGAGGCGGCTCGGGTCTTGCGGCCTTCGACTGGCCGACTCTCGTCGCGAACAAGGACCGCGAGATCGAGCGCCTGAACGGGATCTATCGGGGGCTCATCGAAGGGGCGGGGGCGCGCCTCTTCGATGCGCGCGCGACCATCGTCGGGCCGCACGCGATCTCCGTCGACGGAAGCACGGTCTCCGCCCGCCACATCCTCGTCGCGACGGGCGGGGAGCCGACCCTCCCCGACATCCCGGGGATAGAGCACGCCATCCGTTCCGACGACGTCTTCTACCTCGAGCGGCTTCCGCAGCGGCTCATCGTGGTCGGGGGCGGCTACATCGCGGTCGAGCTCGCGGGAGTCTTCGCCGGGCTCGGGGTCGAGGTGACCCAGCTCTACCGGGGTCCGCTCTTCCTTCGCGGCTTCGACGACGACATTCGCCGCGGCCTCGCGGAGGAGATGCGAAAGCGGGGCGTCGCTCTCCGCTTCGACACGAACGTCGCGGCCATCGAGCGGGTGGCGAACGGCGGGTCGGGCGGGGGCGGGGGCGGGGTCCGGGCGCGGCTCGCGGCCGGGGGCGGACGCGGCGGCCCCGCCGGTGTCTCCGGCCCCGGCGGGGAGACAGGGACCGTCGACGCGGACCTCATCCTCTACGCCACCGGGCGGCACCCGAACACGGCTGGCCTCGGCCTTCAGAACGCGGGGGTGGCGACGGCGCCGAACGGAGCGGTCCTCGTCGACGCCTGGTCACGGTCGAACGTCGAGCACATCTGGGCGGTCGGCGACGTGACGGACCGGATCAACCTCACCCCGGTCGCGATCCGGGAAGGGCACTGCTTCGCGGAGACGGTGTTCAACGACAACCCCATCTCGCCGGACCACGAGGACGTCCCGACCGCCGTCTTCAGCCAGCCCGCGATCGGGACCTGCGGGCTCACCGAGGCGGAGGCCGGGGACCGGTATCCTGAGGTGGACGTCTATGTATCGACCTTCCGCCCCCTCAAGCACACCCTTACGGGCCGCGACCAGCGCTCGGTGATGAAGCTCCTGGTGGATGCGGCCACCGATCGGGTGGTTGGCTGCCACCTGCTCGACCCCGACGCGGCCGAGATCGTCCAGGGCGTCGGGATTGCCATGAAATGCGGGGCGACGAAGGCCCAGTTCGATCGGACGATGGCGATTCACCCGACCGCGGCCGAGGAGATCGTGACCATGCGGACGCCCTCCCGCCGCCTCCGGCGGGAAGAGGCCGCCTCCACCGAGGTCGCCTGAGCCAAGCGCGACCGCCAGGCGGAAGCGCGCGTCGCGGACGCCGGCGCGCGACCCGTTATCATTCGAGGGAAACCAACAGCAGGGCAGCGACCATGAAGCTCTACAACTCCATCGGGCCGAACCCCCACGCCGTTCGCATGTTCATGGCCGAGAAGGGGATCGAGATCTCCAAGGAGGACGTCGACATCGTGGCCGGCAAGAACCGGGAGCCCGACTACCTCGCGAAGAATCCGCAGGGGACGTGTCCGGCGCTCGAGCTCGACGACGGCACCTGCATCTCCGAAATCACCGCGATCTGCGAGTACCTCGAGGAGCTCCACCCGGAGAACCCGCTCCTCGGAACGTCACCGGAAGAGCGGGCCGAGGCCCGCATGTGGGCCCGGCGGGTGGACCTCTACATCTGCGAGCCCATGGGGAACGGCTTCCGCTTCGGCAAGGGCATCAAGATGTTCGAGAACCGGATCCACACCATTCCGGAGGCCGCGGAGGGGCTGCAGGCGTCGGCCTCGGACCGCCTCGCCTGGCTCGACGGCCAGATGGAGGGCCGCGAGTGGGTCTGCGGAGACCGGTTCACCCTCGCCGACATCCTTCTCTACGCGAACATCGAGTGCTTCGTCCCCCTCGGGCAGCCCCTCGACCCGGCGCTCGGGAACATCGCGGCGTGGCGCGAGCGGGTGGGGGCACGGGCCTCCGCCAAGGCCTGAGCCAGCCCGCAGGGAGTGGACGATGACGATTGGAGTCGGTCTTGGCCTCATGGAGCTTCCGTTCTCCTCCGGGGCGGCGTTCCGCCGGTGGGTGGACCTCTGCGAGGAGGGCGGGGTGGACTCTCTCTGGCAGACGGACCGGATGGTGTCGCGGCGCCCCATCCTCGAGTGCATGAGCGCGATGGCGATGCTCGCCGGCGCCACCCGCCGCATCAAGTTCGGGATGAACGTCGCGTCCGTCGGGCTCCGGGACCCGCTCCTTCTCGCCAAGCAGTGCGCGACCATCGACTTCCTGAGCGAGGGCCGCCTCCTCCCCGCGTTCGGGATCGGGAGCACCATCGGCCCCGACTGGAAGGCGACCGGCCGTCCCACCGAGGGGCGCGGCCGGCGCGTCGACGAGGCCCTCGACGTCATCGCGGCCCTCTGGCGCGGCGAACGGGTGACCACCGACGGGGAGTTCTTTCGGTATCGGGACGCGAGCATCTCGCCGCTTCCCGTGCAGCCCGACCTTCCCTTGTGGATCGGCGGCTCGAGCCGGGCCGCGGTCCGACGCACGGCACGGATCGGGACCGGGTGGCTCGCGGGGCGGGAGACCCCCGAGGAGGCCGGTCGGGCGGTCGCCGCGATCCGGGCCGCGTGCCGCGACTTCGGGCGCCGCATCGACGACGACCACTACGGGGCGGGTTTCTACTACCGGTTCGGCAGCCCGGACGAGCCCTTCGTCGCGGAACGGCTCAAGGTGCTCGGTCAGAACTTCCCCGACCGCGATCCGCGCGACGCGATGGTGGTCGGCGAGGCGGCGGACGTCGTCGCCCGGCTCGACGCCTACGTCCGGAACGGGGTCTCGAAGTTCATCCTGCGCCCCCTCGGCCCCACCGACGAGGAGATCTTCGACCAGACCCGCCGTCTCATCGACGAGGTCTTCCCCGCCGTCGAGGCGATGAACCGGCGCGAAGCGGCCTGAGTGTCCAGATCCTGACACGGCCACGCGGCCACACCTGACGGAGCGTCCGAGCCGCTCGAACTCGACCTGCGGCTCGAACCCGAGCCCGAACCGCAGACGCCGGAGGTCGACCTCCTACACTTCCCCCGCGGGCGGCATGACCGCGCCGGTCCTGCGCCCCCAACTGTCCGGGGAGTACCATCTCCGAGCATACTTCTCGATCCTCCGGAAAGCATCCTCGAACGTGTCCAGCGTCTGTTCGACAGCCGGCTCGTTGCCTTCAAGGAGTTCCGGGTTCCGCAAGAGGTAGAGAGCGGGTGAATACCGGCTGAACATCGAAATCCGGCCGGGAAGCGAACGGAAGTACGCCTCCGCCTTCTTCACGGCACGCTCGGTATTCTCGTCGGCTGTCATCAGCCTTGACACCGTCAATCTGTCGTCGGATTCCAACTGGAATGTTCTGTTGATGAGCTCCACAAAGAGTTCGCGAGTGAAAAAGTCCTCGATGTCCGCCTCGGTCTGGCCGGCTATTTCGCTGGTAAGAATGATTCGTTCTCGTTCCAGCAATCCCGACTTGTAGAGTTCATCCAGGTCCCCCGTTTGCCCTCGATCGAAGTCAGTAAGGACCACCGTGTTCAGATCGTTCCCGTAAAACAGGCGTACGAACGGGAGCACCTTGTCCACTCCACCGCTCGGACACATTGCCCACTTCGGGTCCAGGTGTACCCGGCCCAACGACTCGAGCTTCCTTGACAAGGCCTGGAGGTAGAGGATATCTGACGGGCCCTCCACCAGTAGAGTATCGGGGTCAATCATCAGACCTCCTGATTGCGTACCAAGCTCATCCGTCTCAGAAATAGTTCTCAGCCAGCTTGAGGACTCGGTACGGCATGGGCGCGGTGCGCAGGGCGACGAACGCGAGGCGGGGAAACATCTCCCGGAGCGAGAACCGGCGGCTGAA
>JAJDXW010000090.1 GCA_022823045.1 Gammaproteobacteria bacterium
GCCGGCGTGGGGCGGGCCGGTCGATGCGCGGCGAGGCGGCGGCGCGCCGGTCCCGCGGGCGCGGCGCCCGTCGAGGCGCCGTCGGGCCATTCAGCGTCAGGCCGCGACCGCGATGGGCTGGGGCACGAGGGGCGAGTCCGCCGCGACCACCCGGCCCGCCCGCATGCACCAGGCGGGCACCACGAGCCGCTCCGCGACCACCTCCTCGCCGCTGTTGTCGGAGAGCCGGAAGCGGCCGGTCAGCACCTCGAGGACGCTCACGTCCGCCTCTCGACCCGGCTGCAAGGTCCCGATCTCGTCCTCCATGCGAAGCATCTTCGCGGGGTTCGCGGTCACCGTGGCGACCACCTCGTTGAGCTCCATCCCGAGCGCGAGGAGCTCGCTCATGGCGACCGTGAGGTTGAAGGGGGCGACCCCGAAGAAGGGGTTGTCGGACCGCTCTCCCTCGCTCATCCGCCCGCCCGGCGCGCGCACGTTGTACCCGTGCATGTCCGCCCCGAGGGTCCAGGGCCGGATCCCGGCGTCGATGGCGCGGCGCGCCATGTCGAAGCTGAAGTGCGAGCCGTGGCCGACGTCCACCTTGACCCCGCGGGCGAGGGCTTCCTCGATGATCGGGTGGACCTTCCCCGTCTCGCCGGAGACGAAGCCGCCCGGATGGCGGGTGAAGGGGTGGGCGAGGACGTCGCCCGCGTCGAGCAGGGGGACGACCTCGCGCACGTAGGCGTCGGCGTCTATCGCGACCCCGTCCTTGAGCGGCCAGAGCTGCCCGAGGTGGACGTAGACCGGGATCCCCGCCGGCCGGGAGATCTCCTTGGCAAGCTTGATCACCTCGACCCCCCAGCGCGACGCGCCGCCGATCTCCGCGTGGGCCTTGATCCCCTTGACGAGGTCGCGGTTCTCCTCGATCGCCCGCACGGTGTGCTCGACGTTCACCCCGTCCGGCCCGTACAGCTCGGGGTACCGGTGGCCCTCGAGCCCCCCGACGAGATAGGTGGAGATGAAGCAGAGGACCCGGCTCTCGGCACGCTCCGCGACGTAGTGCCGGAACCCGGGGATGGTCATGCAGCTCGGGCCGCCCTGGTCGACGAGGGTGGTGACCCCGGACCCGACTCCGACGAGGTCGGGCTCGAGCCCGAACTTGCCGGTGACGTGCTCGTACACGTGGGCGTGGGTGTCGATGAGCCCCGGCACCACGACCTTACCGGTCGCGTCGATCCACCGGGGCGCGCTCTCGCGCGTCAGCTCGGCCTCCACCGCGGTGATCCGGCCGTCCCGGATCCCGAGGTCGAAGCGTCCCGAGCGCCCCGCCGCGGGGTCGATCAGCGTGCCGCCGGTGACGATGACGTCGTGGGTGTGGGTCACCATCTGCTCCCTCCCTTCGCCGCCCGTCCGGGTCGCCTCGCCGGCCGGCCGCGGCGCCGTTGGTTCGGCCGTCTGCCGGCATAATACTCCCATCGAACGACCACCACGGGCGGGGCGATGGCGGAGTCATGACGAAGACGGGGGGCGGCATCGGCGCGAGCGTCGAACGGATCGAGGACTCGCGTCATCTCCACGGCGAGGGGGAGTTCGTCGCCGACCTCCGGCTCCCCGGCACCCGCGACGTGGCGTTCGTGCGGAGCCCTCTTGCCCACGCCCGGGTGCGCGGCGTGGCGAAGCCGGCCGGTCGCGAGGGCGAGGTGTTCACCGCCATGGACCTCGAGGGCGTCGCGCCCATCTTCGCCCCCTCCGCCCTCCCCGGGTTCAAGCGCTCGCGCCAGCCGGTCTTCGCCGCGGAGCGGGTGCGGCACGTGGGGGAGATCCTCGCCGCCTGCATGGCCGACGACCGGGCGGCCGCCGAGGACCTCGCGGAGGCGGTGGGGCTCGACCTCGAGGAGCTGCCGGCCGTGCACGATTCGCGCCAGGCCCGCGACCCCGCCGCCCCCCTCCTCCACGACGAATGGGGGGACAACGTGTTCCTCGAATCGGTGACCGGCTCGGACCTCGGTGCGCTGCGCGACGAGGCGGCGGTCTCCGTCACCCGCACCTTCCGCACCGCCCGGCAGTGCATGTCCCCCCTCGAGGGGCGGGCGGTGGTCGCGTGGCGGGACCGGCGCCAGGACATGCTGGTCGTCTGGACCGCCTGCCAGATGCCGCACATCGTGCGGAACGGCCTCGCTGAGTGTCTCGGGATCGCGCAGGGCCGCATCCGGGTGGTCGCGCCGGACGTGGGGGGCGGCTTCGGCTACAAGGGGATCCTGCTCGCCGAGGAGGTGTTTCTCGGCTGGCTCGCAATGCGCTGCGGTCACCCGGTACGCTGGATCGAAGACCGCCGCGAGCAGCTCACCGGCAACGCGAACTGCCGCGAGCACCACTACGTCATCACCGGTCACGCGGCGGCGGACGGACGTCTCCTCGGGATCGAGTGCGAGGCCCACGTCGACACCGGCGCCTACTCCGCCTATCCGTTCTCGGCCGGGCTCGAACCCGCCCAGGTGGGGAGCATTCTCCCCGGACCCTACGTCTTCGAGGGATACCACTGCCGCACCTGGGCGATGGCGACCAACAAGCCCCCCATCCTGCCCTACCGCGGGGTGGCGCGGACCGGGGTGTGCTTCGCCCTCGAGGTGCTCCTCGACGCGATGGCCCGCGAGCTTCGCATGGACCCGGTCGAGTTCCGGCTCGCGAACCTGGTTCGGCCCGACCAGATGCCGTTCGACAACATCACCGCCAAGCACTTCGACAGCGGGGACTACCCGGAGTGTCTGCGCCGGGCGGCGGCGGCCCTCGCGGACGGACCGGCGCGCGAAGCCGGACCGAAGGGAAGCGGCCCGGAGGGGAGCGGGGACGGCGGGATGCCGGGGGGCGATGGCGACGGCGGCGGCGGCGATGGCGACGGCCGGCGGCGCGGCCCGGGACGGGACCCGGACCCGAGCGGCGCCGGGCGCTACGTCGGGTCGGGCTACGCGGTCTTCTGCGAGCAGGCTGCGCACGGCACCTCGGTCTACGCCGCATGGGGAGTGCCCATGGTGCCCGGCCACGAGCAGGCCACCGCCCGCCTCACCCCGGACGGCGGGCTCGAGCTCCGGGTCGGGATCCACTCGCACGGACAGGGGCTCGAAACGACCCTCGCCCAGGTCGCGCACGAGGTCCTCGGCATCGACAACCGGGAGGTGAAGGTGGTGCACGGCGACACCGCGTACACGCCCTACTCGACCGGCACCTGGGGCTCGCGCTGCATGGTGATGGCGGGCGGGGCGGTGGCGACCGCCTGCGAGGCGCTCGGCGAGCGGGTGAAGCACCTCGCCGCCCACCTGCTCCAGGTCGAGCCCGGGGCGGCCGTGCTCCGCGACGGCGGGGCATGGGGACCGGGGGGTGGACGGGTGAGCCTCGCCGACATCGGGCGCCTGTGGTACCGGCAGCCCGAGAACCTGCCGGACGACGCCGACCCCCGGGGACTCGAGGTCACCGAGGGCTACCGGGCGGTGCGCGATTCGGGCACCTTCTCCTACGCCTGCCACGCCTGCGTCGTCGAGGTGGACGTGGAGACGGGCGGAATCGAGATCCTCGACTACGTGGTGGTGGAGGACGGCGGGGTCCTCGTCAACCCGATGATCGTGGACGGCCAGGTCCTCGGCGGCGCCGCGCAGGGGATCGGGACCGCGCTCTACGAGGAGATGCCCTACGACGAGGCGGCACAGCCGCTCGCCTCGACCCTCGCCGACTACCGGCTGCCGGGGGCGGCGGAGGTGCCCGCGATCCGGATCGAGCACATGGAGACGCCCTCCCCCTACAGCCGCTTCGGGCAGAAGGGGCTCGGCGAGGGAGGGGCGATCGGGCCGCCCGCCGCGATCGCGAACGCGATCAACAACGCGCTCGCGCCGCTTGGCGTAGAGGTTGATGAACTACCCATCACGCGCGAGCGCCTGCTCAACAAGATTACCGAGACCAATTCGTGACTCCCGGCGCACCTACCGACTCAAATGCGCTCGCGCCTCTTGGCGTAGAGGTAGACGAATTGCCCATCACGCGCGAGCGCCTGCTCAGCAAAATCGCCGAGACGTTATCGTGACTCCCAGCGCATCTACCGACTCAAAGGCGCTCGCGCCGCTTGGGGTGGAGGTGGACGAATTGCCCATCACGCGCGAGCGTCTGCTCGACAAGATCGCCGAGGCCAGCCGGTGAAGGCGGCCTCCTTCGGCTACTCCCGGGCGCGCTCGACCGCGCATGCGTTGGAGCTGCTCGTCGAGCACCCGGAGGGCCGGCTCATCGCGGGGGGCCAGTCCCTCGGCCCCATGCTGAACCTCCGGCTCGCCCGGCCGGCAACCCTCGTCGACATCCGGGCTTGTCCCGAGCTTCGCCGGTACGAGGAAACGCCGGACGCGGTGGTGTACGGGGCCGGCATCACCCACGCCGAGATCGAGGACGGCACCGTCCCCGACCCGAGCCCGGGCTGGCTCCGCCGCGCAGCCCGGAACATCGCCTACCGCGCGATCCGCAACCGGGGCACCATCGGGGGGAGCATCGCGCACGCGGACCCCGCCGCGGACTGGCCGGTGGTGCTGGCCGCGCTGGATGCAGAGGTGTGGATCGAGGGCCCGGACGGCGCGCGCGCCGAGTCGCTCGTCTCCTTCTACCGCGGACCGTTCGCGACTTCCCTCGGCGAAGGAGAGATACTGACCGCGGTGCGGGTGCCGCGTCCCTCGCCGACCGCCCGCTTCGGCTACTCGAAGCTCGCCGCGAAGAGCGGCGAGTTCGCGCAGGCCCTCGCCGTCGTGGTCGAAGACCGGGACCACGCGACCCATCGGACGGTGGTCGGAGCGATCGAACGGCCACCGCTCGTCATCGAGAGCGAGACACCCTTCTCACCAGACCTGGCGGATGCGCGCGCCCTCATTGCCGCGCGGCTCCCGGCCGGCGCGGGCGGCCCGGTCCACGCGGCCGCTCTCGCCCGCGCGGTACGCGACGCCCGTGCCGTACCCGGATCCGATTCCCCGGGAGGACATGCCGGCTCCGGGCCCTCGTCGCGCCTCCCCTCCCCCGCCTCGGACGGGGCCGGACCCGACCGCGAATCGCCGATCCCGGGGCATCGGGCGGGGAGCGCGATCGCGGTCGCCGAGCCGGCCGGGTCCGGGTCCGGGTCCGGGTCCGGGTCGATCCGGACCACGATCCGCCTTACCGTCAACGGCCAGCGGTTCGAAGCCGAAGTCGCGCCCCGGACCCACCTTGCCGACTTCCTTCGCGAGCGCCTCCACCTGACCGGGACCCACCTCGGCTGCGAGCACGGGGTGTGCGGAGCCTGCACGGTGCTCATCGACGGGATTCCGGCGCGCTCGTGCATCGCGTTCGCCGCCGCCTGCGACGGGGCGCAGGTGCGCACCATCGAGGGGTTCGCCGACGACGCACTCATGAACGCGCTCCGCGGCGCCTTCACCCGCCGCCACGCCCTCCAGTGCGGGTACTGCACGCCCGGAATGCTCGTCAGCGCCTGGGACATCGCGCGCCGAGCGCCGGACGCCGACGAGTCGCGGATCCGCGACGAGCTGGCCGGCAATCTTTGCCGCTGCACCGGATACCGGGGCATCGTGGAGGCGGTCGCCGACGTCCTGGCCGACCCCGCGCGCCCCGCGCCGGCCGCTTTCTCCGGCGCGCGCCGGATGCCGGCGGCGGCCCGGATGGTGCGCCCCGCCCCGGACCTGCGCGAAGCCCCGTCCCCGCCCCCGCGGTCCGATCCCTCCGGGCGGCTGCGTTCCGAGCCCGGTGGCGTCGCGGACGCATCCGCCATCACCTGGCGGACGGAGGTCTCCGCTTCCCCCGAGACGCTCTGGGCGACCCTCCGCGACGTGCCGCGGATGGTCGCCGCCCTCCCCGGGGCGGAGCTGGCGGGGCCGGCGGAGGCACGGCCGCTCCGCCTCCGGCTCGTCACCGCGATCGGACCGATGCGGGCCTCGTTCGCCGGGGAAGCAGACGTGAGCTTCGACGACGATGCCCGCTCCGGGCGGATCGGAGGGCGTGCTCACGACCCCGCGTCGCGCTCCACGAGCGAGGGCCGGGTCCGGTTCCGGGTCACTGGAACGCCCGCGGGCGGGTCGGAGCTCGATCTCGCCATCCACTATCGGATCCGGGGTCCGCTCGCCCAGTTCAGCCGCGGTCCGGTGGTCGACGCGGTCATCGAGCAGCTCCTCGCCCGGTTCGCGGAGAACCTGGCCGCGGCCGCGGCCGGCGAGGCAATCTCGCAGGCACCGCCCCCGGGCGGGGTCCGGCTCCTCCTCGCCGGTCTCGGGTCCGTCCTCCGGCGCTGGTTCACGCGATGAGCCGCGCCGGGAAGCCGAGTGCGCTTCGGTATACTGCCCGCGCGGCCGGAATTGATGAAAGGAGAGTCGACGGTGCCTGAGATCAAGCGTACGCCGACGAACGCCGGGTCCCTCGCCACGCTCGCGGGACATGCGCGCCTCGAGCTTTCGCCGGAGCGAGCGGCGGCGCTGGCGCCGGCGCTGGACGGGGTCCTCGAACTGCTGGACTCGCTGGACGCGGTCAAGCTCGGGGAGACCGCCCCCGCATTCGCCTATCGCGCCAAGTGGGAGGGAACGCGATGAACGAGCTCCTGGACCTCGGCATCGGCGAGGTGGCCAGCAAGCTGACCGGCAAGGAAGTCTCCCCGGTGGAACTCACGAACGCGGCTCTCGAGCGGATCGAGAGTCTGGAGCCGAAGCTCAACGCCTATGCGACCCTGTGCGCCGAACCCGCCCTCGCGGCCGCCCGCGAAGCGGAGCGCGAAATCGCGGAGGGGCGGCATCGCGGCGAGCTGCACGGGGTGCCGGTCGCGCTCAAGGACCTCTACGACATGGCCGGACTTCCCACCACGTGCAGCTCGCGGGTCCGGCACGACCACTTGGCCGATCGGGATTCGGCCTGCGCGGAACGCCTCAAGGCGGCCGGGGCAGTCCTCGTCGGCAAGACGCATACCCACGAGTTCGCCTACGGCATCATGACTCCGACCACTGCCAACCCCTGGAACCTCGAGCACATGCCGGGCGGCTCGAGCGGCGGCTCCGGGGCGACCGTGGCCTCGCGCGGCTGCTTCATGGCGATGGGGTCGGACACGGGGGGTTCGATCCGCATTCCGGCCGCGGTCTGCGGCACCGTCGGCCTCAAGCCGACGTTCGGCCGGGTCAGCCGGGCCGGCGTGGCGTCCCTAAGCTGGTCACTCGACCATGTGGGGCCCCTGACCCGGACGGTGAAGGACGCCGCAATCTGCCTCAAGTGGCTCGCCGGCTACGATCCGCGCGACCCAGGGAGCGCCGACGAACCGGTCGACGACTACCTCTCGGGTCTCGAAGGGGGGGTGAAGGGCCTTCGCATCGGGGTGCCGGCGAACTATTTCTTCGACCACGTCGACGGCGAGGTCGAGGCGGCGGTCCGCTCCGCAATCGCCGAGCTGGAATCGCAGGGGGCCGAGCTTCGGGAGGTCACGATCCCGCACGCGGCGCAGATCATGGCGGTCGAGTTCGGGCTCTGCCTGCCCGAGGCGAGCGCCTACCACCGCGCCATGTTGCGCGAGCGGGCCGACCTCTACGAAGACGACGTGCGCACCTTCCTCGAGGCCGGGGAGCTGATCCCGGCCACCGACTACATCACCGCGCTTCGCGTCCGGCAGACGATGAAGCGCGCCTGGCAGTCGATGTACGAGGAGATCGATGCGGTCATCGGACCCGCCGTGGCGTCGCCCGCGACCCGCCGCGACCAACCGACCGTGACCTGGCCGGACGGCACCGAAGAGCCGGTGACCCCGGTGTTCGTGCGCCTCTCCGCCCCCGCCAACGTCACCGGCCTGCCCTCGGTGGCCGTGCCGTGCGGGTTCACGGAAGGCGGGCTCCCGATTGCGTTCCAGGTCATCGGCTCGCCGTTCGGCGAGGCACGGATCCTCCGAATCGCCCGCGCCTACGAAGCCGCGACCGACTGGCACACCCGCACGCCGCCGGGCTGATCCGCGGCCACCGACGCGCCGCGGGCGGCGGCCGTGCTGGCGGCTCGGCCGCCGTCACCGGACGGAAGCGGCGTTTCGCCGCGTCCGCGGTCGTCCCTCTCACCCCGGTACGGCGAGGGGTCCGGCGGGCAGCGTCCGCGGCTCGGCACGTTCACGGCGCGAGGTAGCGCAGCAGCCTCGCATCGTCCCGCACCTCGTCCGCCGGGCCGGCGAGAGCAATGTGGCCGCGGTCGACCACATAGGCGTAGTCCGCCACCCCGAGCGCCAGCTCCACGTGCTGCTCGACGAGCAGCATCGAGATCTCGCGACGGAGATCCGTCAGGCGGTGCGCGATCTCCTCGATGACCCCCACCCACACCCCCTCCGTCGGCTCGTCGAGCATGAGCAGCTTGGGCCGGCCGAGCAGGGCCCGACCGATTGCCAGCATCTTGCGTTCGCCTCCCGAAAGAGTCCCCGCCTGCTGGCCGAGGCGCTGGCCGAGCTTGGGAAAGAAGTCGAGCGCCATCTCGATGCCCGGCCGCTCGCGCCGTGAAACGGCGCCAAGGGTCAGGTTCTCCTGCACCGTGAGCTTTCCGAAGACCGCGTGCTCCTGCGGGACATAGCCCATGCCGTGCCGCACGCGCCGCTCGGTCGTCACGTCCTGGGCTTCGAGCCCGTCGAACCGGATGCGCCCGCGCATCGGCTTGAGCTCGCCGATGAGGGCCTTGAGCAGCGTGGTCTTTCCGGCGCCGTTGCGTCCGAGGATGGCGATCGCCCCGGTCTTCCGGGCGGAGAGGTCGATGTCGAACAGCACCTGGCTCCGGCCGTAGCCCGCGTCGAGGCCTTGCACGTCGAGGATTGTCTCCGGCTCAGACACGCGTCGTGTACACCTCCTGGACCTTCGGCGACGCCTCGATGGCCGCGACCGTCCCGTCGTCGAGCACCCGGCCCTGGTCCAGGACCGTCAGGTGGTCGCAGATGTCCTTGATGAAGTCGAGGTCGTGCTCGACGATCACCACCGCGCAGAACTCCTTCGTCGGCAGCAGCAGATCGCCGGTCGCGCGGCGTTCTTCCGGGCTCATGCCCGCCGTCGGCTCGTCCAGGAGCAAGAGCTTCGGCCGGCCCATGAGAGCCATGCCGATCTCGAGCCACTGCTGCATGCCGTGGCTGAGCTCGCCCGCGAGGTCGTCCGCCCGGTCCGCGAGGCGGAAGCGGGTGAGCGCATCCTCGACGTCGCGGTGCAATCGGCGCTTGGTGCGGGATCGGACGAGCGACCACACCGGGTGCTCGGACTGCGCCGCGAGCAGCAGGTTGTCGTACACCGAGAGCTCCGGCAGCACGGCGGTGATCTGGAACTTGAGGCTGAGCCCGAGCCGCGCGCGGTCCGCGGGAGCCATGCGGGTGATCTCCCGCTCCTCGAATCGGATGCTGCCCTCCTCCGGGAAGTGGGCCCCCGCAATCGCCTTCAGGAGCGTGCTCTTGCCCGAGCCGTTGGGTCCGATCAGGCCGTGAAAGGTGCCGGCCCGGACCGAGACGTCGACCCCGTCGAGCGCCCGGAGGGCCCCGAATGTCTTGCCGACGCCCTGTACCTCAAGCAGGGCCGTCACGAGCGTCCGCCGCCTCCGACCCGCGCCTCGAGGCCGGATCCGTCCGCGGGCCGCCGGAGAGGCCGAAGGTGCCGATCCGCTCGCGCCGGGAGACGATCAGTCCCAGCAGCCCGACGGGCCGGTAGGTAACCACGACGAGCAGGATGACGCCCAGCACGACGGGCCAGAAGCTCTTGACTGCGTCCACGTCCGAGAGGGTGAAGCTGATGCTCTCGATGGCGATGGCCCCGATGATCGGTCCGAGCAGGGTGCCGACTCCCCCGAACAGCCCGTACAGCACCGCGTAGGTCGAGAGCACGATGCCCATGCTTCCCGGGCCGATGAATCCCTCGTGGTAGGCGTAGAGGGCTCCCGCGAGCCCGCCGATCGTGCCCGCGAAGCTGAACACCAGCGCCTTGAACACCTGCACCTTGTAGCCGAAGAACGCGAGGCGCTCTTCGTTCTGTCGCATGCCGGCCAGCACGAGGCCGAACTGCGATCGCACAAGGTAGCGGCTTGCGAGGTAGACCGCCACGAGAATGGCCGCGGCGATGTAGTAGAAGACGATCCCGGGCTCGAGCTCGTAGCTGCCGATCTTCATGAAGTCCCAAATCGACATGCCGTTCCCGGCGCCCACCCACTGCCAGCCCGCGACCAGGCGTTCCGCTGCGTACGATGCGGTCAGGGTGCCGAGGGCGACGAAGATGATCTCGGGGGTGCGCCGGCCGAGGAGCAGGAACCACGCCACCAGAAACGATGCCGCGAGACCGACCAGCATGCCGATCGGAACCACCCCCCAGATCTGCACGAACCCCGCCTTGTTGGCGAGCAGAGCCACGACGTAGCCCGCCATGCCGAAGAACAGCGCCTGGCCGAACGTCATGATGCCGGAGTAGCCCCAGCACAGGTCGAAGCTGATGGCGAGCATGGCGAGAATGACCATGCGGGTGATGATGACGGTCAGGAAGTCGCTCACCAGCCACGGCATCACGACGAGCAGGACGAGGAGCACGAGCTCGACGACGGGCATCACCCGCCGCCGGGCGCGCGTGCGATCCGTCCGGGTGGGCGCGGCGCCAGCCATGCCGTTCATCCGAGGGTCCCTCGCCCCGCGATCAGGCAATCGGCGAGGGGGCGGCGGCGCGCACCCGCGCACGCGGCCGCCGCCCCCTCATCGAGCTCAGGCGCACTCGTCGGGGTGGACCATGTCGGCCTTGGAGATGACGTTCCACCTTCCGCCCTCGGACCGCGCGACGTACATGTTCATCGCAACATGTCCCGTCCCCGGCTCCATCCTCGCGGGACCTCCCGGACCTTCCTCGATCGACGCCTGGTCGATCGCCGCGGAGACGGTTTCACGGGCCAGGTCCCCGTTGGTCGCGATGACCGCCTGCTCGTAGAGCCTGATCCCGCGGTACATGCCCGTCGCCGCCGTCCCGGCGGTGAACAGGAACTTCGTGTCCGGGAACATCTCGTTGTAGTCGGCGACGAGCTGCTGGCCGAACGGATCGTCGATGGTGTGAAAGAAGTCGAGGCAACTGTACACGCCTTCGAGCTCGCGCGCGGCCACGTAGTTCACCGAGTTCTCGTCGTAGTAGACGCACGACAGGGTGCCGCCCTTGCTGTGGTAGCCGGCTTCGTAGAGCTGCTTGGTGAACGCCTGCAATCCCGGCGGGATCACGGTGTTGAAGACGTGATCGACGCCCTCGTTCATGATCTTGGCCACCGTTGCGGAGTACTCGAGCTGATCGAGGGGGTAGTACTCCTCGAAGACCACCTCGGCCCCGTTGGCCTCGATGACCTTGCGCGCCCACGCGTTGAGGAGCTGCGGCCAGCGGTAGTTCGCGGACGGCATGGCGAAGCGCTTGTGGCCCTGCCGGATGAGATAGGGCAGGAGCTCGGCGCACTGCTGGGCCGGGGTCGGCCCGGTGCAGTAAAGGTGGGGGGTGCACTCCTGCCCTTCATAGAGCTGCGGGTAGATGTAGAGGGTCTTGCCGCGGCGTACGATCGGGTTCTTGATCGCCTCGCGCATCGCGCTGGTGATGCCGCCGAGCACTACGTCCACCTGGTGCTGCTGGATCAGCCGGCGCACGTTGCCGACCGCGATGCCCGGATCCGACGCGGTGTCTTCGAGGATCAGCTCGATCGGGCGGCCGAGGATCCCGCCCGCATCGTTGATCTTCTGCACGGTGAACTGCGCGGTCTGCCAGTTGGAGTTGCCCCCCGGCGCGATGGCTCCCGTGATGTCGGTGGCGATTCCCATCTTGATGGGGCCGTCCGCGTGCGCCCACTTCGGACGCAGCACCCAGCCGCCGGCGAGGCCGGCCGCCCAGCCGAGCGCGGCGAGCTTGCCCGAACCCGTGAGCAGCGAGCGGCGCGTTACCCGCCGCCGCGATCCGTTGCGGTGTTCTTCGGTCGTCATGTTCAGATTCTCCCCTTGGAAATGAGGCCTTGCGGCCGGAGCTTGACGATGGTGAGCGCGGCGACGAATACGAGCACCTCCGCGAACACGGGGCTCACGTGGTCCACGATGAACGGGATCTCGCGCAGCCACTGGAACCCCGGCACCATCGCTCCCAGCATCGCGCTGCCGAGGACCGGGCCTTCGAACGTTCCGATGCCGCCCAGCATGACCGAGAGGAAGGCCTGCACGAGAAAGCGCACCCCGAGATCGGCCGACAACGAGAAGAGCGGCACCATCATCGCGCCGGCAAGCCCCGCGAGGGCCGCGCCGAAGGCGAAGGTGAAGGCGTAGAGGGTGGTGGTGGATACCCCGGACGCGCGTGCGAGGGCCGGGTTCTCCATCGCGCCGCGGATCTGGAGCCCGAGCGGAGTCCGGGTCAGGAACAGGTAGCAACCCGACATGACGGCGACGGTGACCACGATGACCACCGCCCGCCAGATCGAGAAGCTGCCCCCCGCGAACTCGAAGGAACCCGCGATGGGCTCGTCGACCGCGTAGAACTGGCCGCCGATGAGGCCCCGCACGATCTCCCGGATGATGAGACCGATCGCGTACGTCGCCAGCATCGCGATGATGGGCGCAGCGTAGAGGCGGCGGATGAAGAGCGCCTCGATGAGAAGCCCGACCAGCGCCACGGCCACCGGCGCCGCCAGCATGCCACCCCACTCCGGGAGGCCCCATTCCCGGAACAGGAAGACCGTGTACGCTCCGAGGAGAACGAACTCGCCGTGCCCGAGATTGAAGATTCCCATCAGGCTCGCGATGACGGCGAGTCCCGCCACCACCAGCACCATGATCGAAGAGAAGGCCAGGATATCGAAGACCAGCTTGACTACCGCTTCCATTTCCACCCCTGCCTGCGGGTGGCATGCCCTCCTCTCACGTCCAACTGCTTCGCCTTCTCCTCCGCGCCGGGGCCATTATCGTCACCTGCCGATCCGTGTCAACGAAGAGCCGGCATGCAGGGGCGGGCGGCTCCCGCGGGCGCCGGGCGCGCGGGACACAGAGACCGGGGCCAGGCACCGTGGAAGGCGGCGAGGGCGGTGCGGCAGGGGCGCAACGCCTCTGCGGGCGGATAGAATGCGGCAATTCGAAGGCGTGGACGGCGACGGCGACGGAGATCGAAGGGGGAGGCGGAAATGCCGGCACTGACGAGCGAAGAGATCCGGACCTACGAGGAGGACGGCTACGTCGTCCCCGCCTACCGCGTGCCCGAGGACCGCATGGCGGCGCTCGCCGCGGCGGCAGAGGAGGTCATGGCGGCCAATCCAGACACCCGCCCCGAGCAGCTTCCGAACATTCACATCACGAACGGCGCCGGCACCCACCTCAAGGGGCATCCCGCCTTTCTCGACTTCGCCCTCGACGAGGAGCTCCTCGATCTCGTGTCGGGCGTGATCGGCGAAGACATCGTCATGTGGGGGTGCCAGATCTTCTGCAAGCCGGGCTCGGACGGGATGGAGGTGCCGATGCACCAGGACGGCCAGTACTGGCCCATCCGGCCCCTCGCGACCTGCACCGTGTGGCTCGCCATCGACGATTCGGACCGGGAGAACGGCTGCCTCACCGTCATCCCCGGCTCGCATCGCAACCGGGTGACGTTCCGCCACAGCACCCGCACCGACGACGATATCGTGCTGAACCAGGCGGTGGACGACCCGCGCGCCTTTGCCCGCCCCCCCGCCCACGTCGAGCTCGAGCGCGGGCAGCTCTCGATGCACGACATCTACCTCATCCACGGCTCCGCCCCGAACACCTCCGGCCGGCGCCGGACGGGCCTCGCGCTCCGCTACATGCCAACCACGTCGTGGTTCCGGCGCGACCTCGAGATGCAGTTCTCGGGCTATCCGTCGAACTTCAGGGACCGGCCGATCTGGCTCGCCCGCGGGCAGGACGTCTGCGGCAAGAACGACTTCACCATCGGCCACACCGCCCCGGCGACGGAGCGCACCGCCGTCTCCGCATAGCCTTCGACGCCGGGGAGGTGCTCCGCCTCCGCGGCGGGACGGAACCGATACGTCATCGAAGCAGGATCCGGGCCTTGCGTCGTACTTCCTCCGCGTCGATGGGTTGGACCTCCTCGCGATCAAGCTCACCGGCGCGCCGCTTCGCTCCCAAGAGCCAAACCTCGGCAAGCTCGCCTTCCGACTGATCATCAAGGCTCAGAAGCAGCATCTGCGCGAGTTCCGCCCGCTCATCCGGCGGCAGCTCCAAGGCGGCTTCCTGCAGCGCCTTGCTACTCACGATGCTCTCCTTCACGGACCATCGTGGCCGTGTTCTGCGACGCGCACCTCAGGCGAAGAAAGCCTTGACAATGAGGCTGGCAATTCCGGCAAGAACCAATCCCAGCATCCATTTCAGGAGTTTCAACTCGCCGCGAACGTCGGCGAATTCAGTACGCATCTCGGTACGCAGCTCCGTGGCATCTCGCTGATAGCTCGCGATCGCCTGCGCGGCGGCGCGAGCCTTGTCCTCGTCCGCTCCCGCCGACTTGAGGGCATCGTATACCTCTGTGATCATCGTCGTCATGGGGACATTGTAGTGGAAGTGGAAGGGGGCGCCGAAGCGCCCCCTTCCCGTTTCCGATCGCGGGATGAGTCAGCCGACGATGCCCCCGTCGTCGCGGGAGATTGCGACGATCGCCGAACGGGGCGCGGTGTCTCCGCCGTCCGGGAAGTGGCTGTTGCCCCTCTCGCCGGGGTGCTGGATGCCGACGAAGACCGTCTTCCGGTCTGCGCTCCATGCGAACCCGGTCACCTCGCACTCCTTCGGACCCACCATGAAGCGGCGGATCTCGCCCGTCTCCGGGTCACCGACCAGCATCTGGTTGTTGCCCTGCCCCGCGAACCCGTCCTTGTTCGAGTAGTTCCCGTCCGTCTGGATCCAGATCCTTCCCATGCTGTCGAAGGCGAGCCCGTCCGGCGAGTTGAACATGTTGTCCGCAGTCACGTTCGCCGATCCCGCGTTGGCGTCCGAGTGAACCGTCGGGTTGCCCGCGACCACGTAGAGGTCCCAGTCGAAGCCGGTCGCGAGGTGGTCGCCGCCGTCCGGGCGCCAGCGCACGATCTGACCGTAGAGGTTGCCGACGCGCGGGTTCGGCCCGCCGGCCGGGGTCGCGTCGCCGCCCGCGTTCGGCTTCTTGCCGCGGTTCTTGTTGTTGGTGAGGCAGCAGTAGACCTCGGGCTTCATCGAGTGCGCGGCGACCCACTCGGGACGATCCATGGTGGTCGCTCCCACCGCCGAAGCCGCGATGCGCGAGTGGATGCAGACCTCGGCCTGGGAGGCCATGCCGGTCGACTCGGGGGTGAGCTCGAGCCACTCGCCCCGGCCGTCCTCCGCGAACTTCGCGACGAAGAGCCTGCCCGACTCGAGGAGATCGGCGTTGTCGCCCCCCTCCGCGTACTTGCCGTCGCTCACGAACTTGTAGAGGAACTCGCCCCGCTCGTCGTCGCCCATGTAGGCCACCACCTGCCCGTTGCCGGCGACGACGATCTCCGCGTTCTCGTGCTTGAAGCGGCCCATCGCGGTCCGCTTCTTCGGCGTCGAATCGGGAGCCAGAGGGTTGATCTCGACGATGTAACCGTTGCGGTTCGGCTCGTTGGGGTGCTTCACGATATCGAAGCGCTCGTCCGCCGTCGCCCATGCGTAGCCCCGGTCCTTCGGTCCCACGCCGTAGCGCTTGAACTCGGGACCGATCTCGATGTCGGGATCGCTCGAGGAGTAGTAGCTGTGGAAGTTCTCCTCGCACGCGAGGTAGGTGCCCCAGGGCGTTCGCCCGTTCCCGCAGTTGTTCCAGGTACCGAGGCTCTGCACTCCATCGGGATCGGCGGCGGTCCGGAGGAGGTCATGGCCCCGCGCCGGCCCGGTGATCTCCATCGGGGTGTCCGCGGTGATGCGCCGGTTGTAGGGGGAGTCCACGACGATCGACCACTTGCCGTCGTTCTCCGCAATCTCGACCACGGATACCCCGTGCGCAGCCTTGCCCTTGCGGACGTCGTCGGCGTTCTCCGGGGCCCCGCTCCCCGACCCGCCATAACTGATCTTGAGGTTCGTGTATTCGTTGTTGACCGCGAGCACGCTCCGGCCTTCTCCGTCGTTGTACAGCCACATGCCGTCGTTGTTGTCGCCGAAGGAGAGCTCCTGGCTCTCCCCCGAGCCGCGCGTCATGTGGTCGAACTCGACCCCGTTGGACCACATCGGCTCGCCCCACTTGGCGACGACGTGCCAGTTGTAGCCCGGGGCCACGGTGACCGTGTCGAGGGTATTGGTGGGGATCGCCTCGAATCCGAACACGTCGCCGGCCGCCCGCGCGGTGGAGGGCCGGAAGACCCCCGCGCCGACCACGAAGGCGGAAGCGCCGAAGGTGATGCCGGCGCCGAGGAAGCCGCGACGCGAGATCTCCTTCTCCACGAGCCGGCCGAAGTCGGTCTCCATGGGCCGCGGATGGTGGATTTCGTCGAACTCCTCGCACGAGAGCTCGGTCACCGGTGTGAGCTTGTTCTTGGGCATGTCGTTCTCCTCCTGCCGCGACCATCGCGGCTTCATTCGGGTGTCGTTCCGGTCCGCCCGCCTCCGGGGTCGGCCGGAATGCGGATCCTGAGCCTTGATGATGTCATCAATGCTACCCGACCCCCCCCCGGATGCCATGATCGGCCACCCTACGAGGACGCGGATCCGGTTCCGCGGGTGGAATTGGCCCGCGCGAACGCGGCCATGTGGAAGGCGGCGTGCGCCGGCCCGTATGCATGCTCCTGACCGATGGGACAGGCGCGCCGGGCGAGACACCCGGCTTCCCGGCACTCGCACCGGGGCCGGTCCGTCAGCCAGTCGGCGCAGCCCGCGGCGTCGAACGCCCCCTCGCGCACTGCTCCGACCGGACAGGGCGCGAGGCACGGCCGTTCCCGGCAGTCGTCGCAGGGACGGCGGGCGGCGGAGTCGGGCGGCGGCAGGTCGAAGCGCTCCGGGAACGAGAGGGCGCCGCGGTAGGCGTGCCACAGGCCGTACCGCGGATGGATGAGCGGCCCCATCACCGACGGCCAGACCGTGTCGGCGCGGAGCGCCCAGCGGATGAAGGGCAGGAAGGGCGGCCCGCCGAAGGGAAAGAGAGGCTCGGCGCCGAGATCGCGTGCGAGGTCCGAGACGACCTCCCGCGACCAGCCGTCGAGGGGATGCTCCGTGCGGCCGATGAAGCCGGCCGCCCGGAACGGCTCCCAGACGCTCGACCCGACGTTTCCGACGAGGATGAGGGTTACCGCCTCCGCCCCACTCCGGTGCCTCGGCACCCCGTCCTCCGGCTCCGGGTGAAACCCGCCCCGGACCCGGAGCCCGGTCCGCTCAACCGCCGCCGCTACCGTCGCGTACACCGTGCCCGCGCCCACGCATGACGCCGGCCTCGGACCGCTCGGTCAGGAGAGCCAGCGCTTGCGGCGCCGGTAGGACTTGGTGTCGCGGAAGCTCTTGCGCTCCCCCGCGCTCACCCCGAGGTAGAACTCCTTCACGTCCTCGTTCTCGGCGAGGGACTTTGCCTCTCCGTCCATCACCACCCGTCCTGTCTCGAGGATGTAGCCGTAGCTCGCGTAGCGAAGTGCGATGGTGGTGTTCTGCTCGGCGAGGAGGAACGTCACCCCCTCCTTCTCGTTCAGATCCTGGACGATGTCGAAGATCTCCTGCACGAGCTGCGGGGCGAGCCCCATCGAGGGCTCGTCGAGGAGGATCACCGAGGGCTTCGCCATCAGGGCCCGCCCAATCGCGGTCATCTGCTGCTCGCCGCCCGAGGTGTAGCCGCTCTGCGCGTCCCGACGCTCCCCGAGGCGGGGGAAGTAGTGGTAGACCTTTTCGAGGTCCTCGTGGACCGCGGCCCGTCCGTCCTTCCGGGTATAGGCGCCGGTCAGGAGGTTCTCCTCGACGGTGAGGTGCTCGAAGCACCGCCGCCCCTCCATCACCTGGACGATACCCCTGGTGACGAGGTCAGTCGGCGAGCTGTGCTGGTCGACCCGCTCCCCCCGGAACTCGATGCTGCCCTTGGTGACCTCGCCCCGCTCGGAGCGGAGCAGGTTCGAGGCCGCCTTCAGGGTCGTGCTCTTGCCCGCCCCGTTCGCACCGAGGAGCGCGACGATGCCGCCCTCGGGGACCTCCAGCGATACGCCCTTCAGCACGAGGATAACGTGGTCGTAGATGACCTCTATGTTGTTGATCGCGAGCAGGGGCTTCGCGGTTGCGTCGCTGGCGGTGGACCGGGTCTCCATGCGCGGCGTCGCTCCTGTTCGTTGAACCCGGGAAGCCCGGGAGCCGCCACCCGGCGGGGCGAGACCGCCCCGCCGGGTGGGATCGTTGGTTGGCCGTCCGGGCTCAGCTTTCCGCCGAGCAGTCGCGCGGCGTGATGTTGTTCTCCGCCGCGAAGGCGGCCGCCGCCTCCTCGATCATCGGGCGCACGACCTCGCGGATCGGCGGGATCCAGTCGCTGACGAGGTTCCACTGCTCCCCGTCCCAC
>JAJDXW010000071.1 GCA_022823045.1 Gammaproteobacteria bacterium
GCCGTGCGCATTCTTCTCCAACGGGTCGGAGGCCGTGTTCTCGGTCTTCGACATGTCCGCCATCAGCTCCAGGTAGCTGTAGCTGAACTCCGCGGCGGGGCTGCTCACCGGGAGGCACGCGAAAACGACGATGGCGAGGAGTCTTGGGAATAGCGTCATGGTGTATCTCCGCGGGGTCCAGCGTGTCCGACCCGTGCAGGGAGCACCCGACCGGAGCGCCCCGCGGGGACCCCGCAGGCACGGGGTCCCTCTGGCGATTGTCGGACCGAAGGCCGGTCAGGGAGCCGGGACGTTGTGATGGTGGGCGAGTGCGGTTGCCGTGCCGAGGGCGACGAAGAGGGCGGCGAAGAGGCCCGTCAGGGTGGTGCGGATGCGTTGCAGTTTCATGTTGCCTCTCCTGTCGGAGATATGAATGGCTCCTTCGAGCGGGTACATGATGTCGTGAGTTCCCGCAACGAAATTGTCCGATCGCGAAGTTCGATTGCGAGTAGGGGCCATGACGACAAGCGAAGCATGCGCGAGGCCAACCGCAAGCGCTGCGAACGGCCCACGTTCCTATCGGTGAAGATTGATTGTTATCGCACCGAGTGCTATATCACTCGGCATGACACAAGGCGCTTGCGGGGTTCGGATTGCGCACGTTCAAGACCAGGCCCTTCGCGCGTTTTGCCAACCGGGAGGGAATATCGGATGCAGCGCTTTGCGAAGCGGTCGGACGCGCCGGGCGGGGCCAGATCGATGCCGACCTCGGCGGGGGCGTCATCAAGCAGCGTATCGCGCGAAAGGGAAGGGGCCGGTCCGGTGGCTTCCGCACGATCGTGCTCTTTCGCCGGGGCGAACGATCGTTCTTCGTCTACGGGTTCGCCAAGAGCGGCCGAGCCAATCTCCGGCGGGACGAGCTGAAGGCGTTCCGGCTGCTGGCGGACACGATGCTCGGAATGGACGAGGCCGGTCTTGAGGCGGCGCTTGCGAACGAAACGATTACCGAGGTGGTCTGCGATGACCAAGCAGTACAAGACTGACGCCCTTGCGGCAGCCCACGAGACGGCGCTCGGCCTGACCGAGGCGGGGGTCATGGCGAAGCGGACGATGAAGGTCTTCGACGAAACGTGCCTGACGCCGGTGGAGGAGATGGCGCCGGAGAGGATCCGGGAGATCCGGCTGCGCGAGAAGGCGAGCCAGGCGGTGTTCGCCCGCTACCTCAATGTGACGACGGGTCTGGTGAGCCAGTGGGAGCGCGGCGAGAAGCGCCCGCGCGGCGCCTCGCTGAAGCTGCTCACGCTGGTCGCGAAGAACGGTCTCGGCGCCGTCGCTTGACGCCCTGCGGGAGGTCTCGCGCCGACGGCGCAGGCCATGAGGAGGGGGTCATGCCGATGCCCACTGGTTCGAGCGACGCCGACCCGTTCCTCTGGCTCGAGGAGGTGGAGGGGGCGGACGCGCTCGCGTGGGTCCGGGAACGGAACCGGGCCACCCAGGCGGAGCTCGCGGAGGGGCGGCCGGGGTTCGATGCGCTGCGCGCACGTCTCCGGGCGGCGTTCGACGCCGAGGACCGCATCCCCCATCTCCGCAAGCTCGGCGAGCGCTACTACAACTTCTGGCAGGACGAGGAGAACCCGCGGGGCCTCTGGCGGCGCACCACGCTCGAGGAGTACTTGACGCCTGCGCCCGACTGGGAGGTGGTGCTCGACTTCGACGCGCTCGGCCGCGCCGAAGGCGAGCGGTGGGTGTTCGCGGGCGCCCCGGTGCTCGTCCCCGGCTACGACCGGGCCCTCGTTCGCCTCTCCCGCGGCGGCGCCGATGCGGTGGTCGTCCGCGAGTTCGACCTCGCCGCCAAGCGCTTCGTCGAGGGCGGCTTCGCGCTCCCCGAATCGAAGGGGCAGGTGGCCTGGGCCGGTCCGGACGAGATCTTCGTCGCGACGGACTTCGGCCCGGGATCGATGACCGACTCCGGGTATCCCCGGATCGTCAAGCTCTGGCGGCGCGGCCAGCCGCTCGGCGAGGCGGCCACCGTGTTCGAGGGCGAGGCGTCCGACGTCTCCGTCCGCGCCTGGGCGGACCTCGCGCCCGGCTTCGAGACGGAGCTCGTCGCCCGGAGCCGCGACTTCTTCAACGAAGACCGGTTCCTCCGCCGGGACGAGGAGCTGATCCCGTTCGACGTCCCCTCCGATGCGGGCTTTGCCGTGCATCGGGGCCGGCTCTTCGTCACCCCGCGCGCCGACTGGGAGACGGGCGGGCGCACCTTCTCCGCGGGGAGCCTTCTCGCCATCGGCCTCGACCGCTTCCTCGCCGGCGGTCGCGACCTCGCGGTGCTCTTCGCGCCCACCGAAAGCCGCGTCCTCGCCGGCTTCTCGCCGACCCGGAACCACGTCCTCGTCAATATCCTCGACAACGTCCGCCACCGCGTCGAGGTCGCGACGCCGGGGGAGGCGGGAGGCTGGTCCGTCGCGTTGCTCGCGGGCGTGGAGGGCGCCGCCGCCCGCTTCCGGAGCATCGACGCCCGCGCCGTGGACCCGGACGCCGACGACCGGTACTTCCTCGTTACCGAAGGCTTTCTGACCCCGCCCGCGCTCTCGCTCGGATCGGTGGGCGAGGGCGAGGCGCCGGCCGTCCTCAAGCGCGAGCCGGCGCGTTTCGATGCCGAGGGCCTCGCCGTCGCGCAGCACTGGGCCATCTCTGCCGACGGCACCCGGATCCCATACTTCGAGGTCTCGCGCGCCGGCGTCGGCGCCGGCGCCGGCGCCGTAGCCGGACCCGCCGGTCCGCCGCGCCCGACCCTGCTCTACGGCTACGGCGGGTTCGAGGTCGCCGAGACCCCCCGCTATCTCCTGACCGCCGGCGCGGCCTGGCTGGAGCGGGGCGGGGCCTACGCGGTGGCGAACATCCGGGGCGGCGGCGAGCTCGGGCCGGCCTGGCACCGGGCCGCGCTCAAGGCCGGGCGCCGGCGCGCCTTCGAGGACTTCATCGCGGTCGCCGAGGACCTCGTCCGCCGCGGCGTCGCGACACCCGCCCGGCTCGGCATCATCGGCGGGAGCAACGGCGGGCTGCTCATGGGCAACATGCTCACCATGCGCCCGGACCTCTTCGGCGCCGTCGTCGCGCACGTGCCCCTGTTCGACATGCGCCGTTACCACCGCCTGCCCTCCGGGGCGAGCTGGCTGGCCGAGTACGGTGACCCCGACGACCCCGCCGAATGGGCCTTCCTCCGCACCTTCTCGCCCTACCACAACGTGGAGGCGGCGGGCCGCGCGGACTACCCGAAGCTCCTCATCACCACGTCCACCCGCGACGACCGGGTGCACCCCGGACACGCTCGCAAGATGGCGGCGAAGATGCTGGCCATGGGTCACGACGTGCTCTACCACGAGAACGTGGAAGGCGGACACGCGGGCGCCGCCGACAACGCCGAGCGCGCCCACCTCTGGGCGCTCGTCTTCCGGTTCCTCTGGGAGGCGCTCGGCGACCCCTGATCCGCTCGAAGTGCACACGGAATCCGATGGGAAACCCGCCGCGTCCCCGGCCGGCCAGCCGTGAATGGGCGACGGAAACCGGACGGCCGACTGGCAGGTAGGTATAGCACGAGTGCAATAATTCACGAATTATCGGAATTTATGGTGTTCAAAGATACTGATGCTCTCGCAGAAGTATGAGTTCGATATAGCGAGTCGGCATAAATTCACATAAAATGTGAATATCGATAGCAACACTGAACTCGATCATGAACCGAGAATCCACGATACCAAAGGGGCGCCGCAGGTTGGCCGAGGTGGTTCGAGCCGCCGGCGAAATCGTCCACATCG
>JAJDXW010000112.1 GCA_022823045.1 Gammaproteobacteria bacterium
CAGACCGTGGGAGGAACAAAAGGCCTTGCGGCTCTGCCCGCTTCGCTCGAACTGTGAAACCAACTCCTGCCACTCGTTCGCCGTGCGTCGACGGTAACGAACCGAACCGTTCAATCTCGCCATGACTGCTTTCGCCTCCTGTCAAAAAAGGCGATCAGTGAATCAGTCAATCCTCAGAAATGAAACAACGCTCTACTTTGGCCGCTTACGTATCTGCGGCGCTCGGACCCGCACTGGAAGCCGTCGGGCCGCGAGACCGTGCGCATCTATTTGAAAGCCCGCATCCTGCCCGCGTTCGGCAGGGTGCCGCTCGACCGCATCGGCGCCGAGGACGTGGCCGTGTGGTTCGACGCGGTGAGCAGGGACAAGCCCGGCGCTGCCAACCGTGCATTCGAAATCCTGCGCGCGATGATGTTCCGCGCCGAGGAATGGGGATTGCGTGAGCGGGGCTCCAACCCCTGTCTCGGCATCGCAAGGAACCCAAGGAACAAGGTCGCCCGGTTCCTCGACGCGGACGAGCTGGCCCGGCTCGGGCGCGCGCTCGACGCCCGCGAAGCCCGCTGGCCCGAGGCCGTCGCCGCGCTCCGGCTGCTGGCGCTCACCGGCTGCCGCCGCAGCGAAGTGCTCGACCTGCGCTGGCGGAACATCAGCGAGGATGCGTTGAACCTTAGGGGCTACCGTGAATTCATTTCCTTGACAGATCGAACAAAATCCACGTGCTTCGCATGAGATTCGGCTGTCATGGGAATTTCCACCGCCCCGATTTTATCGCGGATCGCTTCCATTTGTTGACGTGTCAACTCCGAATCAGACGAGGTTTTGGCCGAAAATTCAATGTACCCGCATAGCTCTTTCAGGCTCATACAGACTACACCCCTCATTCGCCATGTCTTGTTTTGCTTGGCAATCTCCTCATGCTCTTCGAATGGCCGAAATTTATCCGCCGTTTTCATCTCCGAATCTCCGACGAATACAACGATTGGGCGAAGTCGCCAGAGGTCAACTATGCCGTGTCTAACTAGGGATTTTGCATGACCCTCGTTTTGCCACAGCGGGTTGTAGAACTTGAACCGCTTTGACTTGATCCCCGCCTTGCGAGACCAGCGACTCGCTGCATACGACTGTGTCCACTGCCTGTCTCCGGGGCCTCCAAATACCCATCCATTCATATCTTTGGTCTCTATCAGAAACACAACGTTTGGAGACACCAAAATATGGTCGATCTGGGTAGTTCCTTGACCGGACGGGAGCATCACGTTATCGACCAATATCCAATCACGATAACGCCGCCTCAACTTGGAGCTAACCAAGCGTTCGCCATCGTTGACCTGCGGCTTCGACAGCGGATCGGCAACAGACGAAGGCCGAATGTCTCCGAGCGTATTGTCTTGCCCCTTGGCAACAGGCGGTGCTTGCACCGGCGCAGGTTGCGGCTGGTTAGGTGGTGGAGCATGAGAAACCGGGGCTTCACCACGGTAGTGGTGTCTCGACTCGGCACGAACCGAGCGTCCGTCATTATTGAATTGCGGCTTTGTCGGCGATTTGGCGGCAGACCAAGGCCGAGGGTCTTCAGGTGTCGTGTCTGGACCCTTCGCGACAGGCGTTTCTCGCGGCGATACGGGTTGCGGCTGGCGGCGTGATGGGACACGAGAAATCGAGGTGGCATTACGGCGTTTCCGACGAAATAGAAGCAGCAGTAGCAATAGCCCCAAAACAATAGCGCCGCCGACTGCTATGTCTTGAGGATCAGTCGCTATCGGAGAATCGGAACTTGTCCGCGATTCGGCACTCCCCGGCACGGAGGTTCCCGTTGCATCAGACGTGTTGTAGACAACAATCTTTTGACCAACCAGCACCAAGTCTGGATTTTCGATGCGGTTCCATTTCTGCAAGTCGTCCACATTGACGTCATACCGAGCGGCTATCCCGGAAAGCGTTTCTCCCGGTTTGGCATGCGTTACGATAAATTCACTCATGCCAAACCCTGCCCCAAAGTGCCATCAATCGGGATTGTTGGCGACTACGGAGCGTTCGAAATTTGTCTAACCGATCCCTCATTTTCATTCCAGAAACGGAAGCCAACCAACAAGGCTATCCGATCCTTCATCTGTATCCGAAAAGGAATTCAGAACCCATGTTTGACCAGTCTGGCTATCTATCAGAAAGGTAAATCGAGCTGCAATTCCGGAAGCGAATATCGTAAATCTGGCTTTCGGCTCTGGAGACACGTCCGGCAGACCTAACACGAACATACCCTGCCACGCCAACGCACCATCTTGTGTCTCAACCAGTTGATCTACGTTTCCTCTATGCCGATCCAGTCGAAAGGTCCATTTTGCGGCTATGGGAGATTGCACGATCTCAAATCTACCGCCTGCCGGCTGCGTTGTGGACTGATGGACATCATTGGATTGCGCTGCCGCCAAGCCAGATAGTACAGAAAAGGAGGACGCGAGAATTACCCCCAACGGAACAGTACTGCGCATCTCTGGTCTTCTCCGTTCCCTCAAATTGCAACAACTATGAACGGTCGGGTGCGGTCCGCATAGGCTCTTTGTACGCCTCTTGAACAACGAGATGGATCAAACTTGCCGTGCGCTTGGACGCCGCTCACCAGCGGCCCGGCCTCGCCGCGCCTGCGCAAGCTCGTAGCTTGCCTGCATCCGCATCCAGTGATCGGCGGTTCCCCAGCCGACATCCTCCAGCGCCAGCGCCATATTCGCCGACACGCCCGCATTGCCGTTCAGCAGGCGCGACAGCGTTCCACGCTCGCACCCGAGACGCGCCGCCGTCTCGGTCACGTTCCAGCCCACATCGTCCATGCTCTCGCGGATCAGTTCGCCCAAGTGCGGCGGGTTCTGCATCGGCCCGACGCGATCGCTCGCAATGTCGTTCATGGTCATCGCCCCCTTTCGGTCAATGGTAGTCGATCAGGTCCACGTCCACGGCCTCGCCGTCCTCGAAGCGAAACACCACGCGCCAGTTGCCCGAGGCGCGGACGCTCCACTGGCCCGCGCGGTCGCCCTTGAGGGGATGCAGCCGGAAACCCGGCGCGTCAGCGCTGCCCGGATGTGTCGCCTCTTGCAGGCGGAACAGGATGCGCCGCAGCCGTGGCACCAGCCCGGCGGGCAGCCGCGCCGCGTCGTCGCGCTCGTGCAGTGCCCGCAGCCCCTTGTGCCTGATCTTCATGATTCACTGTAGCGCGATACGTTACACGCTGCAAGCATTCGCCATGTCGCCGCGTCCGGCGGCAACGTTGCGTAGCGGGAGCATCTTCCGGCGATGCGTCGCAGAAACCCATGCGGCGACCACTGTTCATTGGCGGGAGCGTCGGAGCCTGCACCGCCGCCAACGGTGCGGCCCGAGCGAATGTCACTGGCGGTGAACAAGACTTCGCGCATTGATTCGTTACCTCCTGCTTCCTATAGTGCCGCCCGGATGCCGCGCGGCGGTTCAGAGACTGTCTCCTCAAGTGCGCGGCGGGCGCTGCCGCTCAAGCGCCGCTCGGGCTAAATGCCGATTGCACAACGGCTTTCATCGCCCGGCAGCTTGAGCGGTCAGGAAGCGCGATTGGGACGCCCTTCGGCGCGTTGGGTTCCACACGCGACGCATGCCCGAAGCGCATCCAAATGCACACCCCGCCGCATCCCCGCCGAGCGAGACGCGGCCATTGACCACGGGTTAGCATCGGGACGGAGAACCGGGAGGACGAACCATGGCGGAACGAATGGACCCCTGGAGCGGCCGGCGCGCGAGCGGCGCGGGCGGCGGCGAGGACGAGATCACCTTCACCAACGTCCGCATCCTCGACGGCACCGGCGAACGCCCCTACCCGGGCGAGGTGACGGTGGCCGGGAACCGGATCCGGAGCATCACCCGCTCCGGCGGCGGGTACCAGTGGAACACCAACGGGGGGCAGCGCGTTGACGGGCGCGGCGCGACCCTCATGCCGGGCATGATCGACGCGCACCTGCACCTTAGCTGGAACAACGCACCCGGCATCGACCCCATCCAGATGATGCCCATCGAGGAGCACATGCTCTCGACCATCGAGATGGCCAAGGTCATGATCGACGCGGGGTTCACGGCCGGCCGCGGCGCGGCGGCGGCCAAGCCCCGCCTCGACGTGGTGGCGCGTGACGCGATCAACGCGGGGCGCTTCCCCGGCCCCCGCTACACGGCGGCCGGCCCCGAGATCACGACGACGGGCGGGCTCGGCGACGCCGCCCCGCCCCACATCCCCCACGAGGGCCTCAACCTCGGCCTCGTCGTCTCGGGCCCCGAGCACGTGCGGCACACCGTGCGCACCCTCATCAAGTACGGGGTGGACTCCATCAAGCTCAACCTCTCGGGCGAGGAGATCACGGGAACGAAGGCGGAAGAGACGCCGATGGCGGACGAGGAGATCGCGATGGCGGTCAGCGAGGCGCGGCGGCGCAACAAGGCCCTCGCCGCCCACGCGCGCTCCTCGGAGTCGATCAAGCAGTGCGTGCGCTACGGCATCGAGCACATCTACCACGCCTCGTTCGCCGACACCGAGGCCCTCGACATGCTCGAGGCCAACAAGGACAAGCACTTCGTCGCGCCCGGGCTCGCGTGGCTCATCGGCGTCGCGCGCAACGCCGCGGAGTGGGGGATCAAGCCCGGCACCCCTCTCACCATCGCCTACGAGCGCGAGCTCGAGAACGCGGTCGAGACCATGAAGGAGATGCACCGGCGCGGGATCCGGGTCCTCGTCGGCGGCGACTACGGCTTCGCCTGGACCCCGATGGGGACGAACGCCAAGGACTTCGAGTACTTCGTGGACCTGCTCGGCATGTCGCCGATGGAGGCGATCCAGGCCGGCACCCGCTACGGCGGCGAGATCATGGGCATGGGGAACGAGCTCGGCCTCGTCCGCGAGGGCTACCTCGCCGACCTGCTGCTGGTGGACGGAGACCCGAGCGTGGACGTGCGCGTGCTCCAGGACCAGAGCCGCCTCCTCGCGATCATGAAGGACGGGAAGTTCCACAAGGCCCCCGAGAACGGGGTGGCGTACATGCGCCTCACCGCCTGAGCGGGCGGGGGTCGGACGCCGGGCGGACGGAGCGGACCTCGCGGCCCGCGGGCGGTCGCGGCGGGGTCGGCCAAGCCTCCGGACTCGTAACGTGCGCGCGGACGTCGCCATCGTCGGGGGAGGCATCGTCGGCTCGAGCATCGCGTACCACCTCGCCCGCACCGGACGGGCCGGGGACGTGGTCGTCGTCGAGCGCGACCCGACCTACGAGCACGCCGCGACGCCCCGGTCGAACGGGGGCATCCGCCGGCTCTTCAGCCTCCCCGAGAACATCGAGATGGCGAGCCACGGTCTCGCCTTCTATCGGGACTTCGCGGACGAGATGGCGGTCGACGGCGAGCGGGCGGAGATCGAGTTCCGAAGCCAGGGCTATCTCTTCATCTCCGACGCCGGCGGGGCGGCGCAGATGGAGGAGAACTTCGCGCTCCAGGAACGCATGGGCGTCGAGGTCGAGCTGCTCACGCCGGGCGCGCTCGCGGCCCGGTTTCCGTCGGTCTCGCCCCGGGGCGTCGATCTCGCGGTGCTTTCCGAGCACGACGCCTGGATCGACCCCCACGCCGCGCTCATGGGGTTTCGGCGCAAGGCCCGCTCGCTCGGAGCCCGGTACGTCACTGGCGAGGTGATCGGGCTCGACGCGGATTCCGTCGCGGTGCGGGCGGCCCGGCTCCGCGACGGCACCACGGTGACCGCCGACACGTTCGTCAACGCCTGCGGCGCCTGGTGCGCGGCGCTCGGCGCGATGGTCGGACTCGACATTCCGGTCGAACCGATGTCCCGGGAGAGCTGCTTCTTCACCTGCGCCGACCCGATCGAGCCGCTACCCCTCATCAAGACCGAGACCGACCTCGCGTTCCGGCCCGAGGGCGCGGGCTACGCCGGCGGCGTGCCCGACTGGTCCGAGCCGGCCGGCTGGAACTTCGACATCTCGCCCACCTGGTTCGAGGAGGTCGTGTGGCCCGCGCTCGCGCGGCGGATCCCGGCGATGGAGCGGGTCCGGCTCGAGCGGAGCTGGCGCGGACACTACGCGCGGAGCGCGCTCGACTACTCGCCGATCCTCGGGCGCTGGGAAGGGGGCCTCGAGAACCTCGTGCTCGCGAACGGCTTCTCCGGACACGGCATCATGCACGCCCCGGCCACCGGCCGGGGCATCGCGGAGCTCATCGTGGACGGCGACTGGCAGACGCTCGATCTCTCCTGCTTCTCGTACCGCCGGATCCGCGAGGGGCGCCCCTATCGGGAAAGGGGCATCGTCTGACGTGGATGAACCAGACGACGGGTGAGGGGGGGCGAAGTGACGAGCGCTGAGGTTATCGTCAGGGGCGGGCGGATCGAGGACGCTGAACCCGACTTCGGGTACCTGCCCGGCTTCGCTAACCACCACTCCACGGAGGCGGAGGCGGGGGCGCTCCCCATCGGCCGCAACTCTCCGCAACGCCCGCCTCTCGGCCTCTATGCCGAGGTGTTGAGCGGAACCGCGTTCACCGTGCCCCGGGTCGCGAACCGGCGCTCCTGGCTCTACCGGATCCTGCCGTCCGTCAAGCATGGCCAGGGCTTCGAGGAGGTGGACGCGGGCCGGGTGCGGACCGCGCCCTGCCGCGAGAGCGCGCTCCCCGCCATGCCGCTTCGCTGGCATCCGATCCCGGTCCCGTCCGGCGGGCGGACGGACTTCCTTGTCGGCCTTCGCACCATCGCCGCCGGCGGCGACGCGGCGATGCAGGCCGGCATCGCGAGCCACGTCTTCGTCGCCGACGCCTCCATGGACCGTCGGTACTTCCAGGACGCGGACGGCGAGCTTCTCGTCGTGCCGCAGCAGGGCCGGCTCCGGTTCCTCACCGAGCTCGGGATCCTCGTCGCGGAGCCGGGCGAGGTCGTCCTCATCCCGCGCGGCGTCCGGTTCCGGGTCGAGCTCCCGGACGGCCCCGCCCGCGGTTACGTCTGCGAGAACTACGGAACCGCGTTCACCCTCCCCGAGCGGGGGCCGATCGGCGCGAACGGCCTCGCGAACGAGCGCGACTTCCTCTACCCGGCCGCCGCGTACGAAGACGTCGAGGCCGAGTGCGAGCTGTTTCTCAAGACGCGGGGGCGGATGTTCCGGGCGGTGCTGCCCCACTCTCCCCTCGACGTGGTGGCCTGGCACGGGAATCTCGCGCCCTTCAAGTACGACCTTCGCCGCTTCTCCCCCGTCGGCGCGACCCTCCTCGACCACCCGGACCCGTCGATCTTCACCGTCCTCACCGCCCCGTCGGACACCCCGGGCACCGCCAACGTCGACTTCGTCATCTTCCCCGAGCGCTGGCTCGTGATGGAGGACACCTTCCGCCCGCCCTGGTTCCACCGCAACGTCATGAGCGAGTTCATGGGCCTCGTCTACGGGGTGTACGACGCGAAGCCGGGCGGTTTCGTGCCAGGGGGGATGAGCCTGCACAACGCCCTCGTCCCCCATGGGCCGGACGCGGAGGCCTTCGAGCGCGCGAGCGCGACGGCGCTCGAGCCCGAGAAGCTCGAGGGCACCCTCGCGTTCATGTTCGAGACCCGCCACGTGCTCGAACCGACCGCCTACGCCTCTGGCCTCGACCGGATCGACACCGCCTACCCCGACTGCTGGGACGCCCTCCCCCGCAACTTCCGCCCGCCCCCCGAATCCCGCTGACCCGACCGCCGTTTGGCCGGCCACGAGACGGAGGACTCGCGCCGCAGGTGAGCCTCGGGTCGCTCCCGTCAGCCGTTCCGGGCCGACGCCACCTGTGCGCGAACCTGCTCCACGAAGACTTGCGCCGACTCCAGCTCCTCGCGTGCGCCGTCGGCGTCGATGACGAAGGCCCGCGAGTAGTCCGCCTCCTCCCGGTACTTCCGGAGGCGTGCCATGAGCCGGGACGTGCCCGGCTCGAACCGGGCGGACTTGACGAAGTGCAGGTTGAAAAGGTGGTGTACGCCGGAATGCGTCCGGGGCTCGAAGCCGGCCGCGTAGAGGCACGCTCGCGCGGCGTGGAACACCGCGAAGTACGCGCGAGTAAGGGAAACGCGCGCAAGGCCCGCCTCGAGGAGCGAGCGCGCGGCGGTCAGCTCCTCGTCCGCGAGCGAGAGCTCCTCGAGGGAGCTTTCCCGGCGACCCTCCTCGGTCACAGCGCAATCCCTTCCTGCTCGATGTCGCGGGCGAGCGGCCGGTCCTGGGCGCGCCAGCGCTCCCAGGTCGCTTCGTCGAATACGGTCGGAGACAGGGTCAGACCCTGCGCGAGCCCGATATCCGTCGCGAGATCGATGATGTCACGGCGGGTCTCCCACCCCGTCTCGGTCAGCACCACCGCGACATCCACATCGGATTCCTCGTGGGCGGTCGAGCGCGCATGCGAGCCGAACAGCCGGATGTCGACCACCGAGTCCCCGAACTGTTCCCGCACGGCACCCGCAAAGCGCGCGAGCGCGCCCGCAACCCCTTGTTCCATTGCGGGATTCTCTTGACTCATGCGGGAACTTTAGCACGCCGGCGGACCCCTGACACGGCATGACGCGGCAATCCCGCCATCGTTCGGGAGGGGGTGATCCTGCCACCTTCCCCCTTTACCGGGTTGCGCCTCTGGCCCATCCAACCCGCCGGCTACGGGTGCGGGAGCGGGGGCGGCCGCCGGCCGGTCAGAGGATCTGGCTCAGGAACTCGCGGGTCCGGGGGTCCTTCGCCTCGGTGAAGAAGGTCGCGGGTGGCCCGTGCTCCACGATGACCCCGCGGTCGGTGAAGTAGATTTGGTTCGCGAGCTCTCGCGCGAACCCCATCTCGTGGGTCACGAGGATGCAGGTCATGCCCTCCTCCGCGAGCTCGCGGATAGTGACCAGCACCTCCTTCACCGTCTCCGGATCGAGGGCGGCGGTGATCTCGTCGAAGAGCATGACGTCCGGGCGCATCGCGAGGGAGCGCGCGATCGCGACCCGCTGCTGCTGCCCACCGGAGAGCTCCCCGGGGTAGCTCGCCTCCTTGCCTTCGAGGCGCACCTTGCGGATGAGGGCCCGCGCGCGCTCCTCGACCCGCCCCTTCGGCTCCCTGAGCACCAGCACCGGGGCCATCATCACGTTCTCGAGCGCGGTCTTGTGCGGGAAGAGGTTGTACTGCTGGAAGACCATCCCGACCTTGCGGCGGAGCTCCAGCTTGTCGAGATTCGGGTCGTGGACTTCCTGCCCTTCCACCCGGATCGAGCCGCGGTCGATCGTGTTGAGCGCGTTCACGCACCGGATGAGGGTGGACTTCCCCGAGCCGGACGGGCCGATGATACAGACCACCTCCCCCTTCATGACGTCGAAGCTCACGCCCCGCAGCACCTCCAGCTCGCCGAACGACTTGTGCACGTCCTGAATGGAGACGATCGGTTGGCTCGGATCCCAGTTCGTTTCGTTCATCCCGGCCTCCCGGACCCGTTTTCCGTCAGAGCTTCACCGCGAACCGCCGCTCGAGGGAGATCGTCCAGCGGGCGATCGGGTAGCAGTACGCGAAGAAGATGACGAGCGCGAACCCGAAGAACGGCACCAGAAGTTCCGGGTGGTTGTCTTCCGCTTCCATCGCCTGGCGCGAGAGGGTCACCAGCTCCTCGACCCCGAGGAGGGAGACGAGGGGGGTCGCCATGGTCAGGATCGCGTACCAGTTCATCCACGGCGGGATCATGCGCCTGATGCACTGCGGAAGCACGATCCGCCACAGGGTCTGGCGACGCGAGAAGGCGAGCGACTCCGCCGCCTCCCACTGCCCCGTCGGCACCGACTGCACCGCGCCCCGCACCACCTCGGAGATGTTGGCCATGATGGGGAGCGAGAGCCCGAACACCGCCTTGGTCCAGTCGTGGATGAAGATGACCGTCGAGCCGATCCCGATCTGGAACGGGAACGTCAGCATCACGATGAAGAGCAGCACCAGCCACGGCGAGTTGCGGAACGCCTGGGTGAGGGCCCACGCGACCCGCCGCAGGGCGGCCGAGGGCGCGACCTGCCAGAGCCCGAGCACCACGCCGCCGAGAGTCCCGATGGCCATGGTGAGGAAGCTGATGAGGATGTTCATCAGGAAGCCCTTCGTCACCAGGAACGGCAGCCACCGCCAGAGCGCGTCGAAGGCCTGCGCCATCGTGTAGCCCCTGGCGTCGGCGGCGGCCGCGAACGGCCAGGCGGCGACGAGGGCCACGACGAGGAGCAGCTTCCATGGCGCGGCCGACCCGACCCAGCGGCTGAAGGCGAGGTCGGCGGGGCGGCCGGGGGAGCGGGCGCGCGCCGCGGCCGGCAGAAGCACGGGGAGATCGCTCCGCCGCGCGGCGCTCACCCCGGGAATGGCCGCGAACACCGGCATCGGTCAGCCCCCGTACCCCGGGATGCGGAGCGCCCGTTCCCAGCGGGTCATGCCGAGCACCAGCACCCCCACCAGGGTGATGTAGACGATGAACATGAGCAGCATGCAGGCGTTCTGGGAGGTCGAGTAGTCGTTGTAGATGCTGACGAGCTGGTAGAGCAGCTCCGGGACCGCGATGACGATCGCCTGGGTGGTGGTCTTCACGAGGTTGACGAGGTTGTTGTTGAGGGCGGGGAGGCTCACCCGGAACGCGAGAGGGAGCACCACGTAGATGTAGATCTGGAGCCGGGACATTCCGAGGGAGTCCGCCGCCTCGCGGGTCGACTCCGGGATCGCCTCGATCCCGGCCCGGAAGATCTCGACGTTGAAGGCCCCGGCGAAGAACGAGAGCGAGATGATCGCCCAGCCGACGTTGGAGATGACGGGGACCTCGAGCCAGCCGTCCGGCGAATAGGTGGGGGTGAACTGCCCGAGCGCGAAGTAGAAGAAGAGGAGCTGGATAAGGGGCGGGGTGTTGCGGAAGAACTGGATGTACCCCTGCACGATCGCGCGGACGAGCGCGCTCCGCGAGCCCTGCAGCCAGGCGCCCGCCACCCCGATCACCACGCTCAGGACGACGCACGCCACCGAGAGCTGGAAGGTCATCCAGAGCCCCTCCCCGACCCGGGCCGTCTGCACCGGGTCGTAGAGGTAGATGAAGTTCCACTTCGGGTGGGTATCCGCGAGGGTGCGGAAGTACGCCTGGATGGACTCGATCACCCCGGTGCTCCGCGGCCGGCGTTCCGACCGTACCGCTCCCTCCCCTGGAGGGGGTACCGGCGACTGGTCAATTCAGGAGTCAACACGGAGAAAACGAGTCAATGTGGATCGCGGATGCTCGCGAGATCGAAGTCGGATGTCGGACCACGCCTTCGGTCGGTCCGGCCCCCAAGTCCGCAGGTCGGATCAGCGTAGCGTACTCCGACACAATGCGCGGCCTGGACCATCGGCTGGATGTCGGATTACGCCTTCGGCCAATCCGACCCATGGAACTTCCGGCCCGCAAAGGGCCGGTGTCCCGCCAGATCCACGCGGGCGGGCACCCCATCTCCCAACGGCGTTCGACGGTCCGCACCAGGCGGCGTCCGTCCCGATGGAAGGCAGGCGGCGGGGCGCCCCGGGACGCCCCGCCCGCCGCCGTTCGATCCGCCTGCGCGCGCCGGCGGCGTCCTGCCGCTACTGCCCGGCCAGCCAGTCGGCGAAGTGTGCGTGCTGGTCCTTCAGGTACTGCGTGGCCTGGATCCCCCACTTCGCCTCGAGCTCGATGAGGCGGCCGGACTGGTGCCAGTTGTAGGTCATCCCGGACATGAAGTTGCCGAAGACGCAGTGCCGTTCGCCGAGCGGGACGGCGAGACCCCACGGATTGTCATCCTCGGAGGCGAGCGGCATCTCGAACTCGTCGTAGTTGCCGGACGCGAGGTCGGACATGATCGACGAGTCGTCGTACACCCAGGCAATGCACTTCTTGTCGCGAAGCGCCTGCTTCGCCTCGGCGTTGCCGGTGAACGCGATGATGTTCGCGCCGTAGCGCTCGGTCACGATCTTGTTGTAGAACGCGCCCTGCTTGCCGCACACCGGCTTGTCGCGGAGGTTCTCCCACTCGGTGAGTCCGAGGGCCTTCGGCGACATCACGTTGGTGCCCGAGGTGTAGTAGTTGGGCTGGGTGATGCCGACGATCTTCCTCCGGTCCACGCGGTCCGACATGGTCGCGATCATCATGTCGATCTTGCCCTGCTCGAGGAACTGCATGCGGTTGGAGGACTGGACGGGCACCAGCTCGAGCTCGACCCCCATCGCGTCCGCGACGTCCTTCGCGAGGTCCGCCTCCATGCCGATGAGGGCGCCGTCCTCGCCGCGGTACCCCCACGGCTTGTAGTCGGCCTTGATGCCGACGACCACCTTGCCGCGTTGCATCACGTTGTTCCACACGTCGTTCGTGCACTCGGCGGCTGCGGTCGCGGAAAGGGACCCGACCGCGAGTCCGGCAAGCACGGCGCCGAAAGCACCGCGCCGGATGAATTTCTTGCGCATGATTGTTCTCCCTGATTCTCGACAACCGTCAACGGCGGGCTCCGAGCCCAGTTTCCACTCGGCACCGGACGAGCCCGGGACATGGCGCCGGAGGCATGCACGCGGATCCGCCTTCGCGCCTGCCCGGCGAAGCGTCCGCGAATATACCACCACGGATCGGGAATCCCGAGAACCCTGGCCGGGAACGGCCGCGCGATGCGTCACCCGTCTCGCCTCGCCGCGCTCCACCTCTCCTCGGGCCGCGTCAGCGGTATCGCTCCTCCTCTCTCGACCTCATCGGGTCCCAGGCATCGAGTGGACCGCCATCGAGCCGAATTCGGCCGTGCCGGGTGTCCGCGCCGGTGGCGCGGGGGAGTCCACGAGCGCCACGCAGAGATCCTCCAGGCTCTCCAGGTTGTGCACCGGGCGCAGCTCGTCCACGTGCGGCAGGAGGGCGCGCATGCCCGCCGCCCTGGGCTCGAACCCATCGTAGCGAAGCAGCGGGTTGAGCCAGATCAGCCGGCGGCACGACTTGCGAAGCCGCTCGGCCTGGGATTCGAGCCCCTCGCCCACGTCGCGGTCGAGTCCGTCGGTGATGAACAGAACCACCGCGCCCTGGCCGCAGACCCGCCGCGACCACTCCCGGTTGAACACGCCGAGGCACCGGCCGATGCGGGTGCCTCCGTCCCAGTCCGTCACCTCCCCGCTTGCCCGCTCGATCGCCGCGTCCACGTCGCGGTCCCGCAACTGGCGGGTGATGTTGGTGAGCCGGGTGCCGAAGACGAAGGAGGACACCCGGGTCCGGGCGCGGGCGAGCGCGTGCGAGAAGTGCAGCAGCACCCGGGAGTAGCGGCTCATGGACCCCGAGATGTCGCACAGCACCACGATCGGAGCCGGCTTCCGGCGCCGGCGCCGGCGGGCGAGCTCGACCGCTCCCGAGCCGAGCCGGAGGCTTCGCCGCAGCGTGGCGCGCATGTCGACGAGCGCGCCGTGCGGGTGGGGACGGTAGCGCCGGGTCGGGGCGGACGGGATGGCGGTGCGCAGGTGCGCGATGGCCGCTTTGGCGGCCACGAGCTCCGCGGTGGACATCTGCTCGAAGTCGCGCGAGCGCAGCACCTCCCGATCCGACCAGGTGAGCGTGGCGTCGAGCTCGATTTCGTTCTCCGCCTCCCGGGTTCGCGCTTCGCGTTCGCGGCCGGCGAAGAGTGCTTCGCTCAGGCGGCGGCTGAGCGGACGCGCGTCGCCCTGCGGGGGGACATGGACGGTAGGGAGGAGGAGGCTGGTCACGCGCTCGAGGAGCTTCGGGTTGCGCCAGAAGACGTGGAACGCCTCGTCGAACAGCGGCCGCTGGTCCGCCCTGCGCACGAACACCGCGTGCAGCGCCCAGTAGAAGTCGTCGCGCCGGGCCACGCCCACCGCCTCGACCGCGCGCAGGGCGTCGAGCACCGCACCGCTTCCGATCGGAAGGCCCGCGGCCCTCAGCGTTCGTGCGAAGTACATGAGGTTGGTGCCGAGGCGGCCCGGACCGTTGGTGGTGGTCCTCGGTTGGAAGTCGCTCACTGCATCCTCGCACGGAGCCGCGGATGAGGACTCCGGTGCCTGTTCGGACGGAGTCTTGCACGGTGCAGGTTCGGAGGGGAATTCGGGCTGGCCTCCGAGGGACGCGGTGGTGATCGGTTCACGCGATCGCGAGGCTCCGCAGGCAATGTAGACTCGATCCACTCGTCGATGACGACCTCCGCATTCCGGACAGCTTGTACTTCGTGATCAACTGTCTCACCTGCCTCACTTGACAGGGCTTCATCGGAGGACGGCATGGTGCACGCTTCTCCAGGGGAAAACCTTCAGGCGGCGCCCGCGGTCTGCATCTCGCGCCGCAACTGCTCGATGATGCCTGCCGCTTCGCTTCCGCGAATGCGGGCGATGTCGTCCTGGTACTTCAGCAGCGAGCCCAGGGTGTCGTTGACCACCTCCGGCGCCAGGGCCAGCACGTCGAGCTGGGTCAGCGCCTGCGCCCAGTCGATGGTCTCGGCCACGCCCGGCGCCTTGAAGAGA
>JAJDXW010000328.1 GCA_022823045.1 Gammaproteobacteria bacterium
ATTACCAGGAACAGGAGCAGCCACGCGACGCCGGGCGCGATCAGCCACCCGACCGGGAACCCTTCCTCGTGCCGGGTCCTCCGCTTCTTCTCGACGAGCTCGGGAGGCGGAGAGGGCTGGGCGCCGATGAGGCCCCGGTGCTGGGATTCCACGACTCGGGCCACCGCCTTCGCCCCTTACCCGGACGCACCCGGGCTTCGGAACCCGGTGCCCGGCCGATTCGCCATGCCGCCGCCCGCGCTCACCTGAAGGGGCTCCTCGCCGGCGGGGCGCATTCCGGCCCCGCTCCCGTGCCTGAACGACCGCACCGCGCCCCTGCGGGCGCTGTCCGCGCCTTCGCGAGGCTCGCGGATCGCCGGGGTACCGCCGTAACGCGCCCGGGTGGCCGGGCGCCCGGCAACGGGGTCGGCCCGGACGATCGGGGCCCCTCTTCGTGATGGTTCGCGGTCAACGCAGCAGGTACTTCCGGGTCAAGTACAGCTTCTCGGCCGGCTCGCAGGCGGCGAGCACCCCGTCGACGAACACGTCGAAAGTCTGCGGGTCCACCCTGATGTCCGGGCAGGCGTCATTGTGCAGCATGTCGGACTTGCCCAGCGAGCGCGTTCCCGACAGCGCCAGCAGGGGCTTGGCGAGACCGAGACGCTCGGCGACCTTCGCCTCGAGCGCGAGCGGGTGGACGAAGTTCGCTCCGATGGCGGCGGCGGCGCTCCCGAAGGCTCCCCACTGGGGCCGATGGACAACAGGCTCGCAGCTCGACAGGCACGCCGCCCCGTCTCCCACTCCGGCCCAGGCGATGAAGCCGCTCTTGTACACCGCGGCCGGCTTGATCCCGAAGTGGCTCGGCGCCCAGACCACGAGATCCGCCATCTTTCCCGGCTCGATGGAGCCCACGTGCCCGGCGATTCCGAAGGTGCGCGCGGCGTTGATCGTGTACTTCGCGATGTAGCGTTTGATTCGCTCGTTGTCGCCGCGGGCGGTGGTCTCCTCCGGGTAGCGCCCGCGCTGATCCTTCATCTTGGCCGCGAGCTGCCAGGTGCGCGTGACCACCTCGTTCACCCTGCCCATCCCCTGGCTGTCCGAGCCCATCATGGAGATGGCGCCGATGTCGTGGAGCACGTCCTCGGCCGAGATGGACTGGCGCCTGATCCGGCCCTCGGCGTGCGCCACGTCCTCCGGAATGTCCGGCCGCAGGAGGTGCGAGGACATGGTCATGTCCAGGTGCTCGTCGAAGGTGTTGGAGGTGTACGGGTTCGTGGGGTTGGTGGAGGAGGGCAGGCAGTGGGCCTCGCCGTTGCAGCGGATGATGTCGGGAGCGTGTCCGCCGCCCGCGCCCTCGGTGTGGTACATGTGGATGGTGCGCCCCGCGATCGCCTCCATGGTGCGCTCGTAGAACCCGGACTCGTTCAGGGTGTCGGTGTGCAGTTGCACCTGGAAATCCAGTGCGTCGGCGACCGACAGGCAGGTGTCGATGGTGGCGGGCATGCCGCCGAAATCCTCGTGGATCTTGACGCCGATGACCCCGCCCGCAATCAGCTCCTCGATGGCGTCCGGATTGTGCGAGTTGCCGCGGCTGAACAGTCCGAAGTTCATGGGGAAGCCCTCGCTCGAGCGCAGCATCCGGTGGATGTCGTGGAGCGAGCCGCTGTCGACCGCGAAGGCAGCTCCGATTCCGCCGCCGATCATGGTGGTGACGCCGTTGGAAAGGGCGTGATGGACCTGGTCCGCGCCGATGAAGTGCACGTGCACGTCGAGGGCGCCCGGGGTCACGATGCGCCCCTCGCAGGCCTCGATGACCGTCGAGTTGCCGACCGTGAGCCCGGGGGTCACGCCGTCCATCACCGCGGGGTTGCCGGCCTTTCCCACCCCGACGACGAGGCCGTCCTTCACCCCGATGTCGCCCTTCACCACGCCGAGGATCGGATCGATGACGAGCGCGTTCTCGAAGAGCAGATCGAGCGCGCCGGCCGCGCTCGTGAGGGTCGAGAGCCCCATGCCGTCGCGCAGCGTCTTGCCGCCACCGATCATGCACTCGTCGCCCGGGACCGCGTGGTCGTGCTCGACCTCGGCGAGCAGCGGAGTGTCGCCGAGGCGCACGCAGTCCCCGGTGGTGGGACCGAACATCTCCGCGTAGGCCCTGCGCGTCATCGTGACCATGGAGATTCCCCCCTCAGGCGCCCCGATACCCGCCCGCTCGCGCCTTCTCGAGCGCTCGCGCCTTGACCTCGTCCGAGTGCACCGAGCCGTTCGTGAGGTCGTTGAACCCGCTCACCTCGCCCGTGCCGCCGATGGCCACCAGGTCCACCTCCCGGGTCAGTCCCGGCTCGAAGCGGCGGGACACGCCGGCCGGTACGTCGAGGCGCATGCCGAACGCGGCCTCCCGGTCGAACTCAAGCGCCCTGTTCGCCTCGAAGAAGTGATAGTGACTGCCGATTTGAATCGGTCGGTCGCCGGTGTTCCTGACGCGCAGCGTCCGGCGCCGGCGGGAGCGGTTGAGCTCGATCACGCCGTCGGCGGGAAGGAGCTCGCCCGGCGTGTGCTCGTCGTGCTCGGGCGGGGCGACGCCGGGGCGGATGGGCTGGTGGACTGTCACCATCTTGGCCCCGTCGGGGAACATGCCCTCGACCTGGATCCTCGGCGTCATGTCTCCGACCCCCGGGAGAACGTCGTCCGTGGTGAGCAGAGTGGAGCCGAGACTCGCGAGCTCGGCGACGCTGCGTCCCTCTCTCGCTCCCATGAGGATCTCGTCGCAAATGAAGGCCACCGCCTCCGGCTGGCTCAGCCGGATCCCCCGTTCCCGGTGGCGCCGCGCGAGCTCCGCGGCATTGAAGATGGTGAGTCGCTCGATTTCGGTGGGCGTCAGCAGCATCGGGCTTTCTCCTCCGGGTGATGCCAAAGCGGATCGGGGCGGCGGCTTCGGGGAGCGTCGCGCTCGGCGACCGCGGCGATAGTACGCGACGGATTCCGTCCGATGGGACGCAGTATCGCCGCGCCGTCCACCGCTAAGGGGCGTGATCCGGAATGCGTCGCCGCCCGCACGGTGCCGGGCTGCGAAGCGCGGCGGCGGCCACGCACGATGGACGCACGACGCGCGCGGCGTCTTCCGACGGGTCCGATCGGATTGACCGGGAAGCGCGCGGAGCCGTGGCCGGCCGTAGCTTCGCCCGCCGGAGCGGGGGCCGAGGTCGGCCTCGACGAGGTGAAGAGAACCGGGGCCCGGACGAGCCGGGCCCCGGCGGCAGGTTGGATCAGGCGGCGAGGAACTCCGTCCAGCGCTTCACCAGGTAGTCGTTCTCGTCCATGAGCGAGTTCCACACCGCGATGTTGCGGAACCGGTCCCAGTACGACCCGCCGTCGCGGATCTCGCCCTCCGGGACGATGATGGTGCCGAAGGGATCGGGCAGCTCCTTGGCGGCCGGCTTGCCCTCGTACCAGTAGTCCCACTCCTCGGGCTCGAGGTACTTCCTGACGTTGTCGGGCACCGACATGTAGTAGCCCTGCCGGGCGACGAATGCTCCGCCCCAGCCTTCGAGCCACCAGTTGAGGTACTCGTAGCACTGGTCGAGGACCGCGCCGCTCGCCTTGGCCGAGATCGCGCATCCGCCGTGCCAGCCCCGCATCCCCTCCTTCGGGAAGGCGTAGACGCAGGGGATCCCTTCGGCCTTGATCGCGGTCACCGCCGGTGACCACATGCTCTCGAGGACCACCTCCCCGCTCACCATGAGGTTGACGGACTGGCCGAAGGTCTCCCAGAAGGCGCGGAAGTGCCCCGCCTGCTTCTTCTCGATGAGGAAGTCGATGAGGAAGTCGATCTCCTCGCGGGTCATGTTGCCCTTGTCCTTGAACGTGTAGATCCCGAGCCCTTCCACCCCGAGGGCGGCGTCCATGACCCCGATCTGGGGGGCGTTGAGGAGGGCGACCGCTCCTGCGAAGTCCTCGCTGAAGAGCTCCGCCCAGCTCTCGATGGGCCGGCCGGTGTCTTCGGGGTTGTAGCCGAGGGAATCGGCGTTGTGCCAGCCGGGGAGCATGCTGATGTAGCGCGACGGGCCCTCGACCCGGTTCCCGTCCGCGTCCAGCCAGAGGTGCCGGAACGGGGCGTCGCCCTGCCCGGGGTTGGACTCGGGGGTGAGGCGCCCGGTCTTGGAGAGGTCGGTGACCTTGTCCCAGTCGCGGATGCGCTGGGTGTCGATGGGCTGCCACACGCCGGCCGGCCACATCACGTCCATGTCGTTGTAGTAGCCCTCGGCGACCTCGTACTGGTCGTTCTGGTTCAGCATCTTGCCGAACATCGCGCCGTATCCGAGCGCCTGGCCCTTGACCCCGAAGCCGAGGTCCTCGGACGCCTTGCTCTGGATCTCGTTGATGATGCTCACCCCCAGGCCGATGGACCGGATGGGGTCATCGGCACGCACGATTGCCGGGAATGCGGTGATCGCCGCGCCCGCCGCCGCGACCTTGGCGGAGGTCCCCAGGAACTCGCGCCGTGCGATGCGTTTCGATTGCCTTCGCCGGGGTTTATGCTCATGCTTGGTTTTCATCGTGTCGCTCCTCTCACTTGAGAACCGCCGACAGGCGGCTATGCTCGGCTGGACGAAGTGCTCGCGCCGCCAGCGTTGCGCCGGCCGCGCCGGCCGTCTCGGTCGAACGGTCCGGGAACCTTAGCGCAACGTCACGGGATATGGAATTGCGGTCCGAATGCCGGAGGTACCGGCGGATCGGCCCGCCGATTCGGGGCTGAATTCAAGCAATGAGCGTTCTCATCAAGAACGGAAGAATCGTCACCGCGGTCGACGACTACCACGCCGACCTCTTCATCAGCGACGAGACCGTCACCCTGATCGGCCGGGATCTCGTGATCGAGGCCGACACCGTGATCGACGCATCGGGAAGGCTCGTCATCCCGGGGGGGATCGACCCCCACACCCACATCGAGATGCCGTTCGGCGGCACCGTGACCTCGGACAACTTCGAGACCGGCACCCGCGCCGCCGCCTTCGGCGGGACGACGTGCATCGTGGACTTCGCGATCCAGCCCAAGGGCACATCCACGCTCGATGCGCTCGACACCTGGCACGCGAAGGCGGCCGGCAGGACCGCGATCGACTACGCCTTCCACATGATCATCACCGACCTGCCCGCGTCCCGGGTCCAGGAGATGCGCCGCCTCGCCGACGAAGGGGTGACGAGCTACAAGATGTTCATGGCCTATCCGGGGGTGATGCTCGCCGACGACGCGACCATCTTCCGGGCGATGCGCAAGGCCGCGGAGGACGGCACCCTGGTGTGCATGCACGCCGAGAACGGGGTCGTCATCGACGAGCTGGTGCGCATCGCCCTGGAGCGCGGGGAGCTGAGCCCCAAGCACCATGCCCTGACCCGACCCACTCGCCTGGAAGCGGAAGGGGTGCACCGGGCGCTGGCGATCGCGGAAGTGGCCGAGGCCCCCATCCACATCGTGCACCTGAGCTGCTACGACGCGCTGCACGAGCTGCGGCTCGCCCAGGCGCGCGGCGTCATGGCGCACGCCGAGACCTGCCCCCAGTACCTGCTGCTCGACGCGAGCGCATACGATGCCCCGGGATTCGACGGCGCGAAGTACGTGCTCACTCCGCCTCTGCGCGAAGCATGGAACCAGAAGGAGCTGTGGCGCGGCCTCCGGCACGGTGCGCTCGACGTGATCTCCACCGACCACTGCCCGTTCTGCATGAAGGAGCAGAAGGAGCTCGGCCGGGAAGACTTCAGCAAGATCCCCAACGGCGGACCGGGGATCGAGAACCGCATGAGCCTCATCTACCACCACGGCGTGAGCGGAGGCCGGATCAACCTGAACCGGTTCGTGGAGCTGACCTCGACCGCGTCGGCGAAGATCTTCGGCCTGTTCCCGAAGAAGGGCACCATCGCGGTGGGGAGCGACGCCGACATCGTCATCTTCGACCCCGAGCGCGAGGAGACCATCAGCGTCCACAACCCGAGGACGCACCACATGAACGTCGACTACTCCGCCTACGAGGGCTTCAGGGTCAGGGGGTTCACCGAGACGGTGCTGTCCCGGGGCAAGGTGGTCGTCGACCGCGGGGAGTACGTGGGCCGCGCGGGGGACGGCGCCTTCGTGAGGCGGGGTCCGTACGGAGGGGCGCACGCATGAGCGGAAACGGCAGCGGCGGGGGCAGGACGGACGAGACCCCTCTCTACACCATCGAGTGGCCGAGGGCCGACGCGCACGAGACGAAGAGCGTCTCCGGGGTCCTGGTCGAGAGAAACGTCCAAAGCCAGGTCGCGCTCCACTTCTACAACGAGGTGCGCGAGCTGGAGCCCAGCATCCGGTACATGGAGGACGGGTCGCGCGCCGACCCTTCGCGCGCCCTGACCTACGTGCGCGAGATCACCGACTCGATCCTGCTGTCCGGCGCGACCGCCCGCCGGCTTCGCGACGTCCTCGACGAGCTCCTGTCCGGAGCGCCGGGGGAGCGGACGTCGGACACCTGAATCGCCGCGTGCAAGCCGCGGCCGCAGCGCCGCTCAAGCCGCCCGGGCCTCCGGACGGATGATCTTCAGGAGCCAGAAGATCACGCAGAAGAGCGCGGTCAGCACCACCAGCGCCACCACCGCGCCCAGCCGCTTTCCGAACTCGCCATCCACGAGGTGGCCCTCGCCCAGCAGGTACACGCAGAGAATCTGAAGCGCCTGCAGGGTGGCGCCGCCGCTCAGGAGGATGGCGGTGAAGGTGGAGCCTCGCAGCGAGCTCAGCACCATCACGTCGACGCTGTGCTGCCGGCTGACGTGCAGCCGGTACGCGTGCCAGTGGAACACGCAGAACCCCACGATGCCGACGATCAGCGCGACCCAGAAGATGACGTTGCCGAAGCTGATGCCGTTGAGCACGAGCACGAAGAGCTGCTCGAACGGCGCGTAGTAGTACAGGAAGATCAGCACGATGACGTACAGGATGAAGCCGACCAGGGTCCAGAACCACTGCCATCCAGTCATGTCGATCTCCGAATTTCCCGTACCGCCGCGTGACGTGGTCCGAATCCGGCGCTCCGGGCCGGCGCCGCAGCTTCGTCGCGAGACGGGGCGGATACCCCGGGCGGCCGCGCGCTCACCGCTTCCTTGTACCCGATCGATGAATTGTCATCATACAGGCAGGGTCATCAAACAGGCAGGGCCATCAATCGAGCCGGCTATCCGCCGCCCGGAACCGCGGCGATCAGGAAAACCGCGTAGAGGACCACGAACAGCGCGTCCTTTATGGCCGGGACCACATGCCCGCGAGAATCCCTCAGCACGAGGAGGGAGATGATCTCGAGGACGAAGAACACGAGCGCAAGGAAGAACACCGGCCAGATGGTGCTCCACCAGCCGACGTCCGCCGGCGCCTCGATCTCCTGCACCCACCGCCACAGCACCAGCAGCAGGGGCAGGAGGGTGAGGTACCCGAAGCCCACCAGGAACCGGCCGCGCATCGACGTCCGGTCGAGGCACCAGAATACGAGGAAGAATGCGGCGATGTGCACCATGTCCCAGAAGAACCCGCCGTAGGCGTCGCGGGCCTCGAGCTGCTTCAGGTTCAGGAACCCGAGCACGAGGGTGATCAGGATCAGGTCGCACAGCAGCCACTCGCGGAACCCTTCGGTCCGGGTCTTCGGCGTCCAGCTCCGGGTGGCCTTGTCGAAAAGCAGCACGATGGCCACCGCGATGGAGGCCGGATAGAGCACCTGCACCATCAGGTCGGCGCGGCCCGCGAGGTCGAGCCAGACCCATCCGAGCAGAAGGAAACCGACCGCGACCAGCAGCAGGCCGACGAGCCGCGAACCCGCCGGATCCCGCACCGTCTCCACCTGAACGGTCCCGCTCTCGCCGCCGGGGGCCGACGGGCCGGACACCGGCAGGCGAGCCAGCAGAAACGCCACGAGGAACAGCAGGGCGAGTGCGGCAACCGCAAGCATCACGCCCAGAAACAGGTCCGAGCGCGTCTCCGCACGCCAGCCCTCGCTCGCCGCGCCGCCGGAGGTGATCTCGACCGCGGCGGTGACGGCGAGAATCACGAGCACCAGCACGAGCACGATCGCGAGCAGGATCTCGTACCAGCTCGGGCCCTTGCGGGCCGCCGCCTCTACCGGCGAAGGCCGCCGGGCGCGGCCGAGGCGCACCGCCGCCACGACGACCAGCACCGCGGCGACCACCGCCAGCACCACCAGCGCGACGATTCCCAGTGTGCTCAACGCCGTTCTCCCGGAATTCCGCCAGTTCCAGACTGCGAACGGAGCCACCACAGGCGTCGGTGGCTTC
>JAJDXW010000098.1 GCA_022823045.1 Gammaproteobacteria bacterium
CGATGGCAGCCGCCGGGGCGACGGCCGAGCACGGCGCCGCGTGCTCGAAGGCCTTGGCGACCTCCCAGGGCCGGCCCGCCTTCTTCGCGACCGCCTGGAGGTCGCGACGGGTCATGTCGATCCCGACCGCGTAGCCGTAGACGTGCGAGCGGGCGTCCTCGACCGCGATGTCGGCGCCGCCGCTCGCGAGGGCGGCGACGAGCTCGATCTCGTGGTGCACGTCGCTCGTCGCCGCCGGGTAGGGGAACGCTCCGCCGCCCGGGACCAGGCCGTCCGGGTTCTTCTGGAAGAAGAACGGGTCCTCGCGGTCCGGGTCGTGCCCCATCTCGATGGCGTGGGCGGCGTAGTTCCGGCCGACGCAGTACACCCGCCGGACGGGGAAGCGCTGCGCGGTTCCGACCACCGGGAGGGAGGGGAACGGCGGGGCGGAGATGACGAACTCGCCGACGTCGGCATCCGGGACGATGGAAGCGGGACTCGCGCTCATGAGAGGCTCCGTGACGGGACCCGCGGATTGAAAACGTTTGAGGGCGGGAGATCAAACGGTGAAGATCGCGGGCTCTCCCGACATCGCACGGAGGATGCGCCATGTTCTTCAAGCCCCCGCCCGTCATCGAGGCGACGCCGTTCACCCGGGTCCCGAAGGAGCTCGAGCTCACCGATCGCCCGTCCGCCTGGGCGCACCGTCAGGCACGGGGCTCCATCGGCGCGTTCCTCGAGGGGCCGTCGTTCGACCGGGACGGGAACCTGTGGCTCGTGGACATCGCGCACGGACGCATCTTCCGGGTGAGCCCGTCGGGGGACTGGGACGTGGTCGTCCAGTACGACGGCCAGCCGAACGGGCTCAAGATCCACCGGGACGGCCGGGTCTTCGTCGCCGACTTCGTGCGCGGGATCATGGAGCTCGATCCGGTGAACGGGCGGATCGAACCCTTCCTCGGCCGGGACCGTTTTCCCGACTTCAAGGGCTTCAACGACCTCTTCTTCGCCTCGAACGGCGACCTCTACTTCACCGACCAGGGGCTGACCGGGCTGCACGATCCGTCCGGCCGGGTGTGGCGGCACCGGGCCGCGGACGGGCGCCTCGAGTGCCTGATCGACACCGTCCCGAGTCCGAACGGACTCGTCATGGCCCGGGACGAGTCGCTGCTCTACATCGCGGTGACCCGGGCGAACGCGGTCTGGCGGATGCCGTTCGACACGGAGGGCCGGCCGTTCAAGGTCGGCCTCTTCGTCCAGCTCCAGGGCGGGGCGGGCGGCCCGGACGGGATGGCGATGGACGCCGAGGGCAATCTCTCGGTCGTGCAGCACGGGGCGGGCAAGGTGTGGCTGCTGAGTCCGACCGAAGAGCCGGTCGCCTGCATCGTCGCTCCCACCGGACCCGGAGTCACCAACCTCGCCTACGGCGGGCCGGAGAACCGCACCCTCTACATCACCGAGTCCGGCACAGGCCACGTCCTCACCGCCGAGATGGACGTGCCGGGGGAGCCGATGTACTCGCACCGCGACGGGGCGTAGAAACACGCGCGATTGCGGCCGGCGGGGTGCTCGATCGTCCTTGGCGGCGGCGGTGGAAAACACCGCGGTCCGGGCTTCGGACGATGTTCCCGCTCAGGGCGGGACGAGGCTGAGACGGCCGAGCGCGCCGTCCTCGAACCTCTCGCGCCGGGTGGGAATGGTCACGTACTCGCCGTTCCGCCAGCCTTCCTCGAAGTTGTCGTAGAGGGGGGAGAGCACGTTGCCGGACTGACCGGTGGAGTGGATGAAGAGCGAGCGGTCGAGATCGGCGAGATCGTAGATCGCCCGGAGGCTCGGCCCGTGGGTGGACGTGAAGGGCCGTTCGCCGTCGAGGGGGCTGAACTCGAACGAATTGACGGTGTAGATGCTGCCCGGGGCAGGGCCTTCCAGGTTGAAGAGGGGGGCGAGCGGCGAGCTCGCGAGCGGGCGGTGCTCGGCGAGGGCATGGTGTTCCTGCCCCCATCGCCATGCGGCGGGGTCGTCGCCCCGGCCGTCGGCGAGCCGGTTGACCGCCCCTTCGAGCGCCCGCGCGAGCATCTCGTCGCAGGTCTCGACGTGCCCCGTGGCGAGGTCGTCGCACCAGACCTCGCTCGTCTCGAGGATCCGCTGGATGAACGGCCCCTTCCGGCCCCAGGCTGGCCGCTGGACCGGGCCGAGCTCGTCGCCGGTGACGAGGCGTCCGAACTCCCAGATCCACGCGTGGAAGACGAGCGGCTCGGGGCGTTCGGGGTCCATGTCGCCCTCCCAGCCTTCCAGAAGGTCGCGGGCGCGCCGCGCGAGCGGGCTCGACTCCGGGCCGAGGTCGACGCCGCGAAGGCGGGGGAGGAGCGCACGGGCAAAGAGCGACACCCGATCCTGCTGGAGCGAGCGGAAGCTCTCCGTGTCGTGCCGGGGCCGGGACGCAAGCCGCTCCAGGATCCGCTCCGCCCGGTACCCCGCCGCCCACTCGAAGGTGAGGCGGTGCGGGTAGTCCACCCGGGTGACATCGTGGTTGGCGGTGACGAGGGCCTCGCCCGGCGGGTTGTAAACTCGGGGAAGGGCGTCGAAGGGGATGAAGCCAGACCAGTCGTGGCGCCCGTCCCAGCCTGGCCGCGGCGTCGTTCCGGGCCGGGCCTCGCTCGGGCGGAGTCCGGGGCGCAGCGGGATCCGTCCCGCGACGAGGAATCCGATGTTTCCGTCCACGTCCGCGTAGGAGACGTTGAGCGGCGGCGAATGGAACTGCCGCAGGTTGGCGGCGAAGCTCGCCCAGTCGCTCGCCCCCGGAAGCCCGAGGCCGGCCTGCACGGTTAGGTCGTCGCGGCGAAGGGCGGTCCACCCGAGGGCGAGCACATGCCCGGGGGGCGAGGCTCCGGCGGCCCCCGCCGAGGCATCGTCGAGGACCGGGCCGTGCCGGGTCGCGCGCACGCGCAGCACCACGTCCTCGCCGTCCTTGACCTTGATGACCTCGCGGTGTACCTCGAACCGGCGGTAGCCGTCCGGCGCCAGGTAGCGGGCGGGGTTCTCCGGATCGAGCTTCTCGATGAAGAGATCCTGGGTGTCCGCTCCGGTGTTGGTAAGGCCCCAGGCGATCCGGCCGTTGTGCCCGAGCACCACGAGCGGCATCCCGGGGAAGGTCGCGCCGACGACATCGCGGCCCGGCCAGGTGAGGTGGGCGAAGTACCAGACCGACGGCACGGTGAGGCCGAGGTGCGGATCGTTCGCGAGGAGCGGCTTTCCGGTCGTGCTCTTCGCTCCCGTGACCGCCCAGCTATTCGAGCCGGGAAGGCCGTTCGCGGGCGGGAACGTGAACCCCGCCGCCGCGGTAGAGGGGTGGGCGGCGTGCGCGGGCGGTGCGGGGGCGAGGGCCTCGCCCGGCGCGAAGCCGCGCGCCCGG
>JAJDXW010000329.1 GCA_022823045.1 Gammaproteobacteria bacterium
CCGGGTGTTCTGGAGTAAAGCGGGAGCATTGCGGAAGCTGGGACTCCTCGAGAGCACGGCCTCCCGGGACCGCGGGCTTCCAGCCCGCGAGAGGCCGGAGGCCGCCCATCGTCCCCGCGGGCAAGATGCCCGCGCTCCCGGGGGGACGGCCGCGGCGCGGCCGACGCGCCCGCAACCGACTCGCGAAGAGGGCCGCACGGGGGAGGAGGGCCGTGCGCCGGAGCGCACGGCCACTCCCGGACTCGCCGTCATCCTATTCGACGGGGCTGATCTGGTTGCCGACGAACCGCACCATGATGTAGTCGTTCTCGTTCAGTGCGTCGTGGTTGTCGGCGCTGAACGGTGCGTCGTAGGTCTTGATGAGACCCTCGTGGCTCCCGAGCGACTCGAGGGCGGTGCGGATCGCGTCGCCGTCCGTGCTCCCCGCCTGGTCGATGGCCTTCGCAAGGAGGTGCATTGCGTCGTAGGCGTTGGCAGTGCCGACCGGCGAGAAGACGTCCTCCGCCCCGCCTATGTTGTCGAACTTGTCGACGAGGGCCGCGAGCACCCGCTTCCCGGTTTCGCTCTGCTCACCGAAGAAGCTGTAGGTCTGCACGAAGTGCGCGTCGCCCGCGGTGGGGCCGGCGAGCTCGGGGAACCGGCCGCCCGAGATCCCCCAGTGGGAGACCACCGGCACGTCCCAGCCCATGCGGTCGCGCGACTTCATCATCTGCGCGCCGGGGGGAGCGTTGGTGACGAGCACGAGGGCGTCCGCTCCCTTGTCCTTGTGGCGGGTGAGCTGAGGGATCATGTCGACGTCGTTGTTCTCGAACTTCTCGACCCCGACGATCTCGACGTCGTCGTTGTCCACGTCCGCGGCGAGGAGGCCTCGCTCGTTCGATTCGCCCCACGGGTTGTTGATCAGCATGAGGCCGATCTTCGTCGCGCCGAACGTCTTGTGCGCGTACTGGAGGAGCTTGATGTCGACGATGGCGTCGACCGCCGATACCCGGAAGACGTAGTTGGGGTCGGCGTTGTTGCGGGTGATCGGGGTCGCGGCCGCCCACACCCCCATGAACGGGACCTTCGACTTGTTCGCGAGCGGCACGATGGCGAGCGACACCGGAGAGTCGATGCCGCCGAAGAAGGCCGCGACCTCCTCCTTGAAGATGAGCTCGCGGGCCGCGATGACCCCCTTCGGCGGGCTCGACTCGTCGTCCCGGCGAATGAGCTCGATCATGCGCCCGCCGAGGATCCCGCCGGCCGCGTTGATCTCGTCCATCGCGACGGTGAGGCCGCGGGTGATGGCCTCGCCGGACTGCGCCGACGGCCCCGACAGGGCGGCCACGAGGCCGAGCCGGACGGGGTCCGCGGCCTGGAGCGGCAAGGCCGCGAAGACCCCCGCGACGGCCGCGAGGGCGGTGGCGGCGAGGCTCCGGCCGACCCTGCTCGGAAAACGATGATTCTGATTTGTCATGAGTTCTTCTCCCACTGGTCGGCCGGGCATGGCGCACCGACCGCACGTTCCGCACTGTCCGCCCGGCCGGTATCGATGTCAAGCCGAGCCGGGCGGGGCACACCATCTCCCCTGCAAGATGCGTGCCGCCGCGCCGCCCGCCGAGCCCGCGGCCGGCGGACTCAGCGGGGACTCGTGTTGAGGATGCGGGCGGCGGCGCAGGCCGCGCCGTAGCCGTTGTCGATGTTGACGACGGTGACGCCGGGGGCGCAGCTTGTGAGGAGAGCCCGGAGCGCGGTCTCGCCCCCTGAGGCGACGCCGTAGCCGGTCGAGGTCGGGACCGCGATGATCGCCCCCGGCACGAGGCCGCCGAGGACGCTCGCGAGCGCCGCCTCCATGCCCGCGACCGCAATGACGACGTCGAAAGTCCGGAGCTCGTCCACCCGCTCGAGCAGTCGCCAGAGGCCGGCGACTCCCACGTCGTGGATCTCCCGGCATGGGTGGCCGTCGTAGAGGAGGGTGCGGGCGGCTTCGCGGGCGACGGGCACGTCGGAGGAGCCGGCGGTCACCACCCCGGCGCGGGGCTCGTCCGCGACAGGCGTCTGCACGGCACCGAGGATTGCGGTTCGGGACACCGGATCGTAGTCGAGCCCCGCGGTCCGCTCCGCCGGGAGGGCCGCGCGGGCTTCCGGAGCGAGCCGGGTGAGGAGGAGGCGCCGGCCGGCGTTGCTCGCGTCGGCGAGAATCGCCTCGAGCTGGGCGACGGATTTTCCGGCGCAGAAGATCGCCTCGTCGAGCCCGGTCCGCTCGCGCCGGGAGGCGTCCAGGAGGAACTCGCGGCTCACTTCGCGCCCACCGCCCGCCTTACCCCGGGAGCGTTCCGTCCACCGGGCCGCCGCCGCTCGACGGCGTGCGGGTCGTCCGGGTCGGGTCCCTCATGGCGTTGGCGCGGTCCGTCGGGGGTCGACTCACCGCAGGAAGGCGCTTCCCATCCGGTAGGCCTCGAAGCGGATCGGGCGCCCGTCGAGCCGGGCTCCGAACGCTGCACGCACCTCGTCCGCCATCGTTTCTCCGGTGTCGGGGTCGAGCCCCTCGAGGGCGGCAGGGTCGAGCTCGATGACGATGGTCTCGCGCCGCACCCGGCAACGGACCGAGCGCGGGTCGAGGGCGTCGCGCACCCGCCGCTCGACGCGGTGGATGGCCGCGAGGTCGCCGGCGTCGATGGCGATCCCGGTCTCGACCCGGCTCGAAAGACAGGGCGCGGCCGGCAACTCCGCGAGATCGTCGAGCCCGAGCGAGCGGGCGAGGGCGCGGACATCGTGCTTGGTGAGCCCGACCTCGACGTAGGGATGGCGCACCTCGTGCTCGCCGGCGGCGGCGAGTCCGGGGCGGAAGTCCCCGAGATCGTCCACGTTCGTGCCCGAGACGAGGGTCCCCGTCGCGCGGGCGGCCATCGTCCCGTAGAGGTTCGCCTTGCAGAAGTAGCAGCGGTTGGCGGGGTTCGCCATGTAACGGGCGTCCCCGAACTCGCCCGCGTCCATCACCTCGAGTGCCCACCCCTCGCGGTCCGCGTACGCATGCACCCGGTGCGTCGCCTCCGACGGAACGGCGGGGGAGACCGCGTGGTACATCCTGGCGTCGCCCCCGAGGGTGCGCCCCGCGACCACCGCGAGGGTCATGCTGTCGACCCCGCCGCTTACCGCGACGGCCACCGTGCCGAGGCCGCGCAGACAGACGCGAAGGTCCCCGAGAGCGGTGGGCGCGCTCACCCCGACTCCGCCCGCCGGCGCCGCTCCTCGCGTCCGGCCCGGCCGCCGTCCGCGCTCGCGACGTCGTCCATCTCCGCCTTGACCGTCACCTCACCCCCGGCGCGATGCGCGCGCTTGATCCGGACCGGTTCGCCGGCCACGTCGGCAACCCCCTCCTCGCGTTCGAGGGCGGCCCGGCGGACCGACTGCCAGCGTACCCCGAGTGTCGCCGTCTCCGCAAAGCAGCGCTCGATCAACGATTCGCGTACCGCCGGCCGGGCGAGCACCCGCACGCTCGCCGCCATCCGTCCCTTCTTGCCGAACACGGGTGTCTGAACCACGTCGATCACCCCGTCGGCGGCCCGCAGCCGGTCGAGCCCGACCGCCAGGTCCTCGGCCGTCTGGTCGTCCACCTCGAACGAGCAGACGCCGATCGTCTCTTCGCGCCAGGCCTGCGATTCGTGGACGGGCTCGACGACGAGCACCCGCAGGACGTTGCTCATCCCGGGAAGCCGGCGGGTCCCGAATCCGTGGCCGGTCCCCGCGATCCGTCCCTCGAGCCCCGCGAGGTCGAAGGCGGGATCGAGGTGGCGAAGGATGGCCGCCCCGGTCGGAGTGACGCGCTCGCCCTCCACCCCGTCGTGGCGGCTCGGGAAGCCCCGGAGGAGGATGGCGGTCGCGGGGGCGGGCACCGGAAGCGTGCCGTGCGCGGTGCGGACCAGTCCGCCCCCGAGGGGGAGCGGGGCCGAGGACCAGGTGGCCGGCTCGAGGGAGTCGATGAGCCAGGCCGCGCAGACGACGTCCGCGATGGAGTCCCACGCGCCGACCTCGTGGAAGGTGACGTCCTCGACCGGGATGCCGTGCACTTCCGCCTCCGCCTCGGCGAGGACGGTAAAGATGGCCGTCGCCCGCTCCGCGACCGGGCCGGCGAGTC
>JAJDXW010000319.1 GCA_022823045.1 Gammaproteobacteria bacterium
TCCTGGAACACCATGCCGAGCCCCCGCTCGCCGGGCTCGAGCTCGTTCACCACCTCGTCTCCGATCACGATCTCTCCGGACGTCGGAGTCTCGAGGCCGGAGATCATGTTGAGGGTCGTGGTCTTGCCGCAACCGGAGGGCCCCACCATGATGAGGAACTCGCCGTCCTCGATTCGCAGGTTCACCCCGGCCACCGCGACGACGGAGCCGAAGTGCTTGACGAGGTCGCGCAGCACGATTTCCGCCACGTCATTTCTCCCGCGCACCGGCCGGCGGCCGCAATGTCGTTACCGTCTTCCTCATTTTCGGATCATCCCGAAGCTGAAGCCCTTGATGAGGTGCTTCTGGATCAGCACCCCGAGGACGACGACGGGGATCGTGATCACCGTCCCGATGGCCGCCTGCGGACCGTAGAGCCGGCCTTCCGAGGCGCTCTGGAACTTGTTGAGGAGGACCGGGAGGGTGGTCACCTCGGGATGGGTGAGGGTCAAGGCGAGCAGGAACTCGCTCCAGTTGAGGATGAAGACGAAGAGGTAGGTCACCACCAGCCCCGAGGCCACGAGGGGCAGGACCACCCGGCGCAGGGTGTACATCCGCCCCGCCCCCATCATCCGCGCCGCGTGCTCGAGGGTGTAGGGCACCTCGTCGATGAAGCTCAGCATCATCCAGATGACGAACGGCAGGGTGGTGGCCACGTAGAGCGCCCCAAGCCCGAAGTAGGTGTCGAACAGGATGATCCGGGCGCCGAACAGCACCTCGGTGGTGAACGGGATCATGATTGCGTAGTACATCAGGATCGGGATGGCGATCACGATGGGGGGCACCATCCGGATGGTGAGGATGATGTGCCGGAACTTGCTCCCCCCGACCGCGAAGCGCGAGATCGCGTAGGCGAGGAACACCCCGAGCACGAGGGCGATGAACGACGCGACGCTGCAGATGAGGAGGGAGTCGCCGAGCGCCTTCCAGATGGTGAACGCCTGGTCCGTCGCGCCGCGGGCCAGCTCCTCCCCGAGCGCGCTGAACGTGAAGATCTGCCGGTAGTTGTGGAAGGTGAAGTCGTGGGGATACCAGTGGGGCGGCCACGACACCCACTCCCCCGCGTCCTTGAACGAGGTCGAGAGCATCCAGTAGAGCGGGAAGACGATGAAGAAGGTCCACGCGAGCAGGATGGCGTGCCGGACCCAGGCCCGCCGGTAGCGCCGCAGGCGGCTCCGTCCCGCCGCCATCACCGCCATCCCGTTTCGGTGGTCATCGCCGTCACCCGGGGTTCCGTCGCCGCCATCCCGCTCTCCCTCGCGCCCCTCAGATTTCCACGTCCACCCGCCGCACGGATTCGCGCTGGCGGACAAGCAGCCAGATCCCGACGAAGATGAACACCGAGAAGAAGATGAGGAGCAGGATGGAGGCGGCCGCCCCGTAGCTGTACTTGTTGAACACCCAGACCTCCTGCCACAGGTAGTAGGCGATGGTCTGGGTGGAGATCCCGGGGCCGCCGAAGGTGAGCAGCACCACCGGGTCGAACATCTTGAGCGCCTCCATGGACCGGATCACCACCGCGATGATGATCGCCGGCTTGAGGAGGGGGAGCTGCACCCGCCAGAAGATCTGCGCCGGGCTCGCCCCGAGGACCCGGGCCGCGTCGACGAGCTGCTGCGGCAGGGCGGCGAAGCCGGAGAGGAAGATGAGAAAGGTGAGCGAGGTCCACTGCCAGACGTCGGCGAGGATGATCGCCCACTGCGCCGCCAGGGGGTGGGACAGCCACCGGATGCGCGGGTCGTTGCCGAAGGGCTCGAGGAACGGGGCGAGGATCTGGTTGAGCGGGCCGCTGTCGACGTAGATCATCGAGAAGTTGTAGCCGACGACGACCGGCACCACCATCATCGGGGCGAGGAAGATCGTGATGTAGAGACGCCGCCCCCGGAAGTGCCGGTGGAGAAGATAGGCGAGAACGAACCCGACCAGCAGCTCGAGGATGACTGCCGCCCCCGCGAAGTAGAAGGTGCGCCCGAGGGCCATCCAGAACTCGTCCTTGCCGAGGACGCGCCCGTAGTTGAGGAATCCGCTGAACGACGCCTGCTCGAAGGGCCGGTTCGCGCGCCAGCGGAGCAGGCTGATGTAGATGGTGAGGATGAACGGGATGATGATGACGAGGATGAAGACCGCCTCGACGGCGATGAACGGGATGAGGCGAAACACCCGTTCCTGGGCGGCCCACGCGGCGAGCCTCCGGTGGGCCGGCAGGCGCCCGGGCGCGCCGGACGAAGCGCCCGCCACGGCCGTTTGACCGGATTCCGCCATCAGGAATCGCCCCCTCGCAGTTGCCCTCGTGGAGGCAGCGAGGCCGGGGCGGGCCGGAGACCCGGCCCGCACCTGACCTTCGCTTCGCCGGTCGTTGCGAGCATCCGCCGCGTCGGCGCAAGTCCCCCGGACGCGACCCCTCGGTTCGGCCCGCTACTCGAACTTGTCGACGTACAGTCCGCTCTCGACCCCGGCTCGCCAGGCGGCGATCTGGTAGTCGCGGCCGATGTCCTCGGTCACGTCGTTCCACCCCTCCTCGATGAGCGCCGCCGCCTCCTCGGCCGTGATGTTTCCGTTCATCACGCTCGCGAGGTGCTTGTCGAGGATGTTGAAGTACTCGTAGTTGCCCTCGATGAGCAGCAGCGAGACCGCGTTCTTCGAGTTCTCCATCGTGGTGTCGAGGAACTGTTGGCCGAACCTCGCGATGATGCCCTCGTTGGTCAGATTCGAGGTGCGGAACGGATCCCAGAAGCCCCTGGGATGAGCAATCGCCCGATCACCCACGCTCTCGCTCGTGAACCACTGGATGAAGTAGTAGGCAAGCTCCGGGTGCTTGCCGTAGCGGCTCACCATGTACCCGGTGCCCGCCGCCTGCGGGGCCCGGCTCACCATCTTGCCCCCGCCGACGTCGACCTTGGGGATGGTGCAGGCGAGCTGCTTGCCCTTGACGACGCTGTCCTCGGCGCTGTTGGCGTTCCCCACGATGGAGGGGAAGGACATCGCGGAGAAGGCGTTGCCGGTGCGCCAGAACGGATAGATCTGCGGCGTTCCCCAGCCCTGGACGTCCGGTGGCATGTACTGGACGATGGACGCGAACTGCTTGATCGCCCGGATCCCGTTCGGGGTGTTGATGTTCGGGTTCATGTCCGCGTCGAACATGAGCCCGCCGAGATAGGCCGGGAAGTGGCGGTAGGAGAAGTTGATCGAGCGATAGGCGACCGCCCCGTAGAGCGGCAATTCGAACGTCATGCCCCATCGCGTCGCACCCGCCTCGGTGTGGAAGTACGCGGCCATCTCCTCCCATTCGGCCATCGTCTCGGGGCAGCCCGGGGCCTTGCCGAACTTCGCGGTGTAGTCCTCGATCACGGCCGGGTTCTCGACGAGGTCCTTGCGCAGGACGAGGATGATGTGGTCGCCGTCGAGGACCAGGTTGTAGAGCTTGCCCTGGTAGTTCTGCTGGAACCGGAGCCCGGGCGCGGTCCCCGAGAAGTCCGGCTGGCCGCGCGCCGCGTAGTCGTCGAGCGGCACCAGCACGCCCGCGCCGGCCGCGTCGGGCATCGTGTAGGGGAAGTCGTTGAAGATGTCGTAGACACCGGTCTTGGCCGTCGCCTCGGCCATGACCTTGGCCGGGATGTCGGTGTACCCGAGCGGGACGTTCTCGATTTCGACCCCGGTGAGCTCCGTCCACTCGCGGGTGAAGTCGGGCATCGAGTTCCGGTAGAGCGAGTTCAGCAGCATGGTGAGCTTCAGGTTCTCGGCACCACCGTTCTTCTCGATGTACGCCTTGGCGCCATTGAGGGCGCGCTCGGCCACCGTCGCGCCGGGCAGCACGTCCGCGGCAATCGCGGGAATCGCGAGTGCGGCCGCTACCGCAGCCGTCGCCGCTTGCAGGAAACAGCGCTTCATGGTTGCTCCTCCTCGGGGCAGCGCCGTTAGCGTCGCAGCCTCAAGGGCGCGGCCCTCGTCTGAACCGAGGCTGCATGGGCTCCATGCTAGCCCAGATCGGACGCCGCGAGCGAATGCCCGGGCGCCGCCGCCGGCGCGGAGGCGGGGCGGAGTCGGCGAGCTCCCGACTACCCCCGGCTCACCACGACGTGCGCGTCCTTGCGGCGGTCGAGATCGGGGAGGAGCTCCGTCCCGAGCCCCGGCCCCTCGGGGGGCAGGATCCAGCCGTTGTCGATGGCCGGGGTCGCGGTCACGAGCTCCCGATACCAGCCGGTGTAGAACGAGCGCACCGACTCCTGGACGAGGGCGTTCGGCACGCTGAGCGAGAGGTGCACACAGGCCATGAACGCGACCGGCCCGGAGCAGTCGTGCGGGGCGACCGGCCGGTGGTACGTGTCCGCGAGGGCCGCGATCTTCCGCGCCTCGGTGAGCCCGCCGCACCACGAGATGTCCGGCATGACGATGCCGCACGCCCCCGTCTCGAGGAGGTCGCGGAACTCCCACTTTCCGCCCAGGGTCTCGCTCACGCAGATCGGGACGCGGGTCTTCGAGGCGTAGTCCGCGAGGGCGGGAAGGCTGTCCATGCGGATCGGGTCCTCGTACCAGAAGGGGTCGAAGGGCTCGAGGGCGGCCGCGATCCGGACCGCGGCGGGGTGCCGCCAGAGCGAGTGCAGCTCCACCATGATGTCCATCCGGTCCCCCACCGCACCGCGGATCTTCCGGAACGGCTCGAGCGCGCGGTCGAGGTCGCGGCCGGAGATGTAGTACCCGTCCGACTCGACCGCCGCGTGGTCGAAGGGCCAGATCTTCATCCCCGTGATGCCCTGATCGAGGAGGCTTTGCGCGAGCTCGTCGGCCCGGTTGAGGAAGGCGTCGAGGTCCTCGTACGGTCCTTCCGCCTCCCCCTCGAGCCCCCAGTCGTCCGTCCCCCAGTCGGGGCGGCTCCGGACATAGCGGTAGCCCGCGCAGGTGTTGTAGGTGCGGATCCGGTCGCGCGAGAGCCCGCCCAGCAATTGGTAGACCGGCTGTCCGGTGGCCTTCCCGAAGAGGTCCCAGAGCGCGATGTCCACCGCCGACCGCCCCCGGGCCTCGACCCCGGTCCCGGCGAAGCCGACGTAGGGGGTGAGGTCGCGGCCAATCCGCTCGATGGAGAGAGGGTCGCGTCCGAGCACCGTCATCGCCGCCGATTCGTGGAGGTACGCCTCGACGGCCCGCGCCCCGAAGAACGTCTCCCCGAGCCCGACGAGCCCCTCGTCGGTGTGCACCCGCACCCAGAGCACGTTCGGGAACTCGTCGAGCCGCACCGTCTCGAGCGCCGTGATCTTCATGTCTCGCCTCCCTCCGGCGAATGGTTCAGGGTTGGAGCTTGCGCGCCGCGCCGCTCGCTGCCACGGTAGCGTCGAACCTCACGAGAACGAAGGCGTTCGATGTTCCCGATGCACAGATGGTGCCTGCTCTCCACGCGGGCCGCGGCCATCGCGGTGGCCACCTTCTTCATGGTATCCGCACCGGGGGCGGAAGCGGAGGCGGAGGCGGAGGCGAACGCCAGCGAAGGCAAACCGGCCGCGAGCTCACGCGGCTTCTATCTCCGCGCCGGGATCGGCATCGATTGGTCAAGGGAGACGCGGTTCATGGACCGGAACTGCGCCAGCGCACCGCCTGCGCCCGCGGCGCTCTACGGTTGTGGACAGGGAAGTGACGGCGCACCGCTTCGCGCCGTCGGCGACTTCGGCTCGATGATCGGCTTCGAGATAGGAGTCGGCCACTTCACCGCACCCTCTCTTCGGCTCGAAGGCACTGTCCGGCACCGCCCGCACTTCTCGTTCGACGGTTACGCGAACTTCACGCAGGACACGACGTTCAAACGCATGGTCTCGGCCGACGCTTCCTCGCTCTCGGCCATGGTCGCCGCCTATCTGGACCTTCCCGAGCTTGGCGTTCCCCGCCTTGGTCCGTTCAGCCCGTTCATCGGAGGGGGAATCGGCGTTTCGCGCATCGAAGTCGGCGAAACGCGCATGGGGCACCCGGATGCCGGAACGACGACCATCGTTCCGGGCGGAGATCGTGTCAACTTCGCATGGATGCTGACGGCGGGAATCGCGAGACCGATCGGCGAGAGGGCTACCCTGGACTTCTCCTGGCGCTATACGGATCTCGGGACCGTCGAGACCGGCCAGGACAAGCTCCGAATCGCCTACCGGGACGGGAGACCCACCAGGGTTTTCGATTTCGATCTCGAAAGGACCCGGGCAGAGCTGAAGAGCCACGGGCTTGGCGTATCCGTGCGTTACGCGTTCTGAAGCGCGCGCTTCCGCCCCGGGGGAAGGGCTGCCCCTTCCGACATGAAGCGGCCCCGTCCCCGCGGGCGCATCCCCGCGGCTGCCTCCCGCCTCAGGCGAGGAGGGTCAGCCTCGTGACCTGCTCCGGCGCCAGCTCGGCGAGGTAGAGGTTCCCGGCCCGGTCGCCCCAGAGGCCGTGCGCGCCGTTGATCGCCCCCCGGCACCGGCCGACGAGCTCGCCCGAGGGGTCCAGTACGCTGATCCTCGGGATCTGGTCGGTCACGAAGACGAGGTCGCGATCGTCGACGTAGATCTTCATGGGGTGGTAGAAGTCGCCCCACTCGGCGAGGTGGGCCCCCTCGCGATCGAAGACCTGCAGCCGGTTGTTCTCCCGGTCGGCGACGTAGACCCGATCCATCCGATCGACCCAGACGCAGTGCGGAGTCGTGAACTCGCCGGAGCCGGCGCCCCGGCTTCCCCACGTCTGGCGCAACGCGCGGTCCTTCGCAAAGCGGTGCACGACCGAATTGCCGTAGCCGTCCGAGACGTATATCTCGCCGTCCGCCGCCATCGATGCCGCCGTCGGGTGATTGAACGGCGCCTGCAAGCGCGGCGCATGGCGCTCGCCGAGCGCGAACCGGCGATTGCCGTCCGTATCGAAGGCGAGCACCTGGTGCGCGTCCCGATCGGCGAGGAGGATGAGGTCGTCCTCGTCGATCGACATGTAGTGGATGTCGGCGACTTCGCCCTGCCCCCACGACCGGACGAACTCGCCGTCGGGGTCGAAGACGAGGACCGGCGAATCCGTCCCCCGGTGGCCAACATGGACGAACCCCTCGGAATCGACGACGAGATCGCTCACGAAGCCGAGGGGCTCTTCTCCGGACGGCTTGCACCAGCGCCGCTCCACGCGGTACCGCCGGTCGCCGAGCGCAACGACGAGATGTTCTTCGGCCATTCCTCTCACCTCCGGTAGCGGCAGGCGGACCACGCGGCGCACCCGCGCCACCGCCGGTTCGGGCCGCACCCCTTCCTCGACGCCGCGGCGGCTCTCCCTTCCCCCGGTCGGGCCACGCCCATGCTACGGCCCTGTCCCGCCCCCGGAACCGCGCTCGGCGGCGAGGCGCCGGCATCGTCTGGCCACCGCCGCTTCACGGTCGCGGGCCGCCTCCGCGAGGTCGCGGTACAGATGCACCCCCCTCAGGTCGAGGGGCGGGAGCACCCGGGACCACCCGGCCCAGAGCGACCGCAAGCGCTGCGCCCGCTCCGGCCCCGGCGGCAGCGGCGCGGGCGGCGGCATGTCCTCCACGCGAGAAAAGCGTTGTACGGGCACCTTATCCGTCCTCGAGACCGAAGGCGCGCCGCAACGCCGCAGCGTCCGCGTGGTCGAGCGAACGGACGGTGTCGCGTTTCATCAGGTACAGCATGCGAGGGGTGGCCACCGCGACGGGCTCGCCCTCCAGCTCGACCACGCCCGCCTCGATGTCCTCGAACTCGAACCGTTCGCCAAGACGCGAGAGGATGTCGAGGGTGAAGGAGCCATCCGGGGGGCCATACCGGATGACCGGATACTCGCCCGCGAGCTGGCTCGCCTCGATCGTCTCGATGTCGGGATCCGACCACACTGCGGACAGGGCGCGCTTGAGACCGGCCACGTTCTCGGGAGTAGGCCGCACTAAGAGATCCACGTCCTCGGTGGCCCGCGCGAGTCCGTGCAGACCGAGTGCGACGGCTCCAATCACCACGTAGTCGACACTTTCGCGATTGAGGGCACGCATCAGGGCGAGAAACCGGTCGACGTCGATCACGGTACGAAGCCGGACGCGCGGCTCCTCCGAGGCATCCGGTCAGGAAGCGAATGATCGACCAGGGCACGCATGGCGGCCTACTTTGCGCCGCACGCCCGGCAAGGGCAACCTGTTCCCACCCCGCCGGGCGGCGCCGACGCGCCGCCGCCGGGCACGCCGTCCGTCACCGGCGCCGCATCCGCAACCCGGCGTGGAAACGGCTCGCGCGGAGGGGAAGCCCGCGCCCCTGCGTCAGATGGCGCCCTCCTCCCGCAGCCTCTCGACCTCCTCCGCGCCGAGGCCGAGAACCTCGGCGTACACCTCCTCGGTGTGCTCGCCGAGGAGCGGCGCAACCTCGGTTCGGACCGGGTTTTCCGACATCTTCACCGGCCACCCCGGGACCGCGACCTCCCCCCGATCCCGGTGCCGGACGGTCGCGATGATGTCGCGCCGGCGCATGTCCTCGCTCTCGATGAGCTCCTTGATGTCGTTCACCGCGCCGGCCGGGACCCCGGCCCCGCCGATGATGTCCATCACCTCCTGCTTGGTGTGCTCGAGGGTCCAGCCAGTGACCTCCGCCTCCAGCTCCTCGCGGTTCGCCATCCGCTGGTGACCGTCCGCGAAGCGCGGATCCTCGATCAGGTCCTCGCGGTCGAGCGCAGCGCAGAAGCGCCGCCAGTGCGCGTCCATGTCGCGCTGGACGAAGATGTAGCACCAGTCGTTCGGGCCGCCCCCCTTGCAGGGGAAGATTCCGCCCGGCGCCCCGGTCGCGGCGTCGTTCCCGACCCGCGGAGCGGCGTGGTTGAGCAACTGCTGGCGCGAGAAGGTGACCCGGCAGAAGTTGAGCATCGCGTCCTGCATCGCCACCTGCACCCGCTGCCCACGCCCGGTGCGCGCGCGATGGATGACCGCGGACAGGATCGATACCGCGAGGTGCAGCCCGGTCCCCGTGTCGCCGATGGTCGCGCCGGGCCGGATCGGCAGGCCGTCCCGCTCCCCGGTGATGCTCATCACCCCGCCCGTCGCCTGCGCGATCATGTCGAACGAGCGGAAGTCCGCGTGCGGGCCGTCCTCCGCGAACCCCTTGACCTGGGCGAAGATGCAGCGCGGGTTGATGGCCTGGATCTCCTCCCACCCGAACCCGAGCTTCTCGATCGTTCCCGGCGCGAAGTTCTCGATCACCACGTCGGCGCGCTCGATGAGCCGGCGAAGGAGGTCCCTGCCCCCGTCCGACTTGAGGTTGCAGGTGACCGAACGCTTGTTCGCGTTGAGGAGGATGAAGTAGAGCGAGTCCATGTCGGGGCGCTCGGAGATCGTGAGCCTTCCCGCGTCCCCCCGCCGCGGTTCCTCGACCTTGATGACGTTCGCGCCGTGCCATGCCAGCGCCTCGGTGCAGGAGGGGCCCGCCTCGAACTGGGTGAGATCGACCACGGTGAGCCCGGATAGCGGCGCGTCGGTCATGGCATTCCTCCTCGAATCAGTCGGCCGGGCTCCGTCTCCGAAGCCTCGAACCCTTGCCCAAAGCATAACCCCGATCCTCCCGGGAAGGCTCGAAACCCCGCCGCGACCGGACGGCCCAGCGCCGAATCGGGCGTCCGATCGCGCGTTTGCCGTCCCGTGGTACTAGAATCGCGGCTCGCTCGCGCGTCGTCGCCCCGGTCGCAACGGAACGCGACACCCCGGAGACCGGGAAAGCCGGTGCGAGCGGCGCGACGCCGGCCACAAGGGGAAACGTCCGTGCAGATCACCAACGTGACGGTTGAAGCGTACGACCTCGCCCGCGACTTCCGGTGGGCAGGCAGGCGGTCCATGGACGTGGAAGCCGTGATGCTCACCCTGGAGGGAGACGAGGGCCAGCAGGGAACGGCCCTCGCCTGGACGGCCGAGCTCCCGGTACGGGCGGTGGTTGCCGCCATCGAGGAAGCCGCCGCACCGCTCCTCGCGGGCGCCGACCCGCTCGACCGGCCCCGCATCCTCGCCCCGCTCTGGCGCGCGTTCCGCGTAGGCCTTCCCCTCCCGGTCATCGGCATCGTGGACGTCGCGCTCTGGGACCTCGCCGCCCGCGCCGAGGATCTCTCCGTCGCCGACATGCTCGGCCGGCGGCGCGACCGAATCCGCGGCTGCGCCAGCGCCCCGCCCGTCGAAACCCCGGAGGACGGCGAGGCGATGGTGGACGAGCTGCTGGACGACGGGTTCCAGGCGATCAAGCTCCACGTCTGCGGCGATCTGGAAACCGACATCGCGGTGAGCCGCGCCGCACGGCGGGCGGCCGGAGACGATGTGGCACTCATGATGGACGCGATGGCCGTGTACGACCGGCACGCGGCGCGCTCCCTCGGTTTCGTCCTCGACGACCTCAACTTCCGCTGGTACGAGGACCCGCTGTCGGACGAGGACCTCGAAGGCTGGCGGGAGCTCCGGCGCCTGCTCGAGACTCCCATCGCGGGGGCGGACTCGGTTCGGTTCACGGCCCGCGACTACGGCCGTCCGGCCGCGGCCGGGGCCTTCGACATCGTGCGCATGGACGCGGCACGAAACGGCATTAGCGAGCTCCGCGCGCTCGCCGATCTCGCCGCCTCCCTCGGCCTGCGGTGCGAGGGTCACAGCTTCGGCTCCGCCCTCGGACAGGCCGCCAACCTCCAGGTCGCCCTCTCCATCTCGAACGGCGACTTCTTCGAGCTGCCGGTCCCGCTCGGTGGGCTCGACACCGGCGTCCAGGAGGGCCTCGAGCTCGACGAGGACGGATTCGTGCTCGCCCCGGACGGACCCGGGCTCGGCCTCGAGCTCGACCCGGACGCCCTCGCGTCCTGCCGTATCGACTTCGGCTGAGGGCCGGCACCGCGGCGAAACGGAGCGCGGGCGGAGGCGCCGGTCAGCCAACAATTCCGTTCGGGAGTGCTCAGGAACGCAGCCGGAAGGTGAGCGCCGCCGCGACGAACAGCGCCGCGGCGGCGGTGAGCGACGGCACCTGGAAGCTGTCGCCGATGCGGTACGCGTAGCCGGCGAAGGTGGGGCCGATCATCTGGCCGAGGCCGAACGAAGCCGTCATCAGCGCGAGGAGCCGGGTGCGGTCGCCGGTGCCCAACCGCTGCGCGGTTATGAGCCCGAGGGCAGTGATGCCCATGAACGTCCCCCCGAGCACGGCGGCAGCGGCCAGCACCGCTGGCGCGCTGCTCTCGAACACGCTCGCGGCGATGCCGACACCCTCGACCAGGCAGGCAAGGGCGAACGCAGTACAGTTCCCGAGCTGCCGGTCGAGCCACACCCAAAGGGCCACCGACGGGGCGGCCGTGAGCCCGACGACGACCCACACCACTTCTTCGAAGGCGGCGACCTCGGGAGTCGTCCGGACCATCTGGGAAATGAAAGTCGCGGTGATCACGTAGCCGAAACCGAACAGTCCGTACGCCGTGATGAGGGCGCGGAGACCCCGGCGGGCTGGCGCCGGCCCGCCGGATCGCGGCGCATGCTCCGCGGCAGGCGTTTCCGAGACGAGCCAAGCCCCTGCAACCAGCCCGAGCAGGGCGAGCGCCCCGCTCGCCAGCCAGAGACTCTCCCATCCGGCTCCGGTCGCGGCGAATCCCGACACGAGCACGGCCGACACCGCGATGCCGACACCGACACCGGCGAACGGCATCCACGACAGCTCGGAGCGCCCGGCGGCGGCGAGCCGGTCGAGGACGAGTCCGGACGCGAGCACGATCGCAAGCGCACCCGCCACCCCGCCGGCAAAGCGAAGCGCCAGGAACGCGGCCATCTCCGCCGTCAGCCCCATCGCCGCGGTGGTCGTCGCGCTGAGCGCCAGAACCCCGAGCAGCCATCCCTGCCGGCTGCCCGGCCTGAGAACCCGCGCGGCGGCAATTGCACCCACCAGATGGCCGAGCAGGTTGGCGGACGCGATGAGTCCGCCCTCGGACGGGGTCAGGCCCAGGTCCTCGGCCATGAACGGGAGGATCGGGGTGTAGACGAACCGTCCGATCCCGAGCGCGACCGCGAGGGCGACGAGGCCGCCGAACGCGACGGCAAGCGGGGAACGCGAAACGGTCAGGGGTTCAGATGGAGAAAGTAAATCCGCCTGAGCAGCTCCGGCAGCATCTTCCGGAACGCCGTGAAGTTTCCGTCAACTTCCGTTTGGAGCTTCTCGTCCACGGGTCGAATTCTACCGCGCATCGTCAACCCGGCAACGCACCATCCGGATGCCGGTCACGGTCCTCGCCACCCGAGCAATCGCTCTCCGTGATGGACGGACCACATTGTCTGGCTCCGCGGAGCCGCACCATCTATTCTCACGCGGACGTTTCCCGGGAGGCGCCCCGATGACTTCGGAGAAACCCTACGTGCCCGCCGGCGCGAGCGCCGTCCTCGAGGACACCGTCGTCGAGGCCCGGATGCCGTGGAGCGGGCGGGTCGCCCGGGGCGAGCACCTCGTGCTCGTCGACCTCGAGGGCCAGCAGGCAATCGACTTCCTGTGCTTCAACGCCGACGACCCCGAGGAGCGCTACCACGCGCCGAACACGATCAAGCTCCAGGGCAACATCTACCTCGGGCGGGGCTCAGTGCTGTGGTCGGTGCGCGCCCGGAAGATGATGACGGTGGTCGAGGACACCTGCGGCGGCCACGACACAATCTTCGGATGCTGCTCGTTCGAGCTCGACGACGTGCGCTACGGCGCCCGCAATCCCCGCGCCTGCCAGCAGAACTTCGAGGCCGAGCTCGCGCGCCACGGGCTGGGCCCAACCGCCGTGGTGCCCAACATCAACTTCTTCATGCGTGTCCCGGTCGAGACCGACGGGAGCGCCGCAATCGACGACGGATGGTCCAAGCCCGGTGACCACGTAGACCTGCGGGCGGAGATGGACGTCCTCGTCGTCATCTCGAACTGTCCGGAAGCCCTCAACCCCGCCACCGGAGCCGCCGGGCCGACGCCGATCCGCGCCATCCGCTACCTCCCCTGAACTCCCCGGCCGGAACCTCGGGTGCCAGTCGTGGTTTCGGTCACGCGTCGTCCCACTCCTTCGCGACCGACTCGCCCTCGTCGCCCCAGAGGCGCGTTTCCGTCTGGACGGCGGGCGCGACCTTGTCGAATCCCTCTCTTCGCTCCAATCGCTTGGCCGCCGTTGCGATTCGCTGGCCGAGAACTCTGGCCGGCGCCCGCATTTCGGCATGTCGCTCGGCACAGGAGCGGATCCAGCGGGTCTGAAGTCGCTGGACACGGAGGAGCCGCTCGACCGTATCGGCCGGCTCCTCGACCCGCACGCCGGCGTAGCGCGCTCCGTGGGCCGCCCGCGTGTTTCCGTTCAGCGCGCGGATCGCCTGGGCGAAACGCCGTCGCTCCTCTCCACCCCGACGACCGCGATAGGCGTTCTCGAGCTGCGTCGCAAGGTCGCTCAGTTCGTGGGTCGCAGTCGGCGTCAATCCGTGGCCGGCGACGATGCTCTTTGCGACCGCCTCGGCCGCCTGCTGCGAAAGCTCCACCAGATTCGGAACGTACTCGTCACCGTCCAGAGCGGCATCACACAGGAGCGTAACCGCATTCTGAAGATCCCATGTCGCTACTTCCAGGTCCTCCCGGAATTCAACGGGGTCCATCTCCAGATCCTCCATGCGGCATTCCGGACGGCTCCATGTGCCGGCGAGCAGCCGTCCCTGACGAGCGATCGCGGCTTCGATCCTGATCGCCCGATCGCGGTACTCCTCGAGCGCCTCCGGTCTGAGCACGATCGCGTTCACGCGCTCGTGCTCCCCGAGAAGTCTGCACGCGTCCTGCTCCACTGCGGATTCTGCGCGCGAGAGTACCGCGACGTCCCAGTCGCTCTTCGGGCGTGCGGTGCCGCGCGCACGGGAGCCGAACAGCACGACCGCTTCAACCCCCGGGCAGGTCTCGACGGCCTTGACCGCCGTGCGGCGAAGAAGCTCGTAGGTCGTCGGTCTCATGGCCGTGGGTCCAGGCTTCCTCCCTTGTTCGCGCGCCGTCCTGCTACCCGATGATCTTCCGGCCGCTTCCGTACGCCTCCCCGCGTCATCGGAAACGCGATGCAGCGCGCCTCGCATCCCGGCAAGCGCATGGACATCGCGAGAAGACGCAACCGCATTCTACTCCCGCCCCTCCCTCCGCGGCCTACCCCGCCGGTTCAGATCGCGCGCGCCGCCCGATGCCCCTCGAAGACCGCCTCGAACGTTCCCCGGGGGGCGGTCGCATCGCCAATCGTCTCGACGGAGACGCCCCGGGTGCGGACGAAGTCCTCAAGCGCGTTCTCCGACTGGCGCCCCGTCACCATGACGATCGTGTCCGCCTTGAGCGTCCGCGCGTGCTCCGCGTAGTGCACGTTGTAGATCTCGACCGAGTTGCCGCTGATGTTCCGCACGAAGTGGTTGACGATGATCTCGACCCCGGTCTCGTAGAGCTTCGGCAGGATCCAGTCGTGGTAGACGTCCGCGATGGTCTCCATGCCGACCATCGGCCAGCGGGTGACGAGCCGCACCGTCCCGATTCCGTTCTGCCGCAGCTTGACCGCCGTCAGGGGCGCGATGGCGTTCGAGACGTCGTCCACGACCAGCACCTCCCCGCGCGGGGCCGCCGCCCCGGTCAGGACGGCGTCCCAGCCGACGCATCGCCCCGTCTCCCAGCCCGGGAGGGGCTCCGCGGTCCAGCCCTGAAAGCCGTCCACGCACACCCGCGAACCGGTGGCGACGACGACGTGGTCCGGGTCCTCGCGGGCGAGCACCTCGTCGAGGTTGTCCGCATCCACGGGGTGCTTCGCGACGATCTCCGCCCCGTTCCTCCGCGCCTGCCGGTCGAGCCACGTCCACGCGGACGCGAGCTCCCCGCGGTCCGGCAACCGGGACTGGATGCGTACGTGCCCCCCGGTCTCCGCCTCGCGCTCGTACACGGTGACCCGATGTCCGCGGGCCGCCGCCACCCGGGCGCATTCGAGGCCCGCCGGTCCGCCGCCGATGACCAGCACCTTTCTCGGAGACGGAACCCTGACGAGGGTCGTCACCCCCCATTCCCCTTCGCGCCCGATCGTCGGGTTGTAGATGCACTGCACCCGCTGGCCGGTGGCCGCGTTCCGCCAGCAGAGGTTCGCGGCCACGCAACGGCGGATGTCGTCCTCCCGGCCTTCGCGCGCCTTGTTCGCCCACTCCGGATCGGTGAAGAGCTGGCGGGCGAGACAGATGGCGTCCCCGTGGCCGTCCTTGAGGAGCTCCTCCGCGACGTCCGGGGTGGTGATCCGGCCGACCAGGAGCACCGGCTTCGACGACACCTTGCGGACCTCGCCCGCGTAGTCCTTCTCCCATCCTCCCTCGAAGTGCATCGGGGTATGGATGAAGGAGTGATGGACGCCGGCGGAGACGCTCACGTAGTCGACGTCGACCAGCCGCTCGAGGTCGCGCACGATCTCCTTCACCTCGTCGATCTCGAGATCCCCCGGCCAGAACGAGGTGGAGTTGATCCGGTACCCCATGAACGCCTCCCGACCGATCGCGCCGCGGATGGCGTTCATCGCCTCGACCGGAAACGTGAGCCGCGCTTCATGGGAACCGCCCCAGCGGTCGGTACGCTTGTTGTAGAGCGGCGAGAGGAACTGCCACGGAAGGTAGCCGTGGCTGAGGTGGAACTCGACGCCGTCGAGGCCCGCCGCCATCGCGCGCCGGGCGGCGGCGGCGTAGGCGTCGATGAGCTCGAGGATCTCCTCCTCGGTCATCGCCTTCGGCGTCGACCCGCCGGGGAACTCTCCAAGGGGCACCTGGCTCGGGGAGAGCGTGTACCAGCTCGCGTCGAGGGGCGCGCCGGGGTCCTGCTTCGGGAACGGGAGCCCGCGCACCCCGGAGTGCCAGAGCTGGATGGCGAGCTTCGTCCCCTCCGCGTGGACCGCCTCGGCAATGCGCGCGAGCGGCTCGATGTTGTCGTCGGTGTAGAGCTGCGGGGTGAGGAGGGGAGCGGCGAGGGAGTCCGCGTGAACGTGCGACGCGCCGATGATGATGAGCCCGACCCCGCCCCGCGCCCGTTCCCGGTAGTACTCGGTCGCCATGTCGGTGAGCACGCCGCCGCTGTCCACCCAGGTCGGGCAGGTCGGAGGAAACACGACGCGGTTCGGGATCGCGGTCCGGCGGATCCGCCAGGGCGAGAAGAGCCAGGGGTAGTCGCTCGCCATCCGCTTCCTCCCGACCGGTTGCTTCGGCGACCCGGCGGGACGAGGGCTCACCGAGACCGCGGCCACCCGAGGCGCGCTGGCTGGCGAGTGTTGTCGCGCCCGCGGGCGCGAGTCAAGGCGCCGCTGCGTCGCAGACATGCTCGACCGATCAACTGATCGTCCGAGGATGCCGGATCGGAAAGGCGATTTCAAAACACGGTGTCTTTCAGAATATCGTTTTGAATTCGCGCCATTTTTTGAAATTTCGAGTAACCCGGAGTCTGCCCGGGACCGGTTTGACTTCCATTCCGGTGCTCTGCTACAAGGCGAGCGCGCCTTACAACTCCATGGAGCAACAAGATGGCCAATCACCGTGCGGTACTGGCCGCAATTCTCGGTTTCCTCGCCCTGTTCAGCACCTCCGCCGCGTTCAGCGAGGCACGTACCGGCGGAACGCTGGTGGTGGCGACGACCAACGATACCCCCGACCTCGACATCCAGAAGTACATCAGCAGCTCGCAGCACAACGCGCTGATGCCCCTCTACAACGGACTGGTCGAGAAGGACTGGACGGCGGACGAGCCGTTTCACCCCATCGTGCCGGGGCTCGCCGAGAGCTGGAGCGTCTCCGAGGACGGCAAGACGTACACTTTCAATCTACGCAAGGGAGTGACGTTCCACGACGGAACCCCGTTCAACGCGGAGGCCGCCCATTTCAACTTCCAGCGCATGACGGACAAGGACTTTCCGTACTACGACCAGCAGGCCGGCAGCACCGCGACGGGCGTCCTCAAGGGCCTCAAGGGCTCCCGGGTGGTCGACGAGCACACGTTCGAGGTGCAGCTCGAGCAGGCGAACGTCGGCTTCATCGAAGCCATCGCCAGCCTCCCCAACTACTACATGATCAGCCCGGCCGCCATCAAGGAGTTCGGCAACGAGGGCATCGGCCAGCACGCGGTCGGAACCGGCCCGTTCAAGCTCGTCGAATGGGTGCGAGGCCAACGCACGGTAATGGAACGCAACGACGACTACTGGGGCAAGAAGCCCTACGTGGATCGGATGGTCTACCGCCCGATCATCGAGCCGGCGGCGAGGGTCGCGGCGCTGAAAGCCGGAGAAGTTCACATCGCCTGGGATATTCCCGTCGACCAGGTCGAGCCTCTCCAGGGCGACCAGCGGTTCAACATCTTTCTCCGCGGCCTGCCTGCCACCAAGGTGATCGAATGCTGGCAAGCGAGCGGGCCTTTCTCCGACCGGCGGGTGCGAAAGGCGGTCAACATGGCCATCGACCGGAAGACGTTGGCCGAAGTGATCCTGAAGGGCACGGCCATTCCCGCGACTCAGCTCTACGGCATCGGCTCCGCCTCGTTCGACCCGGACCTCCCGATCTTCGAGAAATACGATCCGGAGGGAGCGAAGATGCTCCTCGCCGAGACCGAGTACCCCGACGGGTTCGGGTTCTTCGTGATCACGTCGCCCGAGAACGAGCCCGTGGCGGGCGCCCTCCAGGCCTATGAGTTCGTGCAGGCCAACCTGCAAGCCATCGGCGTCAACATGGAGATCCGGGTACGCGACAACGCCGAGTTCGGCGCGGCCTACATGCGGGTCAAGCAGGACGACGAATGCGTCACCTTCGACCGGGGCTACGACACCGACTTCATCCTGGACATGGGGTACTACGGCGGGCAGTGCGTTCCGAACGGGCTGAACAACCAGTGCTTCCAGAATGCGGAAGTCGACCGCCTGATGGAGATGGCCTACACGGCTAGCAGCATCGATGAATGGCGGGACCTGCACCGGCAGGCCCAGCAACACATCATCGACGACAGCGGCAGCTTCCCGCTCGTGCACGGGCTGCGCCCGATGGCCTCGATGAAGCAGGTGCAGGACTGGCTTCCGGCCAAGGCATGGCTCCAGTTCCCGGGATACGCGTGGCTCGCCGAAGAGTAGACCGATACTGTCAGACGCAATGATTCGACGACCGTCGGCGCTCTCGGCCTCGGGGGTCCGGCGGTCGCTCGTTTCGGAGGCCGGGGCCGCTCGGCCCCGGCGTTCGGGATCGGGCGTCAGGCCGGCGTCTCGCAAGAGCCGCCGTCGTGTCGAGCCTCGCCTTCGAGCTCTTCCGCCGTCCCTCTCGGCCTGACCACGCGGGGCCCACGGCAAGATGCTTCGCTTTCTCGCCTGGCGGCTCCTCTTCCTGATACCGGTGCTCCTCGGCGCATCCGCGGTCGTTTTCACCCTCATCCAGCTTGCTCCAGGAGACCCGATCGACGTCCTGATGGGCGTCTTCGCCTCTCCCGAAGCGAGGGAGGCCTTGCGCGCGAAGTACGGCCTCGACGATCCCGCCTACGTGCAGTACTTCCGGTGGCTCGGGCATATCCTCCAGGGCGACTGGGGAGTATCCATTCAGCAGCGCCGTGCAGTGCTGCCGCTCGTGATGGAGAAGTTCTGGATCACCATGCTGCTGACCGGCGCAGCGGGACTCTTCGCCATCGTAGTCGGGGTCGGGGCGGGAATCGTGGCCGCGGTCAAGCAGAACACGCTTACGGATCGGCTGATCATGCTGGTCTCGGTGTTCTCGCTCAGCATGCCGGCGTACTGGCTCGGGCTGGTCTTCATCTTTCTGTTCTCGGTCACCCTCGGCTGGCTGCCGA
>JAJDXW010000197.1 GCA_022823045.1 Gammaproteobacteria bacterium
GCGGGCCCGGCGTCCGATGTCGGCGGAGGAATGTGCGGCCGCGCCGGGGCGTCCGTCGTGGCCGGCGGGAGCGGCCGCCGGAACGCGGGTGCGGTCCCCGGCACTTCGCGCCGGAGCGCGCTCGGTGCCGATGCGGGGCGCCGCAGCCGCACCTTCCGCGGCGACCGGCCCTAGCTCCGTCCCCGCCACGCCGGCGCGCTCCTCGGCAGGCCGCGCCCGAAGCTCGCGGCGCGCCGCCTCGGTCGCCGCCTCGTCCACCGTCTCCGCCTCCAGGTCCACCACCACCCCGAAGGTCGAGCGCGCCGCCTCCGCGGTATAGAACCCGTCGAGCACGTCCTCCAGCACCTTCTCCGCCGAGCGGTCGAGCGGGTCCCCGTACCCGCCTCCGCTCGGGCCGTAGAAGGCCATCACGTCGCCCGGCTCGACCCGAAGCCCCGAGAACTTCGCGGGCATGTCCCGCCCGTCCTCCGGCCGCGCGTCGTTGTAGATCTCGAGCCGCCCGCCCGCGCCGTCCCAGCCCCCGAAGACGCCCCACGGAACGTCCTCGTGCCGGTCCGCCTCGTGGGTGATGAAGCCGTCGCCCAGCATCCGCTGCTTCTTGACCACCCCGAGCCCCCCCCGGAAGCGCCCCGGGGCGGGCATGATGTCGGTCCGAAGCTCGTAGCGATCGCACACCATCGGAAGGTGCATCGCCAAGTCCTCGAGCGGGTTGTTGCGGGTGTTCGCCATCAGGCTGTCGATGCTGTCCGGGCCGTCCGACGCGGGCCGCCCCCCGTACGAGCCCTCGTTCACCTCCAGAAACACCCAGTAGTCACCGGACGGCCGCACCCCCGAGTAGGCCGCGAACGAGAGGGTGGCGGAGCTCCCCGCGATGATCTCGTCCGGCAGCACCGGGCTGAGGGCCTTGTAGATGAGGTCGATGACCCGGTTGATCTGGGAGAAGCGGGCCTCCGCGGCGGCCGGGAAGCGCGGGTTGAAGATGGAGCCCTCGGGGGCGATGACGTCGATCGGCCGGAACGACCCCTGGTTCGACGGCACCTTGATCTCGGAGGTCTCCGCGTCGAGCAGAAGCGACCGGATCGCGCAGAAGCACGCCACCTTGGTCGAGCCCTCGAAGGGCACGTTGAACCCCGTCTCGACCTGGTCCGCCGAGCCCGTCAGGTCCACCTCGATGCCGTCGCCCTTGATCCGCACGCACACCTTGATGGGGAGGCGGACGTCGCGGTTCCGTCCGTCGTCGTCGAGGAACCCCTCCGCCCGGTACTCGCCGTCCGGGATGGCCGCGATCCGCTGGCGAAGGACCCGCTCCGTATAGTCCATGAGCTGGCGGGTCGCGGCGATCACGTCGTCGTAGCCGAAGCGGTCCATGAGCTCGATGAAGCGCCGCACCCCGAGGCGGGCGGACGCGATCTGGGCGTCGAGGTCGTCGAGGAGCTGGCGCGACGCCCGCGAGTTGTCGCGGATGTAGTTCCACATCGTCTCGTTGCGCCGCCCCCCCTCGTAGAGCTTGGTCCCCGCGAAGAGCATCCCCTCCGCGTACACGTCCGGGATGTCGATGATGAGCCCCGGGGTCGCGGCCCCGATGTCGAGGTGGTGGGCGGTGTTCGCCGAGTAGCCGACGAGCTTCTCGCGGTAGAAGATGGGGATGACGACCGCGATGTCGGGGGAGTGGCTCGACCCGTAGTAGGGGTGGTTGTGGATGACGACGTCCCCATCCGCCCAGTTCCCCTTGACCACCTTCTCGATGCCTTCGAGGTAGCCGGGGAGCGAGCCGATGTGGAGCGGGGTCGATTCCGATTCGCAGAGGGTGTTGTACTCGGTGTCGAAGAGCCCGGCGCCGAGATCCTGCGACTCCCGGATGATCGACGAGAACGACATCCGGTAGAGGACGTGCCCCATCTCCTCGGCGATGGTGTCGAGCGCGCCGCTGATGACCTGGAGGGTGATCGGGTCGAGTTCGCGGTCGGCCATGATTCGCTCCTTTTCGCTCCGTGGGCGCCCGCTCGTGCTCGCCTGACGGTCCGCTGGTCGGGTGGCCGGGCTTGCTTGCTGGTTGGCTGGCTGGCCGGCTGGCGGGCCCGGTCGGCTGGCTCGCCGACTGGCCCTCCGGCCGGGGCCGCCCCGCCCCCCGCCCGGTCAGGCCCGGCGCACGTGCAGGCTGCCGTACTCGCTCACCTCCGCCGCGTACGCCGGGGGAACGAGCACCGTCGAGTTGTGCTGGATGAGGACCGCCGGCCCCGCCACCCGGTGCCCGGCCTTGAGCTGGCCCCGGTCGTAGCGGGGGGTGTCGGCGGTGGTGCCGTCGTCGAACGTGGTCCGGCGCGAGTAAAGGAGCGCCGACTCGTAGGATGCGCCGTTCGCCCGCTCGAGGGGCCGCAGGCGGAGCGGCTCGATCTTGTCCGTCCCGATGACCCGCACCGTGATGAGCTCCACCTCCGTGTCGTCGAAGGCGTAGCCGTAGTCGAGGCGGTGCTGGGCGTAGAAGCTCTCGACGATGCGCCCGATGTCGCCGATCCCGAGCCGCCCCTCCGGGATCTCGGCGCGCAGCTCGAACCCCTGCCCGTGGTAGCGGCACTCCGCGACCCGCTGGAAGCTCTGGCGCTCGGGCGGCACCCCGTCGTTCTCGAGGTCGCGCCGGCAGTCCGCGACGAGCTCCTCGACAAGCGCGTTCAGCCGCTCGACGGCCGCCTCGTCGACGTTCGTCAGGGACGTGATGAACGAGCGCACGTGCTCGTACTGCATGTCGGTCTCGAGGAGCCCCATCGCCGCCGTGATCCCGGGCGCGACGGGGACGAGCACGTCGCGCGCCGAGACGGCCTCGGCGAGCGCCACCCCGTGGAGCGGCCCCGCCCCGCCGAAGGGGACGAGGGAGAACTCCCGCGGGTCCACCCCGCGCGCGACCGAGTTCGAGCGGATCGCGAGGGCCATGTTCGAGTTGATGACCCGGATGATGCCGAGGGCCGCGTCGGTGACGGAGAGCCCGAGCTTCTTCCCGACCTTCTCCTCGATGGCGCGGCTCGCGAGGTCGGGGTCGATGGGGAGGTCGCCCCCCAGCATCTTGTCCGCGTCGAGCCGCCCGAGGGCGACCTGGGCGTCGGTGACGGTGGGCTCGTCGCCGACCTTGACGTAGCAGGCGTGGCCGGGGTCCTCACCGGCCGAGCGCGGCCCCACGTGGAACCCGCCCGCCGAGTCGATGTAGGCGATGGACCCGCCCCCCGCGCCGATGGTCACGAGGTCGATCATCGGGACGAGGATCGGGTGCCCGCTCACGTAGGAGTCGCGCGGGTTCATGATCTTGATGCGCCCGTCGGGGACGGTGCTGATGTCGGCCGAGGTGCCGCCGATGTCGACGGTGATGACGTTCTCCGCCCCCGCGAGGAGCCCTTCCGCCCGCCCGCCGATGACCCCGCCCGCCGGCCCCGACATGAGGATGTTGACCGCGCGGCGCGAGCACGCCTCGACCGTCGAGACCCCGCCGTTCGACTGGATGAGGCGAAGGTTCGCGCGAAACCCTTGGCGCGCGAGCTGGTCCCGGAGGTTGGTGAGGTAGACGCTCGTCTTCGGCCCGATGAAGGCGTTCATCGCGGCGGTCGAGAAGCGCTCGTACTCTCGGAGCACGTTCGCGACGTCCGACGAGCAGCAGACGTAGGCCTCCGGCATCTCGCGCTCGACGATGGCGCGGGCGCGCAGCTCGTGCTCGTCGTTCATGAACGAGAAGAGGAAGCCGATGACGACGGAGCGGATCCCCCGCTTCTTGAAGATGCGGACCGCTTCGAGCACGTCGTTCTCGTCGAGCGGGGTCCCGACCCGCCCGTCCGGGGGGAGGATCCGCTCGGTGACGGGGATGCGGTTCCGGCGCTTGACGAGGGGCCGCGACTGCCACGGCACGTCGAAGTGGAGGGAGAAGTTGTGCGGGCGCTTGTGGCGGGCGATGTGGAGGATGTCGCGGAAGTTCCGGGTGGTGAGCATCCCCACCTCCGCGCCGGTGTGCTCGATGGTGATGTTGGTCGCGACGGTGGTGCCGTGGACCACGAGGTCGATGTCCTCCCGGGTGACCCCCGCGATCTCGCAGAGCTCGAGGAGGCCCTTCAGCACCCCGACGGACTGGTCCTCGGGGGTGCTCTGGACCTTGTGCACGAACACCCCGCGCTCGGACTCGAGCACGAGGTCCGTGTTCGTGCCCCCGACGTCGACTCCTACCCGTGCGCCCATCGCGTCCTCGTGCTCCCTGTGTCGCCCTTCATCCGCCGCGCGCCGCTGCCGGCGTCCGCGGCCGGTCCGCCGAGCTCGTCGAGCGTGGCCAGCACCTCGTCCGCATGCTTGCCGGCCTTGACCTTCTCATACACCCGCGCGATGCGCCCCTCCGGATCGATGAGATAGCTGATGCGCCGCGCGAACCACTGTCTTGGCTTCTTCGCGGCACCGTAGCTCATCGACACGGACCGATCCTCGTCGGACAGGAGATTGAACGGGAAGCCGTTCTTCTCCCGGAACGCCCGGTTCTTCGCCGGCGGGTCGAAGCTCACGCCGGCGATGACCGCGTTGCGGGAAGAGAACTCCTGGATTCGATCACGGAACCCCCTGCCTTCCATGCTTCACCCGTAGGTGCCGGCCTTGGGATACCACCAGAGGAGAAGGTAGTGGCCCCGATACCGGGAGAGATCGGTCGAGACGCCGTCCTGGTTGGGGAGCCGGAACGCCGGGGCGGATTCGCCCGCGCTTCGAAGGATGGCGCTCATGCCTTCTCGCTTCGCCCGTCACCCGAGCTCGTCGAGGGCGGCGAGCACCTCGTCCGGATGCTCGGCGGGGACCACCTTCGCGTACACCCGCGCGATGCGCCCCTCGGGGTCGATGAGGTAGCTGATGCGCTTCGGGTACTGCTGGTCCTCGCTCTCCGCCGCCCCGTAGCGCATCGAGACCGACCGGTCCTCGTCGCAGAGGAGGTCGAACGGGAAGGAGAACTTGTCGCGGAACGCGCGGTTCTCGGCCGGCGAGTCGCAGCTCACCCCGACGATGACCGCGTTGCGGGAGGAGAAGTCCTGGATTCGATCACGGAACCCGTTACCCTCCACCGTTCACCCGGGGGTGTCGGCCTTGGGGTACCACCACAGGAGCAGGTAGTGGCCCCGGAAGTCGGCGAGGTCGCTCGGCACGCCGTCCTGGTTCGGGAGCTGGAACGCCGGGGCCGCCTCGCCCGCGCTACGAAGGGTGGAAGTCATGAATTACTGCCTCACTGTGCGGCCCCGCGACAGGCATGGACAGCGCTCGGCGTCCAGGGGTGTGGGGGCGGTGACGGTCGTGGAAACCGGAACGGCTCCCGGTGCTTCGCTCGGGCGAATTTGATGGATCGGGCCGGGCACTGTCAACAACGACGACTCGACGTGCCTGGGTTGCGCGGGCCGCAGCCGGACGCGCGAGATCGGGACCGTGCGGCCGCGAAGGGGCGGCCTCACGACGCGATGCCAAGAAAGAGGGCAAGCGCTCGATTGACGCGCAGGAGGTCGGCATCGTCGAGCCGCCCGATCGTCGCCGCGAGCTTTTCGGTGCGAACGGACATCGCCTTGTCGACCATCACGCACGAGGCGACGCGCAGGCCGTTCTCGGCGGACGGTTCGACCGGCAGTCGGAACAGGGGGATCGGTGGCTCCATGGTGGACGTCACCGGCAGCACCGTCACCGTGGCGTGGCTCGCGAACAGGTCGGATTGAATGATCACCGCAGGGCGCGGTTTGCCGAAGTCCCCGGGCAGGGCGACGGTGACCAGTTCGCCGCGCCTCAATTCCAGTCCCCGAGGTCGTCGAGCGCCGCGTCGAGGAAGCTCATCAGGTCGGGGTCGGCGCGGTCTACGGCAGCCGCCAGGGACGCCTGTCGAGCGCACTCGTCGGCGAAGCCCGGCGCGCGGACGTCGGGAACCCAGATCTGCACTGGCCGAAGCCCCTGCGCTCTGAGGGAGGTTCGATGCTTTTGCACCCGCTCGGCAACGGTTCGGCTCGGCATGGTCGCCCTCCTCTGTCCGGCGTTCTCTTCGGTGGGTTACATGTAACATGATTATCGAGTGTTGTGTAGCCCCCTGACGGCGAAAGGAGTGTCCCCCGGTCTTGCCCTGAGGGGGGCGAGTCTCCGAACCAGGCGCCTGCCACGTCTCCCGACAGCATTGGATGGAGATCACCACACGGACATTCGGCGGTCCTGGTCACTTCGGGCGGAAGGGCTCGGCGCGGGTGCCACGGAGATGCGATACGGGGGAATGCCCGGTACGCCGGCAAGAGTTGCGTCACGGTCAGTTGCTCGGGACCGCGCGCGGGTGCCGCTTCGGCCGAGCACGGGCCGCGCCGCGTCGCGCCGCGTCGGTTGAGAGGGTGCCTTCGCTCGCCTATGCTTTGGTGGCGACGGAACGGTCACAGTTTCGCGAGGAGGGCAGGATGAGCACAGCGGCAAGCGAGGCGGCGCCGGCACCGGCCCCGGCGCGGGTCGACTACGGCCCCGAGGAAGCCGCCTTCCAGGCGTACTTGAAGGCCGGCGAGCGCCGCGCCTTCGAGCTCGGGAACCGCGGCCCCATCCGTTTCCTTCCCGACGGGTCGCTCGCCCCGGACATCCTCGACGCCTACTGGCGCTGCGGCTTCTACGTCTTCGAAGGGGTGGTCGGCGCCGAGGAGCTGGCCGACGTCGAGGCGGACCTCTTCGACATCATCGATCGGCTCCCGACCGAGCAGGGCTCCCCGGTGGACGCGAAGGGCCGGCCTGCCCTCGCCCACGGCTGCGAGGCCCCGACCCTCTTCTGGTCGAAACCCCTCGCCGATCCCTTCGGCGGCACCGATCTCGCGAACGGCCGGCACCCCGTCAAGATGTTCGAACCGGTCGCCGCCGCGGACGCCCCCAAGGAGGTGGTCTACCTCATCCTCGGGTCCCTCCAGTTCTCGGAGGCCTGCGTCCGGCTCTACGGCCACCCGGATCTCCTCGCGGTCGCCGCGGCCGTCAACGGCGAGGACTTCGTGCCCTTCGCCGACGCCCTCTTCATCAAGGAGCCGGGGCGGGGCGCCTCGGTCGCCTGGCACCAGGACGGAGTCACCCACTGGGAGAGCCCCGACTGGGACCAGGGCTCGCACGGCTTCAACTTCATGGCCCAGATCTACGGCTGCACCCCCGCGAACGGAGTGTGGGTGGTGCCGGGCTCCCACCGCCTCGGCAAGGTGGACATCAAGGCGAAGGTGGCCGAGGCGGGGACGGAGCGGCTCCCGGACGCGGTGCCCATGGTCTGCGGGCCGGGGGACGTCGTCATCAGCAACCGCCAGGTGCTCCACGGCTCGTTCGCAAACACGAGCGACGAGTGGCGGGTGACCGTGAACATGGGCTTCCACCGCCGCGCCTCGGTGCTCGGCGTGCAGGGGGGCGGCGTCCACAACGCCCCCGCGGTCTACGACGACGACCGGATCCGCCAGCGCTCGCGCATGATCGGCTACGCCATCGACGCCCGCCGCCAGCGCTTCCCCAACGAGACCCCCTACGTCTACCGCCCCTTCGCCGACACGGGCGAAGTTTGCCGCTGGACCCCGGACGTCAAGGCCACCCTAAAGGACTACAACCTCCTCGACCTCAGCATCTGACCTCCAATCGCTCTATCGGTCCTCCGGCGAAACCAGGGGCTCCAGTTGGGCGATCAGAGCCGGAAGGTCACGTTCGACCGTTTCCCATACCAGGCGCAAGTCGATGTCGAAGTAGGCATGTACGAGTCGATGACGCATGCCAACGATTTCTCGCCAGGGGATGTCCGGATGCCGCTCCCGCGTTTCGGCGCTCAGGCGGGACGCCGCTTCTCCGACGATCTCAACCGATTTGAGAATGGCGAATTGACTGCGCCGGTCCTGCGTGAACTCGGAGTGCGTCAGCCCGTCCGCGAAGCTTACAGCGTCACGGGCGGCGACAAGCATGTCCAACAGAAATGACGAGTCGTCACGCCGCATAGACGACCTGCGAGGACTCGAGGATTGCCTTCCTGCGGATATGGTTCCGGCTGCCTTCGACGGCGGCGCGAGTGACCAGATCCACGTCCCGTTCGAATATCCGGCCCAGCTCATCCTGCATTCGTACGACGTCGAAGAGGGTGTGCCGCGCGCCCGGATCGAAACTGACCAGCACGTCGACATCGCTGTCGGCACCGAAGTCGTCCCGCACCACCGATCCGAACAGGGCCAGCTCCGCAATCTGCCAACGTTTGCAGAAGGCGGCGATCCGGTCGGAGGGTATGGCGATGCGCGCGGTCATGCGGATAGCGCCTGATTGGCGTCCAGCTCGAAGCCGGCGACCTTTAACTCCCGCAAGAGCCGCATCTTCCACCCGTCGTTTTCATCCAGCGGAACATAGAGGACGCCATCGTAGTCCGAAGGTGTCTCGAAATCACCCTTCACCAGAGCACAGACTCTTCCGCGGCCCAGCTTCCCAATGAAATACCCGAATTCGAAGACGACATTCTGACGCGCGCGAGGTCTGAGGCCGGCTCGGCACGCCTCGAGCGCCCCTGCATCGTCCGGCGTAAGCGGAAATTTCTTCAATTCCGGAATTCCATTCAGCACTTTCCCCAAGCGTTCCATCACCTTCGTTCTTGTCGGTCGTGCCATCACGCCAGTTCCACGCTCGACAGACTCTGTCTTGAGATGGCCGTCATTCTACATCCACGCGAGAATTGCGCGCGGGCCTCCGAGCACACGGCCAACGCCCCAACTAGGCCGCACATCCCGGTGGGGATCCAGCGCCCTTTCGCCCAAGCGCCCGCGCGGTGACGCCGCTCGCAGGCATCGCCTATGATTGGAGTGTGCGGCGTGGTCACCAAAGCCGCTCCGGCCGGCTGACGGTTGCAGAGGATGTCGTGGCGGCGACACATCCATGCCCTGCCCCGCCGATATCGTCTAGCCGACCCTTGCGGCCGAGGAGCGGGAGGCGCAGAAACACCATGCTCGGGAACTGGCCAATGCGTCAACCTGGAGAGAGCGAACGGGACGTGACCAGTCCTGAAGTACCGGGTTCCCGCCCGTGACTGCCCGGTGCCGCAAGCTTATCGAGGTGTCCATGCCCCTCTCGACGCCATCAACCGGGCGTGGACACGGGAGAAGTCGATCCGGCACAGACACGCTTCGACCCTGCACCTGCGGTGGGCAAGGCGGCCGCTCGCGGCGTGCCGGGCGGTGTTGTTCGCGCAGTTCGTGGACGACCCCTCGGCGTGGCCGGAGGAGTTTCCAACCGAAGAGGGTCAGAAGCAGGAGCGGGCTCGACTACACGCTGTCATCGCCGAGATGGTGCCTTGGGAGGTGGCCAAACGACGCGCGGATCCTGAACAAGGCACGGTTCGAGTGTCGTGTGGAACGCTCGACTGGACTCCGCGCCAGTCCGCCACCTCGCCATCAGGCGACGTATTCATACTCCTGCCAAATTGAACACAAGACTTATTTCTCGGAATGGATCTGGTATGTTCTATTTGGTGATCATCGCGAAAGATCGAGCCGATTGGAGCAGAGAAATTGGAGGGTTTAGAAGAATGCCGCACGCTGAGTCGGACTCCATCCCAGATACCAATAGCCTCCTCCTTGATGAATTTGGGATCACAGCCCAAGAAGCCATTGACATGCGTTCCGAGGCGCTGAAAGCCGTAAGTACCCGGGAGGCGATTCGCTCGCGTAAAATCCTGGAACACGAATCTCCAGATACGAGCAGACGCATTGCTCAAGCACTTCGTGCCGGATGGTTGCACGGCTTTTCAAAGGCTGGACATCACACAATCGTCGGACGCTTCCGTGACCATCCGGATGACAAGAGGCCTCTCGAGTGGTTATTGACAGAATTCTTGGTGGACCCCTTGGTCCATCCTAACGTCGCCGCTTGGTGCCTTACTCTTGCCTTGCAAGAGAGCTCGGCGGCCTTTCAGTTGGACACTTGTCCAAGTCCCAAATCGGAAGGAGTTCTTTCCGGGTACCTCTTGAAAGAAATATCGAGTCATTGCGAAAAATGGGCAAGGGTTGCTGAAAAACCTCTGAAACGGACACAAACGGCGATTGTGCTACGCTCCATAGACCTCTCGATTTTAGGGGGCGAACAGGTGACCGGCGGCGACATTGGTCTCGTTCTGCACTTCGAGGGGACGCAGGCGCGGCAGGACTTGATGAATTCCCGAATCATTCCTCTGATATTTCAAGCGAAGAGATACGTTCGGCCAAGGGCCAACGTATCCCAGCGTCATCCAGAGCGTGGATCTCAGCATGGTTTGTTGGCCCGAAACAAGTGCGCTTCAGCATATTTATTTTTCGAGAACGGTACAAAGAAGATCGACCTTCCGCTTCCACCACTGATAAAGCCGGTAGACAGGGTCGCTTCGGCTGGTCGGACGGTCGTATTCGAAGATAGTTTGGACTTGCCAAGCTATTTCTTCAAGGTGCTTTACGATGTGTCATTCGCAACACCCGCGTCGTCGCCTGAGGATGCGCTTCGCATGATTTACTCAGAAGCAGATATCGGACAATTATCGAGGTTGGCCGTGATTTCGGATTCCGCTACGGCCAGTCTTCACTACGACGTAGCGCTCGAAACCCTGCGTCGAGATATCGAAAGAGAGCGGAACCAATCGATCGGAGGTCTCGAACTGTAGGGAGAGCGCTGGCCAGGGGAATTTCACTGGCTCCAGGGGAATGGTCGTGCGTTCGGCTCTCGTTCTTGGTGGCTGGTGCCCGGCTCCTACCGCCTCGGCAAGGTGAACATCAAGGCGAAGGTGGCCGAGGCGGGGACGAAGCGGTTGCCGGACGCGGTGCCAATGGTCTGCGTGCCGGGGGACGTCGTGATCAGCAACCGCCAGGTGCTGCACGGCTCGTTCGCGAACACGAGCGACGAGTGGCGGGTGACCGTCAACATGAGTTTCCACCGCCGCGCCTCGGTGCTCGGCGGGCAAGGGGGCGGCGTCCACAACGCCCCCGCGGTCTACGACGACAAGCGGATCCGCCGACGCTCGCGCTTGATCGGCTACGCCATCGACGCCCGCCGCCAGCGCTCCCCCGACGAGACCCCCTACGTCTATCGCCTCTTCGCCGAGTCGGGCGAGGTCTGCCGCTGGACCCCCGAAGTCAAGGCCAGCCTCAAGGACTACAACCTCCTCGACCCCAGCATCCGAATCTCCGCCTCCCATCGCCGTACGTTCGCTGTTGTGGCAGGATTTGGGTCGATTTACCGGAGGGGACACTAGTGTCCCAACGTTGGGGCATGGACTCTCGATAAGAGATTGAAAATGTTACTGTTTCTGCCTCGCGGAGCAGTTTTCGACTTGAACCTTGCGTCCAGATCTCGCACGGTCAGCCCGTTCCCCTACTCGAAGGACGGT
>JAJDXW010000166.1 GCA_022823045.1 Gammaproteobacteria bacterium
CTGGAAGGAGCGGTGATCCTCATCGCCGGCGCGCTCCTTCTCACCCCGGGATTCATCACCGACGCGGCCGGCTTCGCCTGCCTCGTCCCGTCCGTCCGGCGGCGCCTCATCCTCGCCACCGTCAGCCTGCGGCCGGCTGGCTCGCCCCGTCCCCGCGGCCACCCGCAGCACGATGGCCGCACCCTGGAAGGGGAGTACTGGCGCCCGGAGGACCGGGACCGTCGCGACGACGGCCGCGGTTGATTCGTTCCCCGCCCCTTGACTTGAGCGAGACCGCCCCTATCATTAGCACTCGCTTCGAGTGAGTGCTAACAAGCTGACGATGACGCGCTCCGCTCGGTGACGCGATCCGGGCCGTCCGGGGTCCAGACGGACCTCCGAAGGCTCCAAGCTCAATCTCTGAACCCAACTACCGGAAGCGGGAGATTTTCCGAATGAACATACGACCCCTCCACGACCGCGTGATCGTGAAGCGGATGGAAGAGGAGCGCACCTCTCCAGGCGGCATCGTCATCCCCGACACCGCCACCGAAAAGCCGATCCGCGGTGAAGTCACGGCCATCGGCCCCGGCAAGATCCTGGACGACGGCTCCGTACGCGCGCTCGACGTCAAGGTCGGCGACGAAGTCCTGTTCGGCAAGTACTCGGGCACCGAGGTGAAGGTCGACGGCGACGATCTCCTCGTGCTGCGCGAGGAAGACATCATGGCGGTCGTCGAGGGCTGACCCGGCCCGCCCCGCACCCTCTTCAACCCAGGCAAACGCACTGCTCAGGAGTCTTACCCAGATGAGCGCAAAAGACGTACATTTCGCCGAAGAGTCCCGCCAGGCACTCTCCCGCGGCGTCAACATCCTGGCCAACGCGGTCAAGGTCACCCTCGGCCCCAAGGGCCGCAACGTGGTGCTCGAGAAGAGCTTCGGCGCGCCCACGGTCACCAAGGACGGCGTGTCGGTCGCGAAGGAGATCGAGCTCAAGGACAAGTTCGAGAACATGGGCGCGCAGATGGTGAAGGAAGTCGCGTCCAAGACCTCCGACGTCGCCGGTGACGGCACCACCACCGCGACCGTGCTCGCGCACTCGATGATGCGCGAGGGCCTCAAGTCGGTCTCCGCCGGCATGAACCCGATGGATCTCAAGCGCGGCATCGACAAGGCGGTCAGCGCGGCCGTCGGCGAGCTCGAGAACCTGAGCGAGCCGGTGAAGGACAGCAAGGCGATCTCCCAGGTCGGCGCGATCTCGGCCAACGCCGACTACGCAATCGGCGACATCATCTCCGAAGCCATGGACAAGGTGGGCAAGGAAGGCGTCATCACCGTCGAGGACGGCAGCGGGCTCGACAACGAGCTCGACGTCGTCGAGGGCATGCAGTTCGACCGCGGCTACCTCTCGCCGTACTTCATCAACAACCAGGACAGCATGGCGGCGGAGCTCGACGATCCGTACATCCTCCTGCACGACAAGAAGATCTCGAACGTGCGGGATCTCCTCCCGCTGCTCGAGAGCGTCGCGAAGGCGGGCAAGCCCCTCCTCGTGATCGCGGAGGACGTCGAGGGCGAGGCGCTCGCCACCCTGGTCGTCAACACCATTCGCGGCATCGTGAAGGTGTGCTCGGTCAAGGCGCCCGGCTTCGGCGACCGCCGCAAGGCGATGCTGGAGGACATGGCGATCCTCACCGGCGGCACCGTCATCTCCGAGGAAGTCGGGATGAGCCTCGAGAAGGCCTCCCTCGATGACCTGGGCCGCGCCAAGCGCGTGATCGCGGCCAAGGAGGACACCACGATCATCGACGGCGCCGGCGAAAAGAGCGGAATCGACGGCCGCGTGACCCAGATCCGGCAGCAGATCGAGGAGACCTCCTCCGACTACGACCGCGAGAAGCTCCAGGAGCGGATGGCGAAGCTCGCCGGCGGCGTGGCCGTCATCAAGGTGGGCGCCGCGACCGAGGTCGAGATGAAGGAGAAGAAGGCCCGCGTCGAGGACGCGCTGCACGCGACCCGTGCCGCGGTCGAGGAAGGCGTGGTCGCGGGCGGCGGGGTGGCTCTCGTCCGCGCCCAGCAGGCCGTGACCGAGCTCACCGGCGAAAACCACGATCAGGACATGGGCATCTCGATCGCCCGGCGGGCCATGGAAGAGCCGCTCCGTCAGATCGTCGCCAACTCCGGCGCCGAGTCGAGCGTGGTGCTGGCCAAGGTCGCCGAGTCCAACGGCAACAACGGCTTCAACGCGCAGACCGAAGAGTACGGGGACATGGTCGCCATGGGCATCCTCGACCCGACCAAGGTGGTCCGCACCGCGCTTCAGAACGCGGCGTCGATCGCCGGGCTCCTCATCACCACCGAGGCGAGCGTCGCCGAGGCTCCCAAGGACGAGACCCCGCCGGCGATGCCGCCGGGTGGCGGCATGGACGGCATGGGCATGATGTAGGCCCCGGTCGTGGCCAACGGCGGGCGGCGCGGATGCCGCCCGCCAGGGCCGTGACCCGAAGGCCCCGCCCCCCGGCCGACCGGGGTGGCGGGGCTTTTTTTCGTTCCGCCGCCGTGGTGAAATTCCCGCTCCCCGCCAAGGCCGGAACGTTGATCGAGCCGAACGCCGAGAGTCGCTACGAGATCACCCGGGCCGACCTGCCTCTGAGCTGCCCCATGCCGGGCATGGCGGTCTGGAACTCCCATCCCAAGGTCTATCTCCCGATCGAAGAGACGGGGGAAGCGAAGTGTCCCTACTGCGGCGCCGAGTTCAGGCTGATTGACCGCTGATCCGGCGGTTCCTGCCGTGAGCCAATCCCGTTCGCACGCTCTCTACCGGCGCCTGCTCGGACACGCGCGCCCCCACTGGCGGCCGTTCGCGCTCGCGGTGCTCGCGATGTTGATGGCGGCCGCCGCCCAGCCCGCCATCCCGATGATCCTGAAGCCGGTGCTCGACGAGAGCTTCGTCGAACGCGACCCGTACGTCGTGGCCGGACTCACCGTGCTGCTGGTGCTCGCCTTCGTGACATGGGGCGTCGCGAACTGGGCCCGCACGGCCGCGTTCGCGGTCGTGTCCCAGCGCGTGCTCTTCGATCTGCGCCGGCTCATGTTCGACAAGCTCCTCGCGCTGCCGATCGGGAGGCCCGACCGGCCTTCGGTAGCTCGGCTCATGTCGAAGCTCACCTTCGACGCCGACCGGATCGCCCAGGCGGCGGACCGAACCCTCGCCGTGCTCGTGACCGACACGCTCGCGGTCGCCGGGCTGCTCGCCTGGATGGCGTGGATCGACTGGCAGCTCACCTTGCTGATGCTCGTGGCCGGGCCCGTGGTCGCGCTCACGGTTCGCTACTTCAACCGCCGCCTCCGCCGGGTGAGCCGCCTCGTCCAGGACGCCATGGGACGGGTAAACCACATCCTGCGCGAAGCCCTCGACGGGGAGAAGGCGGTGCGCGTGTTCGGAGGGCAGGAGTACGAACGCCGGCGGTTCGAGGAAGCGGCGAACGCGGTGCGGCTTCGCAACTTCAAGTTCGCCATGGCGGGCGCCTGGCCCGGGGCCATCGTCCAGGTCGTGATCGCGGTCGCGATCGGCGCGGTCATCACCATTACCGCCCACCGGGCGGCGGCCGGCAGCGTGACCATCGGCAGCTTCGTGAGCTTCATGGCGGCGACGATGCTGCTACTGCGACCGATCCGGCACCTCGCCACCGTCATCGCCAGCCTGCAGCAGGGGCTCGCCGCCGCGGAAAGCGTGTTCGGACTCGTCGACGAGACCGGGGAGCCCGATTCCGGAACCCGGGAGATTGCCCGGACGAAGGGGAGGATCGAGCTCGATTCGGTGGTGTTCCGATACCGCGACGACCGACCGCCCGCGCTCCGGAACGTCTCCCTCGTCATCGAGCCCGGAGAGACCCTGGCCCTGGTCGGACCCTCCGGGGCCGGGAAGTCGACCCTCGCCAACCTTCTGCCCCGGTTCTTCGATCCCCTGACCGGAGCGGTGCGTCTCGACGGGATCGATATCCGGGAGCTGACCCTCACGTCGCTCCGTCACCAGATCGCCATCGTGAGTCAGGAGATCGTGCTCTTCAACGACACGATTGCCGCGAACATCGCCTACGGCGGGCTCGAATCGGCCCCCCGCGAATCCATCCGGCAGGCCGCGGAGGCCGCGTTCGTCACCGACTTTCTCGAGGACCTCCCGGACGGGCTCGACTCGGTGGTGGGAGAGAACGGCCTCGACCTCTCCGGCGGACAGCGCCAGCGCCTCGCCCTCGCCCGGGCGTTCCTGAAGGACGCCCCCATCCTCATCCTCGACGAGGCGACCTCCGCCCTCGATACCCCGTCGGAGCATCGGGTCCGCTCCGCGCTGGTCCGCCTCCGCGAAGGACGCACCACGGTCGTCATCGCCCACCGTCCTTCCACCATCGAGATGGCGGACCGCGTCGCAGTGATGGAGGACGGGCGAGTCGTCGCCGTCGGAACCCACTCCGAGCTGCTCGGGTCGAGCGCGCTCTATCGTGCCCTCCGGCAGTCGCAGTCCCGCGTTCAGGCCGCATGAGGATCTGCTATCTCCACCTGACACGATATCCGACGCGGCTCGCCAACCCCGTTCAGGTCATGCACATGTGCGCGGCCATGGCCGAGCTGGGCCATGACGTCACGCTGGCAATTCGGGTAGCCGAGGGTGCCGGACCCGGCTTTGAACGGGCGTTGTACGACCAGTATGGAATTGCCGAGTCGTTCGCGCTTCGAGTCATCAACCACTACCCGTTGCTCACCAGAGGCTATCTTCAACATCGCGAGATCAAGCGACTGCTACACGAGCTCCAGCCGGACCTCATCTACTCCCGCACGACCAGATTCGCCGGCCTGTGGACCGCGGCAGGGATTCCATACATATACGAAACGCACGCCATGCCGAGCCACAACCCGCGATGGGGACGGACGAGGAAAACGTTGCTATCCCGGAATTTCAGGCGTCTGGTGGTCATCACGCGTCCGCTCGCCGCAGATTTTCTGGCGGCATTTCCGGAGCTACCCCCCGATTCCATCGTGGTGGCACCGGACGCGGCAACCCTTGGAGACTCCGAGCCGAGCACGGGAAACGGTGAGTTCCGGGCAGGGTACGTCGGCCACCTCTATCCCGGCAAGGGAATGGAGACCATCGCGGCGATTGCGCCCAGGCTTCCCGAGGTTCGGTTCGACATCGTGGGTGGCACACCGGAGGACCTCGCGTCCTGGCGCCGCCGAACCGCCCGCATCGAGAACATCCGTTTCGAAGGGTACTTTCCGCATCGCGAGGTCGGCCGCCGTATCGCCGGGTTCGACCTCGCGCTCGCACCCTTCGGGCGCCGCGTCATGGCCCAGCGGCGCGAGATCTCGCGTTGGTTCTCGCCATTGAAGATTTTCGAGTACATGGCGCAGGGGAAGGCGATCGTCGCCGCCGACCTGCCGGTGCTGCAAGATGTGCTGGAACATGGACGCAACGCCTGGCTGGTGCCGCCGGAAGACACGGAAGCGTGGGTCGACGCGATCCAAAGACTCCGCAGGGACGTGGCGCTGCGCGACCGACTGGGGCGAACTGCCCTGGACGACTTCAAACGGCATTACACTTGGACGGCGCGGGCCGGAAACGTCCTGAGAAACCTCCCCGACGCGGCGCCTCGTGCCGACCGGAGCCGGTCTTGATGCGGGACCCTGGTCACTTGAAATCGACTTCTGTCTCATTCCGAACCTCGGCGTCTTCCGTATTCGGTGACGTGCTCGCGGCAGCCCGCCACTCATCCCGGCCCGTCTCCTTGCCTGGGCGCCACTCTCCGGCGCGAAGCTCCGTTCGCGGGTGCGGGCTCGGTCTCCGCGAATGCGGTCCGGCGGACATCGCGTCATTGACGCCGTTCCGATACCCCGACCGTACCGATTGAAGAACCAGCGGATGGGGCCCGTGTTCGCCCGTATTGCGACATTTGTTCTCGAGCCAAGTGCACCGGTTGCAACCGGGCTGCTGCTCGCGATCATCGCCCTCCTGCCGGCCGAACCGCTCTTCAATGTCCCGATGATCGCCCTTGCCGTACTTGGTCTGGTGCAGGTGGTGTCCGGACCGGCACGGCTCGCTTCGCCCAGCAACCGATTCCTGTGCGTCGCGTTCCTCTGCATCTGGCTACCCATGCTTGCATCGTTGCCCGACGCGGTGAACCCGGTCGAGTCGCTTCGCAAGACCGCGAGCGTCTGCATCTACTTTCTCGCTGGAGTCTATGCGGTCCGTGCCTACACCTGTTTCCGGGAGGTCGACTGGCTCATGACGGGAGTGGTCGCCATCCTTGTTTTTCTGTACTCCGACGCGCTATGGCAGTTCTGGACTGGAGTCGACTGGTTCGGCATCCCCTACGAGGAAGGTAACCGGGTGGCCGGTGCACTGCGTCCGGGCAGAATCGGCAGCTTGCTGGCCGGTTTTGCACCTCTTTACTTCGAAATGGTTCGACGGGCGAGTCGGCGCTGGCGACCGAGTCCGGTGCTGCTCATTCCTTTCCTGATGACGATCCTGCTGTCCGGTTCCCGCACCGCCTGGGGTGCATTGGCTGTCGCGACCATTGGATACCTGCTGTTCCTGTTTCGGTGGTCGGACTGGTCATCCTCGCGTCAGCGGCTGCGCTTGGGCAGAGTCGCGACCGCCTGCGCTGGAGCGATTCTCGCCTTGGCAATCACCGCCTATGCTTGGCCGAGCGGCACCGAGAGAGTGTGGAAAGCGACAGAACCTCGGATTGAGCTGCTGTCCGGACTGTGGAGCGGCGACCGAGAGAAGTTCGAGAAAGCGGTCACCTGGCGCCTCTCCATATGGGAGACGGCAGTGAACATGTGGTCCGTACACTGGCTGAACGGCGTCGGGCCACTGGGCTTCCGCAGCGCCTATCGGGACTACAATCCGGAACGGGACTACTACCACGAATACCTGGAGAAGATCGGACAAGGGCACCTTACCGCCGTATCACCCCGTTCACCTCATCTGCCGCTGCTCGAGATTGCAACCAGCACCGGCGCTATCGGTCTGTCGGGCTATCTTGTCCTGGCCGCGTACTTCTTCGTGAAACTCCGCCGTCTCGAACGAGATGCCTTTCGGTCCGTCTATCCGTACGCACTTGCCCTCGTCGTCGCCTTGTTCCCGTTCAACGGACATATCGAGTTCTACAGTCTCTACTACATCACGTTGATATGGTGGACGATCATCGTCAACGCGTGTGTTTTTGCGGTGGCATTGACGAGGGACCCGGGAGCAGGTCCGGCTGGATGACCGATGACGAACGTGCCGAACGGTTCTCAACGACTTCCCCCGGGCCGCATCGCCATCCTTGCACCCAGCCTGGCTGGGCGGGGCGCCGAGCGGAAAGCACTGTACATCGCTGCCGGACTGCTTGAGCGTGGACATGAAGTCGCTCTCCTTCTCCAGCGCCTGATCTGTCACTATCCCGAGGAAGTGCCCGATGGAGTGCGAATCTTCTTCTCGTCGGGCCGAAGCGATCCAAGGACCCGGGAGAACTTGAAGCGGGTCGCCTCCGTTCCCAGACCTCTCGTTCCGGCTCCTCTTCCCTGGCAGGTTCGTTATCCACGTATCGGCATGGCAAACGGGTTGCGCCCCGGGCAGTTGCCATTCCTCATGAGCACGAGACTGCCGAGGTGGGCAGCGGGCGTCGCTCGGTACCTGGACCAGGATCGGCCGGATGCGCTTCTTGCCATGAACGTACTCGCAGTTGCGTCAGCGTCCATGGCGTTGCAGATTGCACGCCGGCCCGTGCGGACGATCGCCACGCTGCACGAATCCCTGGAGCACGGCCGTTTGCTCCGACGGGCACGCCGATCCTTTCCTCATGCGGACGCCGTTGTGGGAGTTTCCCATGGCGTATCGACCGAGTTTGCGAAGATCTCCGATCTGAAATGCGGCCAACCTCATGTAATCTACAATCCTGTCGTTTCGGAGCATATCGAGCGGAAGGCGCGCGAGCCAGCCAATCACCCCTGGCTCGACAGGCCCGAGTCCCCGGTGATTCTGGCCATAGGAAAGTTGACAAAGGGGAAGAATTTTTCTGTTCTTCTCTCCGCCTTCGCGCGACTCCTGGTTCGGCGTCCGGCGCGGTTGATCGTGCTTGGTGACGGGCGTATGAGGTCCAGTCTTGTCTCGTTGGCACGGCGACTTCGAATTTCGGAACATACGGACTTTCCCGGTTTCGTGGAGAATCCGTACGCGTTCCTCGCGAAAGCCGATCTGTTCGTCCTGTCGTCCCGAAACGAGGCGCTTCCGACGGTCCTCATCGAAGCGATGGCCTGCGGCTGTCCGGTAGTCAGCACCGATTGTCCTTTCGGGCCCCGCGAGATCCTGGAGGATGGTCGGCTCGGTCCCTTGGTGCCGGTGGGAGACGAGGAGGCCCTCGCGGACGCGATGATGCGCACCCTCGAAGGGCCTCCCGAACGTGAGGCGCTCCGGCAGCGGGCTTCCTTCTTCAGCGTCGATCGTGCGGTGGAGCAATATGAGAAGCTCCTCCTGGAATGAACCATTGCCTCGACCCCGAAGTCATCGCTTTCGTCCACTCGGTTCGACTCTTCTCTTCGCTCCGACAGCAACCGTCAGGCGTCGACCAGGTAAACGGTGGATTCGCTGATCGTGAGCGGCCGGCCGGCCCGAACGCCGATGGGTTCGCCCTCAATGCCGATCGCCGCCTTGTCGGGAGGCATGGGAATGGAAACCGTGCCGCCGCTTCGCCAGAGGGCGAGGATCTCCGAGCCGTCCTTGCGGGCCGCGAGGCGGTAGTGGCCGAGCTCCTCCTCGCGCGCAAACCCTTCGATCGCCGCGCCGTTGAATAGTCGGCAAAGGGTGGCAAACCCATGGAACGCCGGGCGCTCTCGCAAGGTGCCCCCACGGTTGTCGATCAGGCCGTAGCCGGGAGCGACCAGTTGATGCCAGAAGCAGGCGGCAACCGACCCGGACGCGAGGGTGAGCAGGAAGTACCGTACCAGGTAGCAGAGCTGTTCCGACTCTCCGACCCGACAATCGCCTTCGGCCGGGGCATGGCGTCCGGTGTCCCGCAACGGCCAGTTGACCTCCGTGACCCAGAGCGGCGCCGATCCGCGGGAATGCACCTTTGCGCTGCGGGCAACGAGTCGGTCCAGAATGTTCAGCTTGTCCAGGAGGTTGAATCCGAACTGCCGGTTCTCCGGAGCACCCCGCCGGTCCACGTACAGAAGGGACGCGTAGCCGTCGTACCGGAACCGGAAGCGATTGTTCAGCGAACCCACGTGCTCGTGCAGCTCGAAGTCGATGACCGCACCGCCCAGCAGCTTGAGGTCCGGGAATTCCCGGTTCCTGAGCCTCCAGGCGGTGTCGAAGAACTCCAGGTATTCGCGCTGCGATGCGAACCCCCATTTGAGCCGGTTCACCGCGTTGCCGATCTGATAGTGCCCGACCGTTCCGGAAAGGGCGGCGAAGATGCGGCGAAGGGCATGCTCGAGCTTCTCCGGCTCCTCGATGAACTCGCGGTCCTGGAGGACGACGACCAGGACCTCGTATCCCGAGAAGTGCCTGATGAACGCGACGTATTCCTCCAGGCGGTCGATGTCGCGAAGCGGCAGGCGGACGGCCAGGCGACGGATGTTCAGAGGCTCGATGAGGTCGGCAATCTCGGACGCCGAGAGCGTCCTCTTGTCCTCGAACGGTCGCTCCAGGTTGACGCAAAGGCCGATTCGATGGTCGTTGCGAAATGCCTCGAACCGTCTGTCGCGCGACAACCGTTTGAAAAGGAGGGGAAACCGGGAAAGGGAGACGAGCCATTTCCTGAGCTCGTCCCGGACTCCGAGTCGACGGAGCCTTCGCTTGGTGCTCCTGTCGAGGGTCGCCGGCTGATCGGAGAAGTGATCCCAGCGAAACGCCGCGGGGTCAACCTTCATGTCGAAGCCAGGACTTGACCCGATTCATGGTCCGTCGTCGCGCGAGGAATCGAGCCAGCGCCCGTTCGAGCTTGCGGCAGAAGTCCGTCGCGTCCACGCCATGGAGGCCCGCGTACTGCCGGCCGATGATCCGCAGGTAATCGACCGACGTGGTGAGACGCACCAGCGCGGAAACGCGATCATCGGCACCCACGGTATCGAAGCGAAGGCGATTGAGGTCCACGAGGGCGAACTCGAAGCGCTTGCGCCGCGACCGCACGAGAATGTTCCCGGGATTGTAGTCCCGGTGCAGAACTCCGTTGTCGTGCTGAAGACACGTGAACCTTGCGAGCTGCTCCAACAGCGCATCCGTTCTTTTCCCGAGAGATCCACCCCGGTAAAGCAGCGCGGCGAGGTCGATGTCCGGCGGCCAGTAGCGACAAATGTAGTAGCTTTCGCGGAGACAGCCCACATCCTCGTACTCGATGCAGCCGACGGGGTCCGGGGTTCCGATTCCGAGTGCCAGCAGCTTCTCCGCGTGCACCATCGACCGCCATGCCTTCGAACGGCGAAGGCGTGCGTAGACGAGCCCCCTCGGCCGCGCGGGCACCGCGAACGCCTTCACCACGACCTCGACCGATTCGCCGGGGGGACCATCGATGGTCATCGTCCGGATCAGGTTCCGGCCGGAGCGCAGGGCGATCCCGGGTGCGTCCGGGCACCGGTGAAGAGCCCGGATACGGCTTTCGTAGGCCCGGTAGGGCTCTCGGATGTGCACCCGGACAGGAGTCATCGAGAGCAGCGCTCCGCTTCCCTCCAGAGCGTTTCGTAGACGGCATTGACTCCACGCACCTCGTTGTCGAGAGAGAAGTTTCCTTCCACGTGCGCGCGGGCGTTGCGCCCATGCTCCGTCGCGACTTCCGGCGCGCCCAGATAACGACGGATCGCCTCGGTGAGCGCCTCGCCGTCACCGGCCGCGACGATGGCGCCCGTCACGCCTTCCGCGATCACTTCCGCGTGAGAGCCGGCGTCGCTCGCTACCACCGCGGTCCGCGATGCCATGGCCTCGAGCGGGGTCAGCCCGAATCCCTCGTTGCGTGACGGAGCGACGTGCAGAAGGAGCCGCCGGTACCACGGACGCACATCGGGAACTTCACCAAGGAAGACGATCCGATCGTCGAGCTCGGCCTCGGAGATCCGCTCGAGCAGCCGCTGATGGAACTCTCGGTGCTCCGAGGTCGCTCGCCCCCCGATCACCGCCGTCCAGTCCGGGCAGTCGGGAAGAAGGCGAATCATCGCGTCGACGAAGAGATCAGTCCCTTTCTGCGGACGGATGCGGCCGAAGCAGCCGACGGCGTATCGACCGGGGAGGCCGGCGCCCTCGAAGAGGTCTTCGGGCCCGGCGGGAGGATGAAACCGCCTGCAGTCCACGCCGTGCATGACAACGGTGTACGGCACCTTCAGGAACCGGCCCGAACGACGGCTCGTCGCAATCACGGCATCCATGCGACGGATGAGGAAGCGGGTGGCCCAGGTGTGATGGCGCTGCGCGGCGGAGGTGAACACGAGCCTGAGGGGGGCGCGGAAGACGGTCTTCAGGACGACCCCGGCCAGCATCTCGACATTTCGCCGGGCGTGCCAAATGCGAAAGGGACGGCGTTCGGGTTGCCGCAGCAACCCCGGAACCTGCCGCCACCCGAGCTTGGGAACATGGTCCGGCAACCCCGGCCCCAGTGTGGCGATGCGGACGTGCTCCGCCTGACCGGGAACGAGCTGAACGATCGTGCTGGTCACCCCGGAGAGCCGCCGCTTGAAGTTCGGCACCACGACGTCGAGCTCGGCGGCGGTGGCCCGCATATCTCACAGACTTCCCATCGCGGGCGTCCGAGCACCGCGGAACGCGGCGACGCAAGCGAGGGAACCGGGCATGCCGACGACGGCCCGGAGCCCGGTCACCCGGACCGTCGCGGAGAATCGGAGACCGGCCGCCGAGGACGCGGATCGGCTCGGCCGTAGGCATCCTCGAAACGCTCGATGTCGTCCTCCTCGAGGTAGCTTCCGGTCTGCACCTCGATGATCTCGAGTGGCGACGTCCCCGGGTTCTCCAACCGGTGCTTCACTCCCTTCGGAATGAAGGTCGACTGGTTCGCGAGCAGCGTGAACGTCTCGCCGTCACGCGTGACCCGCGCCTCGCCACGCACCACGACCCAGTGCTCCGCCCGGTGGCGATGGGCCTGCAGCGACAGCCGTTGGCCCGGGTGGACGACGATGTGCTTGATCTTGAAACCGTCCCCGCCGTGGACGGAGTCGTAGTTGCCCCACGGGCGGTAGACCTTGCGATGGGTTCGGTGTTCCTCCCGATTCCCACCTTCGAGACGCTCGACCACCTTCTTCACGTCCTGCGACGCCTTCTTCTCCGCGACGAGAAGGGCGTCGGGAGTGTCGACGATGACGAGATCGTCCACCCCGACCGCGGCCACCAGTCGCTTGTCGCTGCGAACGTAGGAGTTGCGAGCGCCCTCGAGGATCGCATTGCCATGCACCACGTTTCCCGCCTCGTCCTCCGTCGAAAGCTCCGACAGGCTCGACCACGACCCCACGTCCGACCAGCCCGCGTCGAGGGGCACCACTACCGCATCCGAGACGCGCTCCATCACCGCGTAGTCGACCGAAACGGCCGGAGACGCGGCGAAGCACTCCGCATCGAGGCGGAGGAATTCGAGGTCCGGCAGTGCACGTTCGTGCGACTTCTCGACCGCCAGGCGAATGGACCCGGCGTGGATGCCGAGCTCGCGGAGATAGCGATGCGCCGTGAACGCGAACATCCCACTGTTCCAGTAGCAATTCCCGGCCTGAAGCCACGAGGCGGCATCCTCGGCGTTCGGCTTCTCCGCAAACCGCTCCACGAGACGCGCCTCGGACCCCTCGCCGACCGCCTCACCGGCCATGATGTATCCGTAACCGGTCTCCGCCCAGGCCGGAACCACGCCGAGCAATGCGATCCTCCCCTTCGCCGCCTCCGTCACCGCCTGCCGGACCGCACCCGCGAATCGCGCTTCGTCGCGAACGACGTGGTCGGAGGGGAGGACCAGAAGGACGGGATCGTCTCCTCCGTCGCTCCGGGCGATCGCCTCGAAGGCGGCAGCGGCGATCGCGGGGGCAGTATTGCGGGCGGCCGGCTCGAGCAGAATGGCCGTGGGGGTGACGCCGACCGCCTCGAGCTGCTCCGCGACCATGAAACGGTGCGCCTCGTTGCAGACCACGATGGGAGGCCGCGCGGCGTCCAGGGACGCAAGCCTGCGCGCGGTGCCCTGCAGGAGGGTGTGCTCATCGGTGAGCGCGATGAGCTGCTTGGGACGGAGCTCGCGGGAGAGCGGCCAGAGCCTGCTTCCGGCACCGCCCGACAGAATGACGGGGACCATGGAGCGGATCACCATTGCAACGGGACGATTCCTCGCAACGGTACACGGCACAGTCTACCCAAGGGAAAGCTCCAACCGTCCCCTGCTTGACGCTTCGCGAGATCCCCGAACCGCGTCACCGCCTACGGACGGGGCGGGAACGGCCGCGGCCGCATTCATCCGACTCAGGCCGGAGCCGAGCTCCGTGCTCCTCCGCGATTCACCGACGGCGCGGACGGCCGAACGGCAGGATCTCTTCCGCGCGGCCATCAGCGAACCCGGCGGAACCGGGAAACGCGGCCCCGGTAGTCGTTGTAGACGAGGGTGTCGCCACCCGGCTCCATGACGAGTCCCACGTGGCGGTTCTTCCATCGGAAAACCAGCATCTCGCCGTGGAACCGGCCGGTGAAGGTCTGCGACATCAGGAGCATCGATATCCGGCCGATGACCTCGCCCGAAAATGATTCGTTGACCCGAAGCGTCACCCGAAACGGCACCCCCGGGAATCGTCCCCGCCAGGTCGCGTACCAGCGTGATCGCCCCTCGGCGGACGGCGGCGGCAAGGGTTCGCCGACGGGAGGAGGCCCCGGCAGCAGCAACCCGCTTCGCACCACGCTCCCGCCTTCGCGGCGGACCACCCTCCCGCTCCCGACATCGAGCTCGAGGACGCTGGTACGGTAACGAAGGGTCCACGCGTCCCCGCCCGGCCCCGCCCTTGCCCGGAAGCGGGGAAGCTCGTAGGGGGCGACCCCGGGCGGCGTCCTCACGTTGAGCTGGGCGTAGCATCCCGCGCCGCCCGTGTTCAGACCGATTCGGAACAGCACCGGCGGTGCGGCTCCGGCGACGGTCTCCTCGTCTACCCCCGCCTTCCCGGCTGCCCATACACCGTGGAACGTCGCGTCGTAACCCGTGCAGTAGCGCTCGGTGCCGGACATGGCCGCATCCTCGAGCACCACCGGCAAAGCCGGGGTCTCGGCCGCCGCCTCGTGGCATCCCGCCGCGAATCCGACTTCGAGCGCCGCGACAAGGACGGGCGCGACGCGGGCTCCGGGTACGGTCGTCCTCCACCCGACGCGCCCGCCGGCCAGCCTTCCGGTCAATTCCGGCCTCTTCCGGCCGCGCCGCGCGCACGCGGCCCGCCCCCGGGCGGCCACCGGACCTCGCGCACCTCCTCCATCACTCGCTCGAGCGAGATCCTCCAGTCGTCGAGGACGATCCCGAATGCGCGGCGGACGGCCACGCAGTCGAGCACTCCGTTCGCCGGCCGGCCCGCGCTCGCCGGGTAGCTCGAGGTCGACTGGGGGGCAAGCTCGTAGTCCCCTTCCCGGTACCGCTCCAGGATCGCCACCGCGAACTCGTACCAGCTACAGCGCCCGCCCGCCGTCATGTGGTAGGTGCCGAAGCGCTCGCGCATCCACGCCGCACCCGCCACCCGCGCGAGGGACAGGATCTGGACCGTCGCCGAAGCCACCGAACGGGTCCACGTCGGCGCCCCGAACTGGTCGCTCACGACCGAGATCGGGCGCCCCGCATCGACGAGATCGAGCACCGTCATGAGGAAGTTGTTCCCGCGCGAGCCGTAGAGCCAGCTCGTGCGAAGGATGAGATGCGGCCCCCCGATCGCCCGGATCGCATCCTCCCCCTGGAGCTTCGTATGCCCGTACGTGTTCGCGGGACGGGGCGGATCGGAAGGGCTGTAGGGACGGTCCAGCTCCCCGTCGAACACGTTGTCGGTCGAGTAGTGGACGAGGAGCGCCTCGTAGCGCGCCGCCTCGCGGGCGAGCACCCCCGGGGCGACCCCGTTGATCGCGGTGGCGATGGCCGGCTCGCGCTCGGTCTGGTCGATGTCGGTGAACGCCGCCGCATTGAGGATGACGTGCGGCTTCACCTCCGCGACGACGCGGCGGATGGCGCCGTGGTCGGCGAGATCGAGCAGATCGGCGGCGACGTTCCGGCGCCGCGAGTCGTTCTCGACGGTCGCGATCACGTCTCCGAGCGGGGACGCGGTGCGGCGCAGCTCCCAGCCGAGCTGGCCATCGGCTCCGATGAGCAGAATCCGGGGACGTTCGGCGAGCTCGTAGAGCATGGCGGAAGTCTAGCCCGAAACCGTCGGCTGCTTGCCCAGCCCGAATGATACGAAGGATTATTCGGGCAAGCGATGAATATCAACGGTTCCTCCCGACTGCCGCGAGAGTCCCGGCTACTTCCCCAGCCCGAAAAACCGCAGGATTTTCGGGCAAGCGATGAACATCGACGGTTCCTCCGGATTGCCGCGAGAGTCCCGGCTACTTCCCCAGCCCGATAAACCGCAGGGTTTTCGGGCAAACGTCGAACATCGGCGAGACCCTGCGGCCTGCGCGAAGGCCCCGGCTACTTTCCTGGCCCGAAAAGCCGCAGGATTTTCGGGCAAGCGATGAATATCGACGGTTCCTCCGGGCTGCCGCAAAAGCCACGGCTACTTTCCAATGCAGAAGGTGGCGAAGATGCGGCCGAGGAGATCGTCGGTGGTGAACTCCCCGGTGATCTCCCCGAGCGCGCGCTGGGCGAGGCGAAGGTCCTCGGCCACGAGCTCGCCCCCCGCGCCTTCTTCGCCGCTCCGCCTCGCGGCGTCGAGCGCGGCGAGGGCATCGTCGAGCGCGGCGAGGTGGCGACGACGCGCCATGAAGAGGCCCTCCGCCCGCGGCTCGTACCCGGCGAGCGCCTTGAGCCGCTCGCGGAGCCGCTCGACCCCTTCGCCGGTCTTCGCCGAGAGCCGGATCCGGTGGCCCGCCCCAGCTTCCAACCCGGACTCCAACCCGGACTCCCGCTCTCCGGCGGGGGCGCCCGTCAGATCGATCTTGTTGTGGACGACGACCCGGGGGAGCCGGTCCGGGAGCCGGTCCAGGATCCCGCGGTCCGCCTCCTCGAGGCCGCGGCGGTCGTCCACCACCGCGAGCACCGCGTCCGCCTCCTCCACCGCCCCCCAGGTCCGCTCGATGCCGATCCGCTCCACGGGATCGTCGGTCGGATGAAGGCCGGCGGTATCGACGATCCGCAGGGGCAGCCCGTCCACCTGAACCGGCTCCTGCACGGTATCTCGGGTCGTGCCCGGCACCTCGGTCACGATTGCCCGCTCCCGTCCGACCAGCCGGTTCAGCAGGCTCGACTTGCCGACATTCGGACGCCCCACGATGACCACCCCGAACCCTTCGCGGAGCAGGTTGCCCCGGGCGGCGGCTCCGCGCGCGGCCGCCACCGCCCGGCGGACCCGGTCGAGCCGTTCGGCGAGCAGGCCCTCGGGCAAGTCCGGGACCTCCTCGTCCGGAAAGTCGAGAGCCCCTTCGATGAAGGTCCGGATCTCGACGAGCTCCGCGACCGCCGCGTTGACCCGCTCGGAGAGCGCGCCGTCCAGCGAACGCCGGGCGAGCCGGGCCGCCTCGTGGGTGGCCGCGTCGATGAGGTCCGCGACCGCCTCGGCCTGGACGAGATCGAGCTTGCCGTTGAGGAACGCGCGTTCGGTGAACTCGCCCGGCCGCGCCGGACGGGCGCCGAGGGAGAAGACCCGGCCCGCCACCCGGTCGAGGACCACCGGGCCGCCGTGACCCTGAAGCTCCAGGGTGTCCTCGCCGGTGTAGGAGTGAGGGGCCGGAAACCAGAGGGCGAGCCCGGTGTCGAGGGTCTCCCCGTCGCCCGCGAGAAACCGGGCCGAGGTCGCGACCCGGGGCTCCGGGAGCCGGCCCGCCACCGCCTGGGCCACCTCGCCCGCGCGCGGGCCGCTCACCCGCACGATCCCGATCCCGCCCCGGCCCGGCGGGGTGGAGACGGCGGCGATGGTGTCGTTCATGCGTGCATCACGCGTGCTTCACCCGGCCGCCACGGCAACGCCGGCGCGTGCGCACTCTCGAGCCGGCTTGCGGACGAACGGCCCGCGACCGCGAGAAAATCGGCGTCCGCCGCGGAAGATCGGCGGAACATGCTCGCTCGGGGCCGGCACCGCAGCGCGGCCCGGGGGAGCGGCCCTCGCCCTCAGGTCGCCTTGCCGCCCTCGATCCGCTTGGTGATGACCCATTGCTGGGCGATGGACAGCAGGTTGTTGACGAACCAGTAGAGCACGAGGCCGGAGGGGAAGAACAGGAAGAACCCGGTGAAGATGATCGGCAGGAACATCATCACCTTCGCCTGGATGGGGTCCGGCGGGGTGGGGCTCAACCGTTGCTGGAGGAACATCGACGCTCCCATGAGCACCGGGAGCACGAAGAACGGATCGTGAGCGGCGAGGTCGTTCAGCCAGAACACGAAAGGCGCCTGGCGAAGCTCCACCGTCTCGAGCAGCACCCAGTAGAGCGCGATGAAGACGGGGATCTGGACGATGATGGGCAGGCACCCGCCGAGCGGATTGATCTTCTCCTTCTTGTAGAGCTCCATCATCGCCTGGTTCATCTTCTGCCGATCGCCCGCGTGGCGGTCGCGCAGGGTCTGGATCTTGGGCGAGAGCTTGCGCATGCGCGCCATCGAGCGATAGCTCGCGGCGGAGAGGTGGTAGAAGGCGAGCTTGATGAGGAAGGTGAGAATGATGATGGCCCACCCCCAGTTCCTCACGTAGTCGTGAATGAACTCGAGGGCGATGTACAGGGGCTGGGCGATGAAGAACAGCCACCCGTAGTCCACGGTGCGCTTGAGCCCCGGGGCGGCCGCCTCGAGACGGGACTGCACCTTGGGCCCCGCGAAAAGCTTGAGGCGCATCTCGCCGCTCGTCCCCGGCGCCACCGTGACCGGGGGGCCCACGAGACCCGCGAGGAACTCCTGATTGGGCAGCGCCTTGGTGTAGTAGCGGGCCGCCACGGACCGCTCCGGGATCCAGGCGCTCGCAAAGTAGTGCTGGATCATGGCCATCCAGCCATCGCGGACCTCGCGGTCGAGGTTCTCGGACTCCATGTCGTCGAAGTCGATCTTCTCGTACGGCTTGTCGGGGCTCGAAAGGACCGCGCCGGTATAGGTGTAGATGGTGCCGAGGCCGCCCGAGTCCTCGGGCGGCACCCGCCGGAAATGCCCGTAGGGCTCTCCCGTCCAGGAGAGCGAGGACCGGTTGTCGATCTCGTGGCGCACGCCGATCTCGTAGCTGTCGCGCGCGAACTCGAACACCTTGGCGATCCGGACCCCGTCCTCGCTCTCCCAGTGAAGGCGGACGTCGAGCCGGTCGGCGCCGGGGGCGAGCTCGTAATCGTTCTGTTCCGGGACCAGCACCGCGTGGTGGTCCGGGGCGGATGCCCCCACGATGCCCGATTCCGCGACGTACAGGAGCCCCACCCGGTCGTCCATCAGGACGAAGGGCCGGTCCGGCTCCTCGAGCTCGATCGGGTAGCGGTTGAGCGATACCTGCCAGATGGTGCCCCCCCGCGGATCGATGCGGACGCTGAGGACGTCGGTGCGGACCGTCACCACGTCGGCCGTGCCTGCGGGGGCGGGGGTCGGGGCCGGCTCGGTGGTGGCGGCCGGCACATCCTGCGCCGAGGGGACGTCGGGGGCCCGCGCGGTCTCGGCGCCGGGGGCGGGCGTTCGCGCGGGGGTGGCGGCGGAGGTATCGGCGGGGGTACCCCCCCGGCTCGTCCGGCCCGGGTCCGGCAGGTCCCGCGGTGCCGGCGTGTCGCGCACCGCGGGGGCCGGGTCGCGCCGTGCGCCCGGGCCGAAGTCCTCCTGCCATTCCTGCCACAGCAGGAAGCCCACCACCGCGAGACCGATGAGCAGGATGGGACGCAGTTGTTCGACGGGCACGGGCGCCGCTCCTCAGGTCGCGCTAGCGGGGGTTATCGGAGGGCGGATCGGAGGGAACCGGATCGTACCCGCCCGGGTGCCAGGGATGGCAGCGCGCGATTCGCCGGGCGGCGAGCCACGACCCGCGGAGCGCCCCGAAGCGGCGAAGCGCGTCGACGGCATACTCCGAGCAGCTCGGATGAAACCGGCAGCTCGGCCCGATGAGCGGACTCACCACGTACCGGTACGCCTTGACGAGGGCGATCAGCGCGATCTGCATCGTTCGGCCAGCATCGTCCAGTGCCGTTCGAGCGAGCCCCGGAGGACCGCCCCGGCCGCCTGGTCCGCGGTCGCGAGGGCGACCACCACGAGGTCCAGTCCTGAGAGTCGATCCTGGTTCTCCCGGAAGCATTCGCGGACCAGCCGTTTCAGGCGGTTGCGGCGGTTCGCGCGGCGGACTCGCTTCTTCGCCACCGCGATCCCGAGCCGGGCCGGCCCGGCGCTCCGGGCACGGGCGAGGACCGAGAAGTACCGGTCGGACGAGCGGACCGGATCTTCGAATACCCGCTGGAAATCGTGCCTGGTACGGAGCCGTCGGTCGCTTCCGAACGAACGGTCGCGAGCCAGCGTCAGCGGCTCACGACGCCAGGCGCGCCCGGCCCTTGGCCCGCCGCGCCTTGATGATCCGCCGCCCCGCGCGCGTACGCATCTTGGCGCGGAATCCGCGGCGGCGTTTCGCGCGGCGGACGCTCGGCTGAAACGTTCTCTTCATTCGGTATGCACTTCGGTGTGAACCGGGGGCGGCGCAAGGGCGCCGAAGGATAACGACGAGGGCAGGAAATTTCAACGCGCCCGGGGTGGTGGGGCGCACGTCTCATTTGTGGGATTTTGAAAATGGGTTGGGATATGGCAGAGTTTCTGTCTGCATAAGATACAGGCAGACAGGAGAGAGCATCATGCCCACCCCGGATGAGCACCAAG
>JAJDXW010000358.1 GCA_022823045.1 Gammaproteobacteria bacterium
TCTCCTCACCGAACGCGGTCGAGCGGCTGTCGAACACGTGCTCGACACCGAGGGAGCGGAGATGGGCCTGTTTGGGCGCGCTCGCGGTGGCAAACACCTCCGCGCCCGCCGCTTGGGCGAGCTGGATGGCCGCAAGCCCCACGCCGCCCGCGCCGGCGTGGACGAGCACCCGGTCGCCCGCCTTCAGCGCGGCAAGCTCGTATGACAGCACCGACGTCACGAACACCGAGGGTATCGTGGCGAGCGCCGTCGCCGACACGTCCGGCGGTGCGAGCGCGACCAGTTCCTCCCGCGTCACCACCTCCGGCCCGAAGGTGCCGAACGCGAAGCCGGCCACGCGGTCGCCCACCGAGACGGTGGTCACGCCCGAACCGGTCTCGACGATCCGGCCGCAGAACTCCTCGCCGAGCCGCCCCTCCTCCTCGACCAGGCCCATGGCCCGGAACACGTCGAGGAAGTTGAGCCCGCACGCTTCGACCGCGGCCCGCACCTCGTTCGGCTCCAGGACACGCGCCTCCACCGTCTGCACCCGCAGCGTCTCGATCGCCCCCCCCTCGTCCGGCGCCAGCATCCAGTCCGCGTCCTCCGGCAGGGCAAGACGCTCCGTGCCGGCGCCGGCCGGAACCAGCCGGGCCGCCTGGCGGCGCCCCCGGCGATGCGCGATGTGGCTCTCCGGGTCGGGGAACAGGAACTCGTCGGTGAAGACGGCCGGCAGCTCCGCTGCCTCGGGGTCGAGATCGAGCATCCTCGGCTGGAGCTGGGGCGCCTCGCGCGCCACCACCTTGCCGAGGCCCCAGAGGGGGGCGCCGGCCAGTTGCCCGGCCCGCTCCCGTTCCAGCACCTGCGCGCCACGGGTGACGAACCACAGTCCCTTCTCGGGCACCGCATCCGCGTCCGTGATGCCCTGCACGAGCGCGAGCGCGCTCGCCGCCGCCCGTTTCGCATCCGCGGCCAGATCCGCGGTCGTCGCACCCGGCCCGTGTCCGTCCTGCCCGACAAGGTGCACCGCCCCGGCGAAGGGCACGTCCGGCGGCAGGCCCTCGACGAGCGACTTCCACGATTCGCGCCGCTCGATCTCGACCGATGCCGCGACGATCCCGGCCTCGCTCTCCGCCGCCGCGCCGGCGTCTTCCGGATCGTCACCGGCCAGCACCACCCGCTGATTCCGGGCCGCGAGTTGCGCGGCCAGCGACGCGGCCATACCGCCCCGGTCGGCAGCCAGAATCCAGGCGCCCTCCGGCAAGTCGATCTTCGCCGGAGCCTGCGCCACGATCACCCCTCGATCCGGCAGGCCGGCCGCCGCCGAGCGATCGACGCCGAGAACTTCGGACTTCGCAAAACCCGCATCGGCGAGCGCCTGATGCCACACGTCGGGCCCGGCGAGGGCGTGATCCGGGCGATAGCGATCGGCGAAGCGCCACCATCCGTCCAACTGACCGAATATCAGATCCATCCAACCCCTTCCGCGCTGGTTCTCCAGCGCCACCAGGAGCCCCGATGGCGCCAGCAGCACCCGGCAGTGGGCGAGCGTCTCGTCCAGGTGGCGCGTGGCGTGCAGCACATTGGCCGCGATGACCAGATCCCAGGCGTGAGGTTCGAAGCCCTGGTCCATCGGGTCCTTCTCGATGTCCAGCACCCGGTAGTCGATCGAAGCGCCGTCCGCGCTGAAGCGCGCCTCCGCCTCCGCGAAGAAGCCCGCGGAGATGTCGGTGTACATGAGGTCGAACCGTCCGGCCGGGAGCACGGGCAGGATGCGATCGGTCGCCGAGCCGATGCCGGCCCCCACCTCCAGCACGCGCAGCCGCCGCCCGTCCGGCAATTCATCGACGAGGGTGCGCACCACCTCGCCAATCATCCGGTTCGCGGCCCGCCAGACCGGTGCCAGCCGATACAGATCGCCCGCCGAAGGCTCCGCATCGCCGAACAGCAGCGACAGCGGGTCCTCGTTGCCGCGGAGCACCTCGGACAGGGCGCCGGCACAGCGCCGAAACAGCCCGATCTCGTTCGCCGCGTGCCCGAAGCGCTCCGTCACCTCGTTCAGAAACGCCTCGGCGTCGCGCGGCATCCGATCCGGCAGGGGCTCATCGGCCCCGACCGTCACGACGAAGCCTTCGTCCTTCGCCTGCAGCACGCCTGAACGCGCCAGAATCTCGAGCATCCGGCGCAACAGGTGCGCGTGCTCGGGCAGGACCTCGAGGCGCTCGCGGAGCTCTTCCGGGTCCACGTCCGTGTCCGCCCTTCGCTCCCAACCGAGCGATTCCAGGGCCGAGAGCGCATGGCACCACGACGCCCGCTCCATTTCCCCCTGCAGATCGATCTCGTCCGCGACCTTGACCCCCTCGTCGGTCAGATACGCCGAGAACGGCTGCGAGCGGGAAGCGGCGGCGGACGGACTCGGCAGGAAGTCCGCCGGGGGCATGCCCGGCGGCAAGGCGCGGTCACGCCATGCGACTTCGTAGAGCAGTTCCTCGATCCCCTCCACCGCCGCGAGCAGGGCAGCACGCGTCGCCCGCTTCACCGTGTACCCGCTCAGGGTGCCGACCGGAGACCCCCCGAGGTCGTAGAGGGTGATGTCCGCACTTGCCACCTCCGACGATTCGCCGCCTTCGCCGTCCGGTCTCCCCCTCGTGCGCACATGGCAGAGAAGCCGCTCCGGCAACCGATCCGGCAGCTCGAGCCGCTCCCACCCGAAGGGCAGATACGTGACCCCCTCGTCGTCTCCGTCCGGGGCGCGGGCCGCTCCCATCACCTGAAAGCAACCGTCCAGCAGGAGCGGGTGGATCTCCAGCCCGCCGCGGCCGAGGGCGTCCGGGAGGAACACCTCGCCCAGTGCTTCGCCCGGCCGTGACCAGAGCGCGTTCAGGGTTCGGAAGGAGGGGCCGAGATCGATCCCGACGGCGGCCTTGGCCCGGTAGTAGGCAGTGAGGTCCACCGGCGCGAGATCGGCCTTGAGCCGTGCCGGATCCAGCGGTGCGTCGGCCTCGGGGAGACCCGAGCCGGGGCCGGTCGAGACCCGGCCCTCCGCGTGCAGCGTCCACTCTTCGTCGGCCGCACCCCGGCTCAGGATCCGGACACGGGGCGAAGAGTCCTCTCCGGATCTGTCCAGAAGCACCTGCAGCCGGCGGCCTTCGTCTCCGCTTCCGTCCGCGGCATCCCCCTCCGGGAAGACGAGGGCGCTCTGCATCTGGAAGTCCTCGACGACCGCCGACCCGGCGCCGTCGGCCATGCAGGCCGATGCCGCCATCGCGCCATAGAGCGCGCCGGGCGCCACCAGCCGGCCGAAGACCCGGTGGTCGGCGAGCCATGCCGGGTCCGAGGGGAACAGCTCGGTGTCGAAGCTGACCTCGCCGCTCGCCGAATCATGCCGCGCCCCCAGCAACGGGTGCCCGGTGCCGGGCCGCCGCCGTTTGGGTGACTCGACCCAGTAGCGCTCGCGCTGGAAGGGATAGACCGGGAGCGCGATGCGGCGCCTCGCCTCGCCGGCGAAGAGCGCGTCGAAGCGAAGCGGCAACCCCGCCTCGTAGGTGCCGGCGACGGCCTCCACGAAGCCGCCTCCGGACCCCGGGGCGGGCGGCTCTTCGCCGGTCGCCGGTCGCCGGAGGCTCGACACGACCGCCGGCGCGACGGCCCCGCCCGAATCCGGCCAGGAAAGCGAGGTCATCGGCCCGAGCACCGCGTGCGGACCGATCTCCACGACCGCGTCCACCCCCAGCCCCGCCAGGGTCTCGACGCAGGCGCGGAACTCCACCGGCGCGCGCATCTGCCGCCGCCAGTACGCCGCGTCCAGCGCTTCGCCCGAAGCGATCGTCCGTCCGGTGAGATTGCTCACGAAGGGAAGCGACGGTGGCGTAAAGGCGAGCGGCGACAGGGCTGCCTCCAGGTCGTCCATCGCCGGCTCGATCATCGCGCTGTGATAGGCGGGGCTCCTGCGCAGCCGCGCGACCCGGATGCCGCTCGCCTCCAGACGATCGAGGATCGCGGCGATCTCCGCCGCCGGACCGCTGATGACCTGGTGCGCCCCGTTGTCGGCGGCGATGCTCAAGGCCACACCTTGCGACGCAGCATTGTGCTCGTCGAGCGCCTCCGAGACGCGCGAGGCCGGCGCGAATACCGCCGCCATCGCCCCCTCGCCGGGCAGCGCGCCGATCAGCGCCCCCCGCGCCGCCGCGAGGCGCAGGCCGTCCTCCAGGCTGTACACACCCGCGGTGTGCGCGGCCGCGATCTCTCCCAGGCTGTGTCCAAGCACCACGTCCGGCCGGATCCCGAGGCTCGACCACCGCGCCGCGAGGGCGCATTCGAGCGCGTAGATCGCCGGCTGCTTCCACCGCGGGTCGTCCAGATCTCCCGCGGCGCCGGGCCGGCCGAACATCACGTCGAGCAGAGAAGCGCCGCGCTCGTCCCCGAGCACCTCGTCGCACCGGTCGAGCACCGCGCGAACCACCGGCTCGCTCTCGTAGAGCGCCGCGCCCATGCCCGGCCACTGGCTGGCCTGCCCGGTATAGACGAACGCCACCGTCGTCGCCCTGCGCGATGCCGGACTCTCGTCCGACTCGGCGACCGCCCGCAGACCCTCGCGCAGCGACTCCGCATTCCGGAACACCACTCCGGTCCGATGGCCGAAGTGGCTCCGGCCGATGCCGGCCGTCCAGGCCATGTCGGAGAGCAGGGGACCGGACGCCGCGTTCTCGGCCGCGAGCGCGTCGCCATGCGCGTCGAGCCACTCGAGATAGCTTGCCGCCACGTCCCGAAGCGCCGCGCCCGTCTTTGCGGAGAGCGGCAGCAGACGTGTCGCCCGCGGGGCAGGCACGTCCGTCGACCGGGGCGGCGCGACGGACGCCGGGATCGACGCGGCGATCGGCCGCGGAGCTCCGGCGATCCAACCGTCCCCATCGGGGCGGCCGGGCGCGGCACCGCCCGGCGAGGTGTATCCCTCCAGCACGACATGGGCGTTCGTGCCCGACCATCCGAACCCGCTCACTCCCGCGAGCGGCGGGCGTTCCACGGGGGCGGGCCATGGCGTCGAGGCGGACGTCACCTGCAATGGGAGCCGCTCCCAGTCCATCTCCGGGTTCGGGTTGTGGAAGTGGAGATGCTTGGGGATGACCCCTCGATTCATCGCCAGCACCGTCTTGATCAGCCCCGCGACCCCGGCCGCGGATTCCAGATGGCCGATGTTGGTCTTCACCGAGCCGATCAGCAGCGGGCGATCCACGTCGCGCCCGCGCGCGTAGGCCGCCGCCGTCGCATTGATCTCGATCGGGTCGCCCACCTCGGTACCGGTGCCGTGCGTCTCCAGGTAGTCGATGTCCGACGGCTCGACTCCGGCTCGCTCGAGCGCCGCCCGAATGACCCGCTCCTGTGCCGCCCCGTTCGGAACCGTCAGACCCTGGCTCGCCCCGTCCTGGTTCAGTGCCGAGCCGCGGATGATCCCCCAGATGCGGTCGCCGTCGGCTTCCGCGTCGGCGAGCCGCTTCAGGACCAGGATGCCGCAGCCCTCGCCCCGGACGTATCCGTTGGCGGAGGCGTCGAAGGCCTTGCACTGGCCGTCCGGCGACAGCATCCCCGCGTTTGCGCGATATTCGAGAAGCCGGCCGGAGAGAATGACATTGACCCCGCCCGCAAGCGCGAGGTCCGCGTCGCCCCGTTGCAGGCCGGTGACCGCCTGGTGCGTCGCGACCAGCGATGACGAACAGGCGGTGTCCACCGCCATCGCCGGCCCCCCGAGGCCGAGCGCGAAGGCGACCCGGCCGATCGCGGTGTTGAGGGATGTGCCGGTGACCGCATAGAGACTGGCGGCGGGTTCGGCGGGCCCCGTGTTCTCGCTCGCCTCGAGGATCAGCCCCCGGTAGTCGTTGTTGCTGATGCCCGCGTAGACGCCTGCCGGGCTGTCCTTCAGCTCGTCGGGATCGATGCCTGCGTCTTCGAGGGCCCGCCAGCTCGTCTCGAGGATCAGCCGCTGCTGCGGGTCCAGCAATTGCGCTTCGACCGGCGAGATGCGGAAGAAGGCGGCGTCGAACCGGTCAATGACGTCGAGGTCGAGATAAGCGCCGAAACGGCAGGCATCGATCTGGCCCGTATCGTCCGGGAACATGGCGCCGACGCGCCCGATGCCGGACCCGGGAACGCCCTCGCGCACCGCGTTCCCGCCCGCTTCCAGCAAGCGCCAGAAGGCGGCGATGTCGTCCGCCCCGGGGAACCGGCAGGCCATGCCGACGATTGCAACGGCCGGGCCGGGTCCGGAACCCTCGGGCGAGCGGGCCTCGGTGAGGGGATGCGGTTCTTCGCCGGGGCCGCGAGACCTGTCCGATTCCGTCATCGCGATGCTTCCTCAGTCAGCAGGACGTCAGGATATCCTCATGCAGCGCACATGTCGCGCGGCGCTTGCTCGAGACGCACCCCCGACTCCGAATCGTCGAGAAGGCAGTCCGCAAGATGGGTCAACGCCGGGAAGCTGATACATTCCTGACGCAGCGCCCCCGGATCCGCAACGAAGACGGAGGTTGCCATGGCGCATTCCCACCTCTACGCCGGCGTGGCCGGCTACTTCGGCCGGCCCCGCGACGAGGGCGCGGTCGGCGTGTTTCGCCGGCGTGCGGACGGAGGGGAATGGGAGCACGTGCTCGCGTCCCTCGACGTCCATGCGGTCTTCGTGCACCCCGAGGAGCCCGACCTGGTCCTTGCCGGCACCGCCGACGGGGTATGGCGCAGCACCGACCGGGGGCTGAGCTTTCGGCGCGCCGACTTTCCGGACGGCGGCGGCGAGGTCTGGAGCTTCCTTGCCATCGACGATGCCCCGGACCGGATGTATGCAGGTATATCGCCGCTTGGCGTCTGGCGCTCGGAGGATCGCGGGGCGAGCTGGCACCGGCTGCCCACGCCCGAAATCCGTCAGCGGATCGAATGCCCCATCACTCCGCGGGTGATGCGGATGGCGCAGCGCCCCGGGCGGCCGGACGAGATCTACGCCGCGCTGGAGATCGCGGGGACCATGCGGACGGTCGACGGGGGGGAGACCTGGGAGGACCTCAACGAGGACCTCGTACGGCTGGCGGACCGGCAACACCTCCGGAGCTCCATCGTACAGAAGGAATCCCACGCGGAAGGCATGCTGGATGGCCACGCGATCGCGATCAGCGCGTCGGCGCCCGACGCTCCCATCGTCGCGCTTCGGATGGGGCTCTTCCGCACGCGGGACGGCGGCAGGAGCTGGGAGGATCTGGAGGTGGGCCGCTACTCGCCGACGACGTACGCGCGCGACATCAAGGCCTCGCCGCACGACCCCGACACGCTCTACACCGCGCTCTCGGTCGCGGCCGACAGCCGCGACGGCGGGGTCTACCGGAGCACGGACGCCGGCGAGACGTGGGAGCGATTCGACAAGGTGCAGGTGAACGGAACCATCATGTCGATCGGCCTCCACCCCTCCGACCCCGACCAGGTCTGCATCGGGGCCCGCTACGACGGCGAGGTCTTCGCCACCGACGACGGAGGCGAGACGTGGCAGGCATGCCCCCTTCCCGCACCGGTGAAGGATGTCTACGCCGTCGCCTGCGGCTGATCTCCCCGACGGCCCTGCCCCGCCGCGGCTCGGGCGGGCCCGCGCAACGGTATGAGCGCTCGCCCGCGCCGTCGCCCGGGATGTCGCGCCCCGATGCTCAGTCGCGGTAGGAGGGGTCGATCCGGTCAAGCCGGCGCATGAGCGCCTGGAACTCGAGCTCCCCGATCCCGGCCTCGGACTCAAGGAAGCGATCAGTCTCCCGGTTCGAGTGGTCCACGACCGCCGAGTCGATGAGGTGGAGCCGGCCCGCCGCCATCGCGTCGAGCTGCACCTGGCAGGCGCGCTCGAGACGGTAAAGCCAGATGAACGCCTCGGGAATGGTGCGCCCCACCGTGAGGAGCCCGTGATTGCGGAGGATCATCGCCTTGCCGTCGCCGAGGTCGACGAGGAGGCGGCCGCGCTCGCCGAGGTCGAGGCTCGGCCCCTCGTACTCGTGGTAGGCGATGCGGCCGTGGAAACCGGTCGAGTACATGTGCACCTGGAGGAGACCGTCCTCGAGGGCGGCGACCGCCATGCCGGCCCGGGTGTGGGTGTGCATGACGCACTTGTTGACGGAGTTCGCCATGTGGATGGCGGAGTGGATCACGAAGCCGGCCCGGTTCACAGGGTAGTTCGACTCCCCCACCACGTTCCCGTCCACGTCGATCCGCACCAGGCTCGAGGCGGTGACCTCGTCGTAGTTGAGCCCGTAGGGATTGATGAGGAAGGTCGGCGTCTCGCCGGGGAGTCGCACGGTGAGGTGCCCGTAGATGAGCTCGGACCACCCGAAGTGCTCGACGAGCCGGTACGCGGCGGCGAGCTGGACCCGGAGCGTGCGTTCGACGCCCTCGGGATCGGTGGCAACGGGTTCCACGGCGGACAGGACGGCGCTCATCGCTGGTCTCCGGTGGCGGCGACGATTCGATTGTAGCGGGCCGGGCGCGGAGATACTCGCGCGCCGCCCCAATCCCGCGCACGGCTTCCGGCCTCGCCTGCCGTCGTCCGCCCGCTTCGAACAATCGCCGGCTGACCACGCGGGCGATCGGCTGGTGCGACTCCGTGTCGCCATTTTGACCATAATGATTACTTAGCTCAAAATGAGCGCGCGACAGGCGATGGTGAAGGATTCTGATGATGGAGAAAGCTATTCCTGCCGCGGAGGCCAAGACGAACTTCGGCGCACTGCTCGACAAGGTGCAGCGCGAGCCGCTCACGATCACGAAGAAGGGCCGTCCCGTCGCCGTCCTGATGTCGATGGACGAGTTCGAGACGCATCAGCGGCTCAAGCTCGAGAAGCTCCGCCGCGAAGTGCAGGCCGGGCTCGCGGACCTGGAAGCCGGGAGGGTGGTCAGCGGCGCGGAAGCGTTCGAAGCCATGGATCGAGTACTCGGAGACTGATGCCTCGCTACGACTTTACCTGGCAGGCGCTCGACGACCTTCGGGAGATCGCCCGCTACACGAAGGAAACATGGGGCCGGAAGCAGGCGCGGCTCTATCGAGAGGAGCTCGAACTCGGTATCCGGAAGCTCGCGCTGGCGCCCGGCGTGGGTCGCGTGCGGGCCGACGTGGCGCCCTCGGTGCGGTCGTTTCCGATCGCCCGGCACGTTGCCTTCTACCGCGAGGGCGAAGACGGGATCACGGTGCTCCGCCTGCTTCACCCGAGCATGGACGTTTCCCGCGCCTTCCGCGATGGCGAGGCATGAGGGGCACGAAGGGAGCTAATCCGGGGTGTGCTCCCGCAGGAACTCGCGCACGGTGGAGACCGTCCCGTCCGCGTCCGGATCCTTCCATCGCTCGACGAGCTGCGCACGCGGAGCGATCGCCGCGATCTCCCGAGAGATGACCTCCGGGTGATAGGGGTCGTTCCCCATCAGCACGAGCAGCGGCGTCTCGCAGGCGGCGACGAAGTCCCGGGACACGTTGTAGACGAAGTCACGGTCGAACATGTTTGCGCGGAAGCTCGACCACGCGTCGTCGGACACGGACGGCATGGCCGGCTTCATCTCGTCCGCCCACCCATCGAAGATGCCGAAGAAGATCTCCCGGTTGGTGCCGTCGTTGCCGATGGACTGCTGGAGGACGGCGGAGGCCACCCGCTCCGGGGCTTTCTCGATCACGCCGAAGCAATACGGACCGCCGATGCACCCCCCCATGAGGTGGGCTCTCTCGATGCCGAGGTGGTCGAGCAGCGCGAGGTGGTCCTCGGTGTAGGTGTGCCAGCCGTCGCCGGCGTTCACCGGCGCCCGGGATCGGCCGGCGTTGCGCTGGTCCATGGCAATGACCTGGAAGTGGGGCGAGAGGGCCTCGATGGGGTCCCACTCCGCGCTTCGCCAGAAGGGGATGGCGGACCGCAGGCCGCCGGGGGCGAAGAGGAGGATGGGGAACCCGTCCCCGTGGATCTCGTAGTGGAGGCTGACCTCGCCTCGTTCG
>JAJDXW010000118.1 GCA_022823045.1 Gammaproteobacteria bacterium
GCGGCGCCGAACAAATCGCCCTGCCCGTGTTCTTTCAGCGTGTCATGTCGACGCGTTGCCACCCAGGACCCCACATATGGTAGCAAGAGCCGGCACTTAGCATACATATCGATACCGATTCGTGCCAAGGGCCGACTTCACCGCCCGCCCGAGTCACCTCGACCGCCGATTGATCGAATAGTCGCCCTGTCCGCCTTTGAAGGGCTGGAGGAGCAGGTTGTGCAGGTGAAGCTCGGCGGGGTCGCGGAAGCTGTCGAGGCCGATGGTCATCGCCTCGTGGCCCAGCTCGGGCTGGGCACGGTAGGTGCCGAAGAGCCGGTCCCACCAGGGGAAGTTGAAGCCGAAATTGCTGTTGGTCTCGGCCGCGATGTCGGAGTGGTGGACGCGGTGCATGTCGGGCGTGACGACGACCAGCCGCAGCACCCGGTCGAACCCCGCCGGCAGGCGCAGATTGCCGTGGTTGAACATCGAGGTGCCGTTCAGCAGCACCTCGAAGATCACCACGGCGAGCGCCGCCGGGCCGATGACGATGACCGTCGCGAGCTTCAAGCCCACCGAGAACAGGATCTCGAACGGGTGGAAGCGGGCGCCGGTGGTGACGTCGAAGTCGAGGTCCGCGTGGTGCATGCGGTGGAGCCGCCACAGCACCGGCACGGCGTGGACCATGACGTGCTGGAGATAGATGACGAGATCGAGGACGACGACCGCGATCAGGACCTCCAGCCAGAACGGCAGCGCGACCAGGTTGAGCACGCCCCAGCCGCGCTCTTCTGCGAGGACCGCGAGCGCGACCGGGACCATCGGGACGAGCAGCCGCACGGCCACGGTGTTCAGCGCGACGATGCCGATATTGGCGTACCAGCGCAGCCAGCGCGGCTGGCTCGGCGCCCGCCTCGGCGCCGCCAGCTCCCACAGCGCCACGACGGCGAAGATCCCGACGAAGAAGCCGAGCCTGATCGCGGGCTCGTTCGCGGCGATGAAGTCCGGCATCGGTCACACCCGAACGATATCGTCTATCGTCACCCCGAGCGCGTCGGCGAGCTTCCGGAGGGTCCTCACCGAGCCCGCGTCGCGTCCAGCCTCGATCTCGACGATCCGCACCCGGTTAACGCCCGAGACGCGCGCAAGCTTCGATTGCGAATGGTCGCGGTATTCGCGCCAGACCCGCAGGGGGGATTCCCCGTCGATGAGGCGGTCGGCGACACGTGACGGGACGAGCTCCTCCTCTCCAGCGGCGATCCGCGCCTCGATGTCCAGCGCGGCCCGGAAGTCCTCGAAGTCCTCTTCCACCATGCGCGGGCGATCGTACTCCGCTCTCGGGATGGTCACCGTCTCGGTCATCGCGGTTCCTCCGAAGCGACGCACCAAATATAAGTCCGCTGTCGGGCGGCGGATATACGGTTCCTCCGGATGCCTATTTAGGGGCGCCCGCGGGCGCCCTGTTACGTCCGGGACGATTGGGCTTGCCGTGCCATCGAGCCCCTATCCGGTTTCGAATTCAGTCCTCCGTTTTCCGGATTCGGCTCGTTGGTTTCTCATTTCGTCATGGTCGGCCTCCGCCGACCATGACGGGTGGTAATCACGGAGCTTATACGGGCTACTCGACGGGGGAGGCCCGCTACAGCTCTTCCGTCATGCCCGGACTTGTTCCGGGCATCCACGTGGGGCCACCGCCCGGCTCCCTCCCGGCGCGCACCGCGATGCGGTGAGACGTGGATGGCCGGAACGAGTCCGGCCATGACGCCGGGGGGTGACAGCGACGGGCGATGCCGGCGCTCGTAAGTCCGTGTCCCGACTCGCGCGAACCGTCGAAAACCCGCTTGCACTCAAGCCTCGCGCCCCGTCCACCGGAATTAAACCGGACAGCAATGGCACAAGTCCGGGCATGCCGACGGGAGGAAGGCGCCGCGTCGACCGTGACGGTCGCTGGGAGAGATGCGCGTCCGCCCCGGCGCGACGACGTTCCGGTTGCCGATCCGCGCCAGCCGATCGCTCGTCAAGTAATCTGTATAAGCTCCGTAATCGCGGCGCCCCTGTACCCTCGGCCCGGCCGCCGTGCTAAGTTCCCCGCCCTCCCAACATCTTGGCGATTCCCCCCATGCATCCGGTCGCGGAAGACATTCTGACATTCTGGTTCGAGACCACGGATCTCTCCGCCGTGTTCGAGCGGAAGCAGGTCTGGTTCCGTTCGACGCCGGAGTTCGACCGGGAAATCGCCGAGCGCTACACCGGCATCCACGAACGCGCGGCCGGCGGGGCGTTCGACGGTTTCGCGGAGTCCCGGGCCGAGTGTCTGGCCCTGGTTCTCGCTCTCGACCAGTTTCCGCGCAACATCTTCCGCGGCACGCCGCGCGCCTTCGGCTCCGACGCCAAGGCGCGCGAGATCGCCCGCATCGCGCTGGACCGGGGCCATGACGAGGGGCTTTGTCCGGCGTTCAAGGCGTTCTTCTACCTGCCCTTCGAGCACAGCGAGAGCCTCGCCGACCAGGAGCGCGCGCTGGTCCTCTACGGCGGTCTCGGCGAGGAGCGCGCGCTGCAGGCCGCGATCGGCCATCACGCCGCGATCCGCCGCTTCGGACGCTTCCCGCACCGCAACGCGGTGCTGGGTCGCGAGAACACGCCCGAGGAGGCGGAGTACCTCAAGGCGCCGCCGAGCTGGGGGCTGACGGCGGCCGAGTTCGCCGAGTGGGAGCGCGAGAAGGAAGAGCGGGAACGGGCGGCGGCCGGCTGACGCGGCAAGGGGGAGCGGATGGAGGAGAGATACACCAAGGGTTTCCCGGTCTCGTGGGAGCAGCTTCACCGGGACGCGCGCGCGCTCGCCTGGCGGCTGGCCTCGCTGGGGCCGTGGAACGGGGTGATCGCGGTCACCCGCGGCGGGCTGGTGCCGACCGCGATCGTCGCGCGCGAGCTCGAGCTCCGCATGATCGACACGGTCTGCGTGACCTCCTACGACTGGAAGGACCAGGGCGGGATCGAAATCCTCAAGGGCATCGAGGGGGACGGCGAGGGGCTCTTGATCGTCGACGACCTGGTCGATACCGGGCAGACCGCCTCGCTGGTCCGCGACATGCTGCCCAAGGCGCATTTCGCCACGGTCTATGCCAAGCCCGCCGGACGGCCGATGGTCGACACCTTCATCACCGAGGTCAGCCAGGACACCTGGATCTACTTCCCCTGGGACATGGAGCTCCAGTTCGTCCAGCCCATCGTACAGGCCGCCCCGCCGGGGTAGGGCTGTACCCCGAGAGATCCCCCTCACCCCGGCCCTCTCCCCGCAGGGGAGAGGGGGACTACGCGCCCACCCCTACCTATCTTCCCCCCTCCCGCTTGCGGGAGGGGTCGGGGGAGGGTGGGTCGGAAACGGAAGAGAGTGGCGGGAAAGAACGCCCTCGCCCCCCGCATCTTCCGCGTTTTCCAAGCCGCTCCTATAATCGCCGGCTTCCGAGGCGAACGGAGGCTGGGCGAGGCGTGGCCGGGCGATCGATCCGTATCCTGCTCAACGGCGAGCCCTGCGAGATCCGGGACGTGCCGCCCGCGACGACGGTGCTCGACTGGTTGCGGACGGAAAAGCGCCTCACCGGCACCAAGGAGGGCTGCGCCGAGGGCGATTGCGGCGCCTGCACGGTGGTGCTCGGTATCCCGGACGGCGGCGGGCTGCGCCACGAGGCGGTCAACAGCTGCCTGATGACGGTGCCGCAGCTCGCGGGCCGGGCGCTGGTC
>JAJDXW010000306.1 GCA_022823045.1 Gammaproteobacteria bacterium
GGCGAGCTCGTAGCGCTGCTCGCGGGAGTGGTTGATGGCGCTCAGGTGCTCGACCCGATCCTCGATCCACTTGACCGGCCGCCCGAGCCGCAGGGCCGCGCAGGGGACGAGGAAGTCCTCGGGGTAGAACTCGCCGCGGGCTCCGAACCCGCCGCCCACGTCCGGCTCGACGAGGCGGATGCGATGCTCCGGCCACCCGAGCATCGCGGCGAGGACCCCGCGGTTGAAGTGGGTGACCTTGGTCGGACCCCAGATCGTGAGCCGTCCCTCGCCCCGACCTCGATCTCGGCCGGCACCCGGGTCCGGAACCGCGACGAGTCCCCGGGTCTCCATCGGCACCGCCGAGTGCCGCCCGGTACGGAATTGGAGCCGGACGACCCGGTCCGCGCGCGCGAACGCGGCGTCCACGTCCCCGAAGCTCTCTTCGATGAGCGAGGCGAGGTTGTCCGGCGTGTGATCGAAGAGGGCGGCCGCGGGCGGCGACCCCGCGTCGGTCACCGCGGGCAGGGGCTCGAGGGCGACCTCCACCCGTTCCGCCGCGTCTTCGGCGGCGGCCCGGCTCCGGGCGACGACGAGGGCGACGGGCTCCCCCACGTAGCGCACCCGGTCAGTGGCCAGGGGAAGCTGGAGGTAGCGGAGCAGCCGCTCGTCGGGGACGAGGCGGACCGGGATCGGCCGGAGCGCCTTCCCGAGCTCGGCCGCGCCGAGGACCGCCTCGACCCCCTGCATCGAGCGGGCCGCCGACGCGTCGAGGCCGCGGACCCGCGCGTGGGCCATCGGGCTCCGAACCACCGTGGCGTGGAGCATGTCGGGCACGCGCACGTCGTCCACGTAGGTGCCCTCGCCGCGCACCCGCCGCGCGTCCTCGAGCCGCCGGACCGGGCGGCCGACGGCGGGACGCACGGTGGTGGCGGAAGCACCGCCGGGGCCGTCGGCCCCTTCCTCTGCATGGCGGCCGGGGCGGCTCATGACCCGGGACGTGCGGCGGTGGCGCCGGCGAGGGCGACGATACGCTCCGGGGTGAGGGGCAGCTCGAGCTCCGCCGGGTCCGCGCCGAGGGCGTCCACCACCGCGTTCACGACCGCGGCGGGCGCGCCGATGATCCCCGACTCCCCCATTCCCTTGATCCCGCTCTCGGTGAACGGGGACGGGGTCTCCATGTGCACGATGTCGATCTCGGGGACGTCGCCGACCGACGGCACCAGGTAGTCCATCAGGGTCGCGGAGCGGTGCTGGCCGCCGTCGTCGTAGTCGACGGACTCGAGGAGCGCACACCCGATCCCTTGCGCGACGGCGCCCCGGATCTGGCCGTCCACCGCGGCGGGATTGACGATGGGGCCGCAATCCTCCGCGACGACGTAGCGGAGCACGCGCGCCCCCCCGGTCCGCCCGTCCACCTCGACGAGGGCGACGTGGGCGGCACAGGAAACCGGCGCGCCGGGAGGGTCGTAGGCCGCGTGGACCTCGAGACCGGGCTCGACCCCGGCGGGGAGGGGGAGGAACGGCGCGTGGGCGAGGTGCGCGAGCTCCGCGATCCCGAGCCACGGCGGTTCGTCGCCGTTTTCGGCGAGAACGCCCCCGTCGACCCGCTCGACCCCGCCCGCGCCGACCCGGACCGCGAAGCGCACCTCCTCGGGGTCCACCTCCCACCGCGCCGCGGCCACCGCGCGGAGCTTCTCGCGCATCTTCGCCGCCGCGAGAAGCACCGCGCCGCCGCCGCTCACCATGGAGCGGCTCGCGAACGTGCCGGAACCGTAGGGGGTCACCGCGGTGTCGCCGAGCACCACCCGCACCGCCTCCTCCGGCACCCCGAGCGCCCCCCCGGCGAGCCGGCGGAAGGACGCCGCGTGGCTCTGACCCTGAGAGGGGGTGCTCACGAATGTCTCGACTCCGCCTTCCGGGTCGATCCGGAGCACCGCGGAGTCGAAGGCGGGAACGTGGGCCATCCCCCGCTTGCGATAGATCGCCCGGTTCATGCCGGTCGATTCGACGACGAAGGACACCCCGATCCCGAGCCGGCGCCGCGCGCCCGCGCCCGCCCCTCCCGCGAGGCGCCGCTGCTCGTCCTGCCATCCGTCGTAGGGCGCGCGATCGAGGGCGCTCCCGAGGAGCGCCGGGTAGTCGCCGCTGTCGTACACCGCCCCGCCGGGGCTCTCGTGGGGCAGCTCCTCGGGACGAAGGAGGTTCCGTCGCCTGACCTCCGCCGGGTCGAGACCCGCGGCGCGGGCGATCCGGCTCATGAGCCCTTCGATGACGAGCGTCCCGAGCGGGAACCCCACCCCGCGGTACGCTCCGGTGGGAAACCGGTTGGTCGCGACGGCGACCCCGGCGTAGTGGTAGTACGGCAGGCGGTACGGCCCGGGGAGCGCCACCCCCGCCGTCTGCGGGTCGAGCGAGCAGCCGAGCGGAAAGGACGAGTACGCTCCGACGTCGCTCCGGGCGCTCGCCCGGAGGCCGACGAGGCGACCGTCCGCCTCTGCTGCCGCCTCCGCCTCGACGGTCGCGTCCCGCGAATGGAATGCCGACTGGAGGTGCTCCATCCGGTCCTGCACCCACTTGACGGGGCGGCCGAGGCGGACCGCGAGGGCGGCCGCCGCCACCTCCTCCGGAAGGAGCTGCATCTTGGGGCCGAACCCGCCGCCGACGTCGGGCGCCACCACCCGGATCCGGCCCGCCGCGATCCCGAGAGAGCGGGCGAGGCCGTCCCGCAGGATGTGGGGCACCTGGGTGGAGGAGAAGAACTCGAGGGTCCCGTTCGTCCGGTCGTACGCGGCGACCGCCCCGCTCCCCTCCATCGGCATCCCCGAGACGCGGGGGTGGCGGCAGGTGAGACGGACCCGGATCGGGGCCCGCTCGAACCGCTCCCGTTCCCCTTCCCCGAACGACCACTCGGTGCGGAAGAGCACGTTGCCCGGCGCATGCTCGTGCAGGCGGGGCGCGTCCTCGCCGGACGCCGAGCGCGCGTCCGCGACCACCGGGAGCGGCTCGTAGTCGACCTCGACGAGGGCGGCCGCGTCCTCGGCGAGGTACCGGTCGCGCGCCGCGACCACGGCCACGATCTCCCCCGCGTAGCGGACCGTCTCCCGGGCCACCGGATGCCAGTCGGTCGCCCGGAACAGCGCCGAGCCGCCGGTTGCCATCTCGGGCCGGATGGGGGCGACCGCGCCCGCGAGGTCCGCTCCGGCGACCACCGCCTCCACCCCCGGCGCGCCGCGCGCCGCGCCGGCGTCGATCCATCGAATTCGCGCGTGTGGCCACGGACTGCGCACGAACGCGAGCTCGAGCGCGCCCGCCGGCCCGATGTCGTCGAGGTACCGGCCCCCTCCCCGCAGGAGCGGCCGGTGCTCGGGAGTGCTCGCGTCGGACATGCCGGAAACGAACTGCTGCGCCCTGGTGCGGCGGGACATCGGGCGCGATGGTACCCCGTGGAACGCGCCCGCGGCGCCGACTTCCCGAATCAGCCATTCCGTTCCCGGTCAGGATCGCGGCGAGGCGCCGGCCTATACGTCCGGGCCTGCCTCGAACCCGACGCGGTCGACGAGCCGACTCGCCGCCTTGCGGTGGCGGGCAAGCTCGCTCAAGGGGAGCGGATCGACCCGGAACTCTCCGAGTGCCTCGATGAGGGGGTCCGTCGCCACCCCCGCCTTCACCGGGTACTCGAAGTTGCTGCTCGCGTACATCTGCTGGGCGATGTCGCCGGAGAGGAACTCGATGAGGCGTATCGCGTCGCCCCGGTTCTTCGCGCCCTTGATGACCGCCGCGCCCGAGATGTTGACGTGCTGACCGGGGCCGTCCTGATCGAGGAACTGGACCCGGATCGCGCGCGCCCAGTCCTTCTGCTCGGGCTTCTTCTCGTTCGTCGCCATCTTGCCCATGTAATATGTATTGGCGAGCGCGACGTCGCACACCCCTTCGTAGATGGCCTTGGCCTGGGCACGGTCGTTCCCCTGCGGCTTGCGGGCGAGATTGGCCTTCACCCCCTTGAGCCATTCCTCCGCCGCCGCCTCGCCGTCGCGGGCGATGATGCCGGCGATGAACGCGACGTTGTAGCCATGCTTCCCGGAGCGCGAGCAAATGCGCCCCTTGAGCTTCGGATCGGCCAGATCAGCGGTGGTGAGGATCTCGTCGGCACCGACCCGGCTCTCGTGGGCGTAGACCACCCGCGCCCGGGTGGTGAGCCCGAACCAGAGCCCGTCCGGGTGACGCAGTGACGCGGGGATGTTGGCGTCGAGGACCTCCGACTCGACCGGCTCGAGGAGCTCCGCCCTGACGAGCCCGTCAAGCCGTCCGATGTCCACGGTCAGCACCGCGTCCGCCGGGTTGTTCTCGCCGGCGGCCTTGATCCTGTCGATCATCCCCTTCCTGGCGAAGACGACGTTGACCTCGATCCCGGTCTCCTCGGTGAACTTCGCGAGAATGGGCTCGATGAGGAAGGGTTGGCGATAGGAGTAGAGGTTGACTTCGGCCGAGGCGACGGGCGCGGCGAGCAGCCCGGGCACGAGCGTCGCGAGCAATGCGGCGGTGAGACGATGCTTGCCGATTCGCATGGCAAGGGTGTGTTTCATTCCGGATCTCCTTTCTTGCTCCGAGTGGGGGGGTGGGTAGATGGGTGTGAATCTCGCCTCTTCGTCCGCCGACATCCAACCTCGGCTGGCGATCGGGAGGAGTCCTCGCGGAGGGGCATCTCGAACCTCGTGGTCACGACCGGCCTCCCCCGCCCACGGCGTTAGGAGGGGGAACCCGCCGCCGGAATCGGGGAACGGCGGCCTGCATTTCGCTCGCGATCGGCATCCACATTCCAGAATCGTAATGCGACTCATTCGTACTTGCAATCAAAAAATTCAGCACGGGACGGTCAGGGAGGAGGCTTCCCGGTCCGCGGAGACGGGTCCGGAGCTCGGGGGGCTCGCTTCGGAAATGCCGACGCGTACTGCTATGCTTTCGCGCGGCGCGGCGCGGCATTCGGCCGCAACTGTCTACACACGTTCGGGAGGACGTCGATGGATCTCGGAATGAGCGGCAAGGTGGCCCTGGTGACGGGCGGAAGCATCGGCATCGGCAAGGGGATCGCCCGATCCCTCGGGCGAGAGGGCTGCAAGGTCGCCATCGTCGCCCGCGACGCGGCGCGGCTCCAGGCCGCCGCGGAGGAGATCCAGGGCGACACGGGCTCCGAGATCGTCGCCTTCCCCGGAGACCTCATGCACAAGGCGGACGCCGACCGGGTGGTCGCGCAGACCGCGGCGCACTTCGGTCGCATCGACATCCTCGTCAACAACGCGGGGGCGGCCCCGGGCGGGGTCATCGAGACCCTCGACGAGGACGACTGGGAGCTCGCGATGGGCCTCAAGTTCATGGGCTACGTGTGGGTGACCCGGGCGACCCTCCCCCACATGAAGGCCCAGGAGCGGGGACGAGTGGTGAACCTCATCGGCAACGACGGGGTGAAGCACTCTTACTGGGAGATCGCCCCCGGAGCGGCCAACGCGGCCGGCCAGAACCTCACCATCGCCCTCGCCGGACAGTACGGCAAGCACAACATCTCGTTCTGCGCGGTGAACCCGGGGCCGGTCCGCACCGAGCGCTGGGCGGGGCTCGTCCGCGCGATGTCGCGCGACATGAACATCAGCCTCGAGGAGGCGGACACCCTCGCGCCCCGGAGCATCCCCCTCGGGCGCATCGCGGAGGTCGACGAGGTGGCGGACCTCGTGACCTACCTCGCCTCGGACCGCGCCCACTTCGTCAACGGCACGATGATCGAGATCGACGGCGGCCAGCAGAAGCCCCTCATGGACATGTCGCGCGACCGCCGCTGACCTCCACCGCAATCCTGCTTCCACGGCAGTCGCAGGACCAGGACAGGCGCTACGGCAAACGAAGCACCCTGCGCGGCATTTCGAGGCCGGCGGTGCTGAGCTGTCGTGCCTGGCGAGAGTTGCGGGGGATGTGAACCCCAGCCGTCGCTATCCACACGAATGGGCGGGTGGTTCCGTTGCTGACGGTCAGCGAGGCGAGTTGGGGCGCGTCTTCGCGGAGCCACATGCGAAGCCAGTTCAGCTTGTTGATGACCTCACCCACGCTGCTGGTGGACGCAGGGTGCACCTCGACCCAGATAGCGCGTTCTGCACCACGTCTCGGCTTGTACCCGATGCCGTAATCCCATCGCGGTGCATTCGCATGCTGAGTTTCACGGGCGAGGGCCGAATCCAGGCTGACGCTCCCGGTCAAACGGCGCGGTTCAGCGCAGGTCACCCGCGAGCGATCGGCCCTCTTCAGCGCCTGAAGCCCGCTGCGACAGGCACAACCGACCGGGGAGGGTGCCTCCCGCACCGCCTCCTCGAAGCTCACGAACCGCCGACCGCCTGATTTCTCGCGGCTACCTCGGCCACGACATCGCCGACTTGTCCCGAGAACTCCGTCAGGCCGCCCCATCCGGCCTCGTCCTGGTCCTCCGCCCCGGGGTCGAGATCGGAGATGTCCCGCACGGTGCCATCACGAGAGAAGTAGTACACCCGAAGCTCACTGGCCAGGGCGGACTCGGCAAGTTCCTTCGTGCGCGTACCCGTCTTCAGCCCCAACATATTGAGTACATCGGCGGCCTGTCCGCCGTTCTGCTGGAAGAACCTCAATGCCCAGACGATATCGAGAACATGCGGAGAGTGCGTGGAGAGCGAGACCCGGTAACTTCGCCGGACCAGCTCAAGGACAAGGTTCATCACTGCGGAGAGCCCGCTTGGATGCAGGCCCATCTCCGGCTCCTCGATGACCACCCTTTCGAGTGCGCCCCGGCGCGAAGTCTTCGACGGGGGCATCAGCCAGTAGAGGCCCAACAACAACGGAACGAACTCGCGCTGCCCGGCCGACCAGACGAGATAGGGAAGTGGGGGTTCACCGCCCCGCCTCAGGACGATTCGGCGCTGAAGCTGCGACGCCTCGGCCTCGAGGTTGAACCCACCAAAGATGTGCTCCGTGAGCGGACGCCGTAGCGCATCGTTCAGACGATTCCTTTGCGGGAACAACGTTCCACCTGGGCCGAACTCGTTCTGGACTAGCTGGTGGAGCTTTTCGCTGAATTCACGAAGTACATAGGGATCTCCGTAGCGATAGTCGGTGAACGGCCGAGTCGCGCCGTCACGAACGCTGAGAACCCGTTGAGCAGGGATGAAGAAGAGCTTCTCCTCTCGATTCAGCCGGCGGCCGCGAGCGTAGTCGATCAGGTCGACGTCCTCGCGGTCCGCGGACAGCGCGCTGTAGTCCGGATTCCACAGCCCGGCCATACCCTCTCCGAAGTAGAGACTCAGGAAGTTCTCGCCTTCCGACTCGCCGCGCCACTCGATGCTGAACCGCCTGAGCTCCTGGTGAATCGCGTACCTGTCGACGAGGAGCTTCAGGAGCTGGAGGACGATACTCTTCCCAGTAGCCTGCGGACCGACGAAGACGGTCAGGTCCCCGAACTCGATCTCCGCCCGGGTGATCGGCCCGATACCGTCCGCCTCAATCCGCCTGAGCTTGCGCACCCGGAATCTTCCGAACCCCGGTCAGCCGGATGCCGCTGAGATGTGGGCGGAGATGAGGGCGTTGACGCGGGGTGACGCCTCCATCTGCACCATGTGGCCGGCGCCGTCGACGATCTCGACGGTGGCACCGGCCGCGGCGTCGGCGTGCGCGGCGGGGACGATGCGGTCCTCCGCGCCCCAGACGACGAGGACGGGAGCTTCGAGGCCTGCGACCGTACCCGGCTCCACCCAGCTCTGCGCGCCGCCGGGGAACACCCCGTCCGCGAGCGCGGTGAGCGACTCCGTCACCCCGTCGAGGCGCTTGTAGCGAAGCACCCCGTCCACGAGAGAACGGTTGACGAGCCCCGCGTCGGCAAAGAGGTTCTCGAGCACCGGTTTGAGCTGGCGGCGCGACGCTGACGAGACGAAGCCGTCGATGTACTCGCGGTTGATGTCCGGGCCGAGGCCGGCCGGGCAGACGAGGG
>JAJDXW010000252.1 GCA_022823045.1 Gammaproteobacteria bacterium
CCACGCCGGTGACGTGGGACAACAGCTACTTCGACACTCTGTTCGGCTACGAGTGGGAAGTGACGAAGAGCCCCGCCGGCGCGTGGCAGTGGGTGCCGAAGGACGGCGCCGGCGCGGACACCGTGCCGGATGCCCACGATCCGTCGAAGCGCCATGCCCCCATCATGACCACGGCGGACATGGCCATGCGGATGGACCCCGTCTACGAGCCGATCTCTCGGCGCTTCCACGAGGACCCGGACGCGTTCGCCGACGCGTTCGCCCGCGCCTGGTTCAAGCTCACCCACCGCGACATGGGTCCGCGCGCGCGCTATCTCGGGCCGGAGGTCCCCGGGGAGGAGCTGATCTGGCAGGACCCCATCCCGCCCGTCACGCATCACCCGATCGACGATCGGGACATCGCCGCGCTCAAGGCCAGGATCCTCGCGTCAGGGCTCTCCGTCTCCCAACTGGTCTCGACCGCGTGGGCGTCCGCCTCGACCTTCCGCGGCTCCGATCTGCGCGGCGGGGCGAACGGAGCGCGCATCCGTCTCGCGCCGCAGAAGGACTGGGAGGTCAACGAACCGGCCCGGTTGGCATCCGTGCTCGAAGCCCTCGAGGACATCCGGCGGGAGTTCAACGGCGCGCACGCCAACGGCAAGGGGGTTTCGCTCGCCGACGTCATCGTCCTTGGCGGATGCGCGGCCGTCGAGCAGGCGGCGAGGAACGCCGGACAGGACGTGGCGGTTCCGTTCACCCCGGGCCGCACGGATGCCTCGCAGGAGCAGACCGACGTCGAATCCTTCGCCGTGCTCGAACCGGCCGCGGACGGGTTCCGGAGCTACCTCGACGGCCGGCACAACGTACCGGCGGAAGCGTTGCTGGTCGACCGGGCGCAGCTCCTGGGGCTGACGGCGCCCGAAATGACGGTTCTCGTCGGCGGCATGCGCGTCCTCGACACGAACTTCGGGCAGTCCCGGCACGGGGTCTTCACCGAGCGAACGGAGTCGCTCACCAACGACTTCTTCGTGAACCTGCTCGACATGAACACGACGTGGCAGGCGGCATCCGGATCCGAGGACGTGTTCGAGGGGCACGATCGGGCGACGGGCGATCTCAGATGGACGGGCACCCGTGTCGATCTCGTCTTCGGATCGAACTCCCAGCTCCGGGCGATTGCGGAGGTCTACGGATCCGGGGACGGGGAGCGGCGGTTCGTGGACGACTTCGTCGCCGCCTGGAACAAGGTGATGAACCTCGATCGATTCGATCTCGCCTGAGGTCAGCCGGGGGCGCGGAGGCGGAGGTCGGGCTCGACGGAAGTCCCCGCCACCAGGCGGGCGTTGACGAGGTCGTTGGCCTCGGTCTTCTCCCGCGCCTCCTCGGGGTCGTATCCATGCCCGAGCCAGCGCACCATCAGGCGGCGCCGGAGCGCTTCGAAGGGCACGTCGAGGAACACGGAAAGATCCAGGCGATCGCGCGCCGCGCGCCATCGATCGTCGTCGAGGAGGAGGTAGTTGCCCTCCGTGATGACGATGCGGTGGTGGGGCTCGACGATCGCGGCGGCCGCCCGCGAGAGCTCGAGGTCCCGGTCGAATAACGGGATCGCGACCGCCTCGCGGGCGGGCGCCGCGAGGCGTTCGAGCATCGCCGCGTAGCCCGCCGCGTCGAACGTGAACGGGGCGCCCTTGCGGGGCCGATGCCCCCGGGCGTGGAGCACCGCGTCGTCGAAGTGAAAGCCATCGAGGCCGGCGATGGTCGCGACCTCATCCTCCCCGCCCGATCCGCTGCCGCCGTTCAGCGCCTCCCGGAGCGCTTCCGCGAGGGTCGACTTGCCGGCCGCGGGCGGCCCCGCGATGCCGAGGATGAATCTTCGCTCGCGCCGTGCCGCATCCGGCGGAAGCGCGGCGAGAACCCGCTCGACCGATGCCTCGACCCCGCCTCCGCCGCCGCCGCCAGCCAACGGGCTCGCCATCGAAGAGGGGAGCGTCCGGGGGAGGGGCTAGAGGCTGGAGGCTACAGGGCGAGGCCCGCCGCTGCCGCGTGCTCGCGCAGGAACGGGATCCCCACGTCGATGACCTCCGCGGGCTCCTCCGCGACCGGCCTCCACACCGCGAGCCCCGCCGCGATGTCCGGGTCGAGGTACACGAAGCTCTCGAGCACCACCGGCCCCTCGAACTCCGCCTCCGCGAGCCCCTGGCAGAGGCCCGCCCAGTCGAGGGTGCCGCGCCCCGGCACGCCCCGGTTGGCCTCCGAGGCGTGGACGTAGCCGAGGTGCTCCCCCGCATCCGCGATCCCGCTCGCCATCGCCACCTCCTCGATGTTCATGTGGTAGCTGTCGGGATGCACGAAGACGTTACCCGCGCCGACCCGTTCGACGATCTCCACCCCGTCCTTCACCGTGTTGACGAGGTGGGTCTCGTAGCGGTTGCAGGGCTCGACCCCGAGCTTGAGGCCCCGTGCCCGGGCCGCCCGCGCGCCCCCTTCCACGACCCGCGCGACCGCGTCGCGCTCGCGCGCGGTCGGAGGCGCCCCGGAGGTCCTTCCGATCGTGCTGTAGGTCACCCCGGTGAGCGCCATGGCCTCGATGCCGGCGGTGACCTCGAGGGCACGGGTCAGGAAGGCGATCGCGGCGTCGGGGTCTCCGGTCGAGTCGATCGAAGCCGGGAGGCCGAGGGAGCAGGAGAGCTGGATGTCGAACTCCCGGGCCACCGCGCGGGTCCCCGCGACGTCGATCTCCTCCGGCCGAAGGAGCGGCACCTCCATCAGGCCGACGCCGTGCTCCTTGAGCCACGGCAGGAATCCGCGCGCCGCGGCCGGGGTCCAGGCCGGCGCGACGGCAAGGGTATGCACGCCCAGTAT
>JAJDXW010000373.1 GCA_022823045.1 Gammaproteobacteria bacterium
CTCTCCGGCGGCCAGCGCCAGATGCTCGCGCTCGCGCGGGCCCTCGTTCCCGAACCGGAGCTGATCCTCCTCGACGAGCCGACGGCCGGGCTCGCCCCGCGGGTGGCCACGGAGGTCCTCGATCTCGTGAGGGGGCTCGCAGCGGGAGGGGTCGCGGTGCTCATGGTCGAGCAGAACGCGCGCGCCGCCCTCGGGGTCTCGGATCGTGGCTACGTGCTGGTCGAGGGCCGCAACCGGCTCGAGGGGGAGGCGCCGGTGATCGCCGCGAACGCCGATCTCGGAGCGGTGTTCCTCGGCCGGCGGGAGGGCGGCAGCGACCCGGAGGCGGAGGCGGGCGGCTGATGTTCCTCCAGCACGTCGCGGACGGGATCCTGAGCGGGGCGATCATCTCGCTCGGCGCGATCGGCCTCTCCCTCACCATGCGGATCCTCCGCTTCGCGAACTTCGCCCACTCCGAGCTCCTCACCTGGGGGGCCTACTCCGCGCTCGTCTTCGTCGGCTTCTTCCTGGCGATGGACGAAACCCTCGGCGGGCCCATCGGCCCCTTCTCGTTCGGCTGGTCGCTGGTGGTCGCGGCGGTGCTCGCGGGGGGGCTCACCGCCGCCGTCGCCCTGCTCCTCGACCGGGTGGTCTTCGCCCGGCTTCGCGGCCACGCCGGGCACATGACCCTCGTCTTCGCCTCGTTCGGGGTTGCGCTCCTCGTACGCAACGTCATCCTCCTGGGGTTCGGACCCGATCCCTTCTACTACTCGAACGAGCTCCAGATCGCGGTCCGGGTTGGCGCGGTCCGGGTGATGCCGGACCAGATCTTCGTGCTCGGCCTCACCGCGGTGCTGGTGGTGGTCCTGCACCTCTTCATGACCCGCAGCCGGACCGGGGTCCACATGCGGGCGGTGGCCGAGAACCCGTCCCTCGCGCGGGCGAGCGGGGTGGACGTCGACGCCATCGTCCGCTGGACCTGGATCATCGGCGCGAGCGGCGCCGCGGTCGCCGGGGTGCTCTACGGGCTCACCGTGCAGCTCCGCCCCGAGCTCGGCTTCAGCCTGATCCTGCCCCTCTTCGCGGCCGCGATTCTCGGGGGGACCGGGAGCCTCTACGGCGCGGTCATCGGGGGGCTCGTCGTCGGGCTCGCCGAGAACCTGTCCGTGATGGTGATCCCGTCGAGCTACAAGCCGGCGGTGCCCTTCCTGCTCATCCTCGCCGTCCTCTACTTCCGGCCCCAGGGGCTCTTCGGCGAGCCGCGATGATCGGTGTCGTCTCCTACCTCGTGTTCTTCCTCGTCATCGCCCTCATCCTCGGGGTCGCGGTGCTCGGACTCAACCTCCAATGGGGGTTCACGGGCCTCTTCAACGCCGGGGTCGCGGGGTTCATGGCCGTCGGCGGCTACGCCACCGCGATCCTGATCGGGCCTTCGCGTGACGCGGTGGCGGGCGGGTTCGAGCTTCCCTTCGTGGTCGGGCTCGCGGGAGGGATGGTCGCGGCCGGCGCGGCCGCTGCCGTCGTCGGCGTCGCGACCCTCCGGCTTCGCGAGGAGTACCTCGCCGTCGCCACCTTCGGGATCGCGATCTCCATCCAGCTCGTCGCCCTCAACTGGGAGTACCTGACCGGCGGAACCCTTGGCCTCATCGGGATCCCGAACCCTGCCGCGGGTCTCGCCGACGGTCCGCTCGCCCGCAACGTTCTCTACCTCGGCATCGTCCTCGCCGCGGCCGGACTCGCCTACGCGGGCCTCGGGCGGCTCGTGCAGTCGCCGTGGGGGCGGACCCTGAAGGCGATCCGCGAGGACGAGACGGCCGCCGCGTCGCTTGGCAAGAACCCGGTCCGGATCCGCCTGGAGGCGTTCATTCTCGGGAGCGCGATCATGGGCCTCGCGGGGGGGCTCTACGTGGGCTTCATCGGTTACGTGAGCCCCTTCGATTTCAAGCCGATCCTGACCTTCCAGATCTGGACCATGCTGATTGTGGGGGGGAGCGCCAACAACCGGGGGGCGCTGCTCGGGGCGGTGCTCGTGTGGGCCATCTGGACCACGAGCGGCTTCATCATCTCGAAGGTGGTGCCCCCCGACATGATGGCCCAGTCGGGGGCCCTCCAGGCGGTGCTGATCGGGGTCGTGCTGGTCGCGATGCTGCTCTTCCGGCCCCGGGGCCTCATCGGCGAGGAAGAGCACGTCTCGCGGCACGTCCGTCCCTGAAGCCGGCCGCGGGACGGACGAGGTTTCCGTGCCGGCCTCCGGCACGATACGATGCACGGGTTTCCGAAATTCACGAACGAGGAGCGACAGCATGAACATCCTCCGAAACGGTCTCGTCCTTGCCGCGGCGGCGGCCGCGCTCGCCGTCGCCGGCAGCGGTCCCGCCGCGGCCGCGGACTGCACGATCAAGCTCGGCGTGGTGCTGCCGGTGAGCGGCCCCATGGGTCTCGTCGGCGAACGCATCGCGGACACCGGGCAGTTCGCGGTGGACGTCTTCAACGACGCGGGCGGGGTCAAGGGCTGCAAGGTCGAGTACATGCTTCGCGACACCCAGGGCCAGTCGACGGTGGGCGTCGACGCGGCCAAGAGCCTGGTCGACATCGAGGGGGTTCCGGTGCTCGTCGGGGCGATCTCGAGCGGGGTGAGCCTCCCCATCCTGACCTCCGTCGCGGTTCCCTCGAAGATCACCCAGATCTCGTGCTGCTCGTCATCCAC
>JAJDXW010000083.1 GCA_022823045.1 Gammaproteobacteria bacterium
GGGCAGCCAAGCGCGCACGTCCGGCGCCAGCAGCAGCATCTGATCCGGCTCATAGGGGCGAAACGTCGTCGACATCCAACACCCTCCCTCTACTTCCGCCTGACAATTATCTCACCGGTTCCTGCGGCGCAGACTCCTAGCGCACCACGAGGCCCGGGCTCGCGAACGCCTCCTCGACGGGCTTCGCCGCCTCGAGGTCCACCTCCGGGACGCGGTAATGCTCGGGGTGGGCGGCCGCGAACCGGGCCGCGAACCGGAGGACGAGATCCTCGCGAAGCCTCGGCCCGACGACCTGGAGGCCAACCGGCAGGCCCTCGCTCGTGAAGCCGCAGGGGATCGACATCGCGGGCAGGCCGGTCACCGAGAACGTGTACGCGGTGAGGAAGATGTCGAAGTAGCGCTCGACCTTGCGGCCCCCGACCTCATCGGGAAGGGGCTGGTCGAGGCGGAACGCGGGGGCGCCGACGGCGGGGGTGATGATGAAGTCGTGGCGCTCGAGGAGCGCCCGCACCCGGTGCCAGTAGTCCGTCCGCAGCCGCTCGGCTTTCGCGATCGCCTGCACGTCCACGTCCATCGCCGTCTCGATCTGGTTGAGGAGCGGCGGAGTCATGACGTCGCGGTGGCGTTCGTAGCGCTCGGTGTAGCGCGCGATCATCCCGAAGCCGCGCGTGCCGAAGACGATCTCGGCGAGGGTCGAATTGTCGAAGAAGGTCTCGGTGACCTCGCAGCCAAGCGCCGCGAGGTCGCGGGCCGCGCCCCGCACGAGCGCCTCGGTCTCGGGCTCGACGGGCACGAGCCCCTCGAGGTCGATGCTGAGGGCGAGCCGCGTCCCGGCAAGGTCCGCGGGGTCTGCCGGCCCCCTCGCGGCGGCCGCGAAGTCGAGCCCCTGTGCGGGCAACGACATCGGATCGCGGTCGTCGGGCCCCGCGAGCACATCGAGCAGCAGGCCGACGTCCTCCACCGTCCGGGCCATCGGACCCTGGACGTGGGCGACCAGGGTGTCCCAGCCGTATTCGGTCGGGTAGAACGCGACCCTCCCCGGAGCCGGACGGATCCCGGCGAGCCCGTTGAAGGACGAAGGGATCCGGATCGAGCCGCCGAGATCGGTGCCGAGCCCCGCGGGTGCGAGCCGTCCCGCGACCGCCGAGCCCGTGCCTCCGCTCGAGCCGCCCGCGGTGCGGTTGACGTCCCAGGGATTGCGGGTGGTGCCGAATACGGGGTTCGTCGTGTTCACGTCGTGGGCGAACTCGGGGGTGTTGCTCTTCCCGAGCACGACCGCGCCCGCCGCCCGCAGGCGCGCGACGCACAGGGAGTCCTCTTCCGGGACGTCGTGCTCGAGGATCTTCGAGCCGAACGTCGTCCGGATCCCCCGGGTGAAGATGTTGTCCTTGACGACCACCGGCACCCCTTCGAGGGGGCGCGCCGCCGCGCCGCCCGCGAGCCGCCGATCGACCGCGTCCGCCTCGTCGAGGGCCGCCTCGTTGAGAGTGCAGATCGCGTTCAGGGTCGGGTTGACGGCGTCCACCCGGGCGAGCGTCGCCAAGGCTACCTCGCGGGCGCTCACCGCGCGGTCCGCGACCTTCCGCGCAAGGCGCGCGGCCGAAAGGCTCGTGATGTCGTGGTCCAATGCCTCGCTCCTCAGGATGCTCGTCACGATTCCGACGGCGGCCGGAATGCGCTGTGGTCCATGGTGATGACCCGCCGCGCGAACCGCCATTCGCCTCCCCGGCGGACGATGGTGTCGTCGTAGGCCCCGATGTCGCTCAGGACCGGCGCCTCCCCCGGCGTCCCGTCATAGCCGTGGAGGTAGCACCGTCCCCGCATGGTGTCGTCGCCCGCCGCCTCGAGCCAGAGGCCGCTGTTCCAGTGCCGGCGGATCCGATCCCCGCGCCGCGCCTTATCCTGGCGCTTGAACTCGCGGAGGTTCTCGCGGCCCCGGATGGCGAGCCCGATCCCGGGCAGGGAGAGCTCGCCGTCCTCGGTGAAGCACGCCGCGTAGCCATCGGCGTCGCCGGTGTCGCTGCACCAGTTGTAGCGCGCGTAGAGGTTCTGGATCGCGGTGTAGGCATCGGCGGATACCGTGCCGCCGCCGTCACTCGTTTGCGCCATCGAAGTCCTCCCTCCCATCTCGTTCGTGTTCGCTCAGGGCGTTCCGCCACCCTTTAGGTCGGATTGGCCGAGGGCGTAATCCGACCTGCGAGGCTACGGAGCTCCGCGCTCAATACCGCCCACCGCCGAGGTAGCTCCGGAGGATGTCCGGGTTGTCGGCGAGCTCGGCCCCGGGGGTCGAGAACTCGATCTCCCCATTCACCAGCACGTAGGCGAGCTTCGAGACCGCCGCCGCCACCCCCACATTCTGCTCGACGAGGAGGATGGTCATCCCGCGCTCGTGGAGCCGCCGAATCGCGACCACCATCTGGCGGACCATGAGGGGCGAGAGCCCGTGCGAGGGCTCGTCCATGAGGAGCAGCCGCGGCCGGGCCATGAGGGCCCGCCCGATGGCGAGCATCTGCTGCTCGCCGCCGGAGAGGCTCGCGGCGAAGCCGCGGCGGCGCTCCTTCAGCACCGGGAACATGTCGAACACCTCGTCCATGTCCGCCGCGATCGCCTCCCGGTCGCTCCGCGGCCGCGTAATCGCCCCGAGCGCGAGGTTGTCCTCGACGCTCATGCCGGGCCACACGAAGCGCCCCTGCGGCACCTGCACCATCCCCGCCTTGACGATTGTCTGGGGGTGCCATCCCTTCACCACGTTCCCGTCGACGGTGATCGTTCCCGCGCGCGGGGCGAGGAGCCCGCTCAGGGTATTGAGGATCGTGGTCTTGCCCGCTCCGTTTCCGCCGAGGAGAGCCACCACGTCGTTCTCCGGGACCTCGAACGTCACGTCGCGGATCACCTCCGTGACGTCGTACCAGACGCTGAGATGTTCAACCTTGAGCATCGGGCTTCGCTTCGAGCCGGATCACGTCGCACCGGACGCCGGGATTCTTGACCTCAATCATCGAGGTCCGCTCCGAGATACGCTTCCGCGACCTCCGCGTCGGCCATGACCTCCTCGGCCGTTCCGTCCGCAATCCTGCGCCCCCCGTTGAGCACCGTGATCCGGTCGCAGACCCCCATGACGAGGCGGATCACGTGCTCGATCATCACGATGGTGACCCCGCGCTCGCGCCGGATCCGCCGGAGCAGCTCGTCCACCTCGGCGACCCGCGTCAGGCTGAGGCCCACCGCGGGCTCGTCGAGGAGCAGCACCTCGGGCTCGCTCACCAGCGCGCGCGCGATCTCGACCAGCCGCTGCTGGCCGAAGGAGAGCGCGGTCGCCTCCTCGTCGGCGAAGTCGATCATCCGCACGAACTCGAGCACCTCGCGCGCTCGCCGGGCCGCCTCCGCCTCCTCGCGGAGCACGCGCCGGAAGCTGAACGCGGCCGCGAACGGGCTCGCCCGCATCTTCCCGTGGAGCCCCGTCATGACGTTCTCGAGGACCGTCATGCCCTTGAAGAGCTTCGTGGTCTGGAAGGTGCGCCCGATGCCGCGGTCCGCGATCTGGCTCGTCTTGAGCCCATTGATGGACTCTCCGTCCAGCCACACCGTCCCGGAGTCGGGCGCGTCGATGCCGCAGATCACGTTGAGGAGCGTCGTCTTCCCCGCCCCGTTGGGACCGATGATGCCCCGGATCTCCCCCGGCTCCACCTCGATCCCCACCGAGTCGAGAGCCCGGAGACCGCCGAACGAGATCGAGATGTCACTCGCTCGAAGCTTGCTCACCCGCGGTTCTCCGCCGTGCGCGGCCGGACGCCGATCTCCCCCGCCGGAAGCCGCCGTCTCACTCGTCGTGCTCCGTGCGGCGAAGCGGCTCCTTCCATCCCGGCACGTAGCGCTTGAGGAGCGAGACGGCGCCCCCCGGGATGACGAGCACGGTGAACAGGATGAGGCCCCCGAAGGCGATCTCCTGGAGGTGCCGGAACGCCCGCAGCACCTCCTGGAGGTACACCAGGCCCACCGCGCCGAGGACCCCGCCCCAGATCGAGCCGAGCCCGCCGACGATCACCATGCAGAAGTGGACGATCACCTGGAAGAGGTCGAACGACTCCGGGGTCACGATGCCGAGCATCCCCGCGAAGAGCCCGCCCGCGGCCCCCGCGTACATCGCGCTCACCGCGTAGGCGATGGTCTTGTAGCGGGTGATGTCGATCCCGAGCGACTCCGCGGCCACCTCGCTCTCGCGGATCGCGACCCACGCGCGCCCCACCCGCGAGCGGAGCAGGTTCCACCCGAGCGGAATGCCCGCGAGCACGATGACGTACGAGAGCACGTAGACCCCGATGTCGGCCCGCGCGGTGAAGGGCTTGAAGTCGAGGGGCGGGACGCGGAACCCGGCCCCGCCGTAGGTGACCGAGTTCCAGTGCATGAACACCCACAGGGTCGCCTGCGCGAAGGCGACGGTGGCGAGCGCGAGGTAGAGCCCCCGGAGCCGGAGCGCGGGCATCGCCACCGCGACCCCGGTCACCGTCGCGAGGACCACCCCCGCGACGAGGGCGAGCCCGTAGTGGAGGTCGAACTCGAGCTTGAGGAGCCCCGTCGTGTACGCCCCGACCCCGAACAGGGCCGCGTGGGCGAAGGCGAGCTGGCCCGCGTAGCCGAGCAGCATGTTGAGCCCGACCGAGAGCAGGATGTACATGAGGGCGAGGTTGCCGATGAAGATGACGTAGGGGTTCGCGACGAAGGGGAGCACCGCGAAGAAGACGAGGCCGGCCGCCACCACGTTCCGGCGCGAGAAGATCCGCAGCATCGTCGGCGCGCGCCTCGCTTCAGGTCTCGCGGAGCTTGCGGATGCCGAAGAGGCCCGCCGGCCGGAACACGAGCACCACGATGATGATGATGAACGCGGAGACCTCCTGGAGGCCGGTGTGGATGTACCCCCCGGCGAGCGACTCGATGATGCCGACGAGGAAGCCTCCGATGATCGCCCCCGGCATGCTCCCGAGCCCGCCGAGCACCGTGGCCGCGAACGCCCGCAGGAGGAGGTTGAAGCCGACGTCCGGCGAGAGGAGGGTGAGGGGGGCCATCAGCACCGCGGCCGCGCTCGCGATGCACGCCCCCGTCCCCCAGGTCATGGTGTAGACCCGCTCGACCCGGATCCCGGAGAGGAACGCGGCCGTCGCGTTCTCCGCCGTCGCCTGCATCATCTTCCCCCAGCGGGTGCGCCGGAAGAAGATGGTGAAGACGACCACGAAGAAGAACGCGCCCCCGAGCACGAGGAGCTGCTGCGGGAACACCATGATCCCGCCGACCGGGATCGGGGTGGGGTCCACCGCGGCGGGGAACGCGACGTAGTCTCCCCCTTCCCGGGCGCCCCAGAAGAAGCGGGCGACCCCCTTGATGAGGAACGAGAAGCCGACCGTCGCGAGGACCATCGTGAGGGCGGGGGCCTTGATGAGGGGCCGGTACACGGTGCGGTCGCAGAGGACCCCGAGCGCGAACCCCCCGATCACCGCGACGACGAGGGAGAGGAAGTAGGGGGCGCCGAGGATGACGAAGAACGTGTAGGCGATGAACCCCCCGAACATGAAGAGCTCGCCGTGCGAGAAGTTGATGTGGCCGGTCGAGCGGTACACGAGCACGAGGCCGATCGCGACCATCGCGTAGAGCGCGCCGGTCGATATGCCGCTGGCGATGAGATAGGCGAACATCAGATGGCCTCGGAGCCTGTGCCGGTGGTGGGAGCGCGAGCGCTTGTGTTACCGGCCACGACGACCGCCGCAACGGCAAACCGGATCACGCACGATTCTCGGCCCAGTCTCGCGGCTTCACGGGGCCACCTCGGAGCGCGAGCTTCCGGCAGCCCGCGCGCGGCCGGAAGCCCCCGGGTTCGGCGCGGGCAAGGCGCCCGCGCTCCCGGGCGGCGGCGCCCCCCGAGGCGGGGGGCGGACGCCTCACGTCCAATGCTTCCGTCGGGCGCGGCGGCGGCGAACCGGGCCCTCAGCGGGTGACCGCGGTCACCCCGACCCGCTTGGTGGCCCCGTCCACAAGGCCGAACCACGCCGCGTTGTTGTGGCACTGGTGGTTGGTCGGCGTGCACGTGATTGGCCCCGCGTACGGGTCGGTCTCGACCGAGATGTCGTTCATTGCCTGGCTCACCGACTCGCGGGTGAGGTCCCGGCCCGCCTTCCTGAGCGCCTCCACCACGAACTGGCCGCTCGCGATCCCGAACATGTGGTAGATGTTGAACGTGTCGTTCGGGAACGCGGCTTCCACCTTGGCCTTCCACTCGGCCATGGCCGGATCGTCCGCGGTGTATCCGATGGTGGAGACGGCGTGGAGCTTGTCCGCCGCCCCCGGGATGCCGACGTTCGCGGCGAACACCCCGACGTCGCCCACCGTCGAACCGCCGATGAGGAACGGGGTGTAGCCGATCTTGTACATGTCGCGGAGCATCACCGCCGCCGCCTTCGGGAACAGGATGAGGATGACGGCGTCGGCGTCCGCGGCCTGGAGGCGGAGCGCCTGCGGCGTCCCGTCGCTCGGATCGGGGGCGATTTCCTCGTCCGCCACCGGCTCGATGCCCTGGAGCTTGAATGCCTCGATGAGCGGGTCGTAGCGGCTCCGGCCCCAGTTGTCATGCTGGGCGACGATGGCGATCCGCTTCATGCCGAGGTCGATCGCGTACTGCACCTGCGCGTAGCTCTCCATCCATCCCGCGAGCATGGTGGTGAAGATCCGGGGGTGCACCGGGTCGGTGAGGGAGGAGGCGGTGGACGCGGTGATGACCCACGGAACGTCGGCGGCCTCGATCTCGGGCTTCGCGGCGAGGCTCGCGTTGGAGCAGGCGCCGCCGTGGATCATGAACACCTCGTGCTGGTGGATGAGCTTCTTGGCCGCGCCGACCGCCTCGGACGCCTGGCAGCGGTCGTCCTCGCGGACGTACTCGATCATGCGGCCGTGGATCCCGCCCGCCGCGTTGGCTTCCTTGTAGACTGCCTCGACGCCGTTGTAGATGGTGTCGCCGAACTTGGCGTTGGGTCCGGTCAGCACCCCGAGGGCGCCGATCTTGATGGTGTCGTCGGTGACCCCGGTCTCGGCGCTCGCGGGTACCGCGTACATCCAGGCGGCCGCGAGCACGGCAGCGGCCGTGCCGGCCGCGTATGGTGAACGTTTCATCCCTATCTCCCCTCCCGGTGGTTGCCCTGGCGAGAGTCGCCCGGAAAAATGGCATCCTGCCTCTCCTGGAGGAGCCGCTTCGGGCTCCCCGCCGGACGGCAAACGGGCCGTGAGGCGCGGTCATCTCCCGCTCGATGGGCGACGAGCCTGCCGCTCGCCGCTCCCGCATGGTAGGGAGCGGGCGCGGCGCGCGTCAAATTGCGCCCCTGTCCGACGCGACGATCCGGCGGGCCGGGACCTCCGGGCGCACGAGCCGGCCGACCCCGAGCGGGCGGCCCCGCGGGCGAAGAACCCGAGCGGCGGCGAGCAGCAGATGCTCGCGATCGGGCGCTCGCTGATGAACAACCCCCGCGAGTCGCGACCAGCGTGCCGGCGATGCGCTACAGGCTCATCCAGTCGCCCGACTTCTCCACTGCATCGGCGACCCGCAGCACCGTGAGGTCGTCGAAGTGCCGGCCGGTGATCATCATGCCGATCGGCAGGTCGTCCTCCATGCCGCACGGCACGCTGATCGAGGGATGGCCCGTCGCGTCGAACTGCGCCGTGTTGTTCGTCATGTTGAGGGCGTAGCCCATCGTGTCCTCGATGGAGCAGTCCGGCGGCGGGATCGGCGTCGCGCGGAACGGGATCGTCGGCATCACCAGGACGTCGTACTCGGCGAGCGCGTCGTCGTAGGCCTTGACCAGGGCCGGGCGCAGGTTCTGCGCCTTGGCGTAGTAGCGGCCGTGGTAGTAGCGCTTCATGTACTCGCCCATCAGCATCACCGTCTTTACGGTCACGGGCAGGTCGTTGGGGCGCGCCGCCACCCCGCGGGCCACCGCGTCCAGCATGCGCGTGTTGTAGAAGCCCTGCCAGTTCGACCCCGTGTTGTTGCCCTTCACCATGAACTCGGTGGCGCCCTCGCGGATGATGGCGGTGAAGATGTATGCCCCGTCGACGTGCATCGGGATCGAGACTTCCTCGACCGTGGCCCCCTGCTCGCGCAGCCGATCCGCGGCCGCACGGACCTTTGCGTCCACCACCTCCTCGCTCCCCGGCAGGCCGAGGTCTTCCCACGGATCCTGGTCGAAGCCTTCCTTCACGAGGCCGATTCGCATGCCGGCGACTCCCCGGCCGATGGCCGGGGTGTAGTCGCGCACGTAGTCCGCGGGTATGACGCCCCGCTGCCTCGGATCGAGCGGGTCCGGGCCCGCGATGGCCGACAGCATCAGGGCCGTGTCCTCCACCGTGTTCGTCATGGGGCCGCAGTGATCGAGGGTCATCTCGATCATCATGCAGCCGGTGTACGGGACGAGGCCGTAGGTGGGCTTGTGGCCGACCACGCCGCTCCAGGCGGCCGGGATCCGGATGGACCCGCCCTGGTCGCCCCCGAGCGCCATGTCGACCTGCCCGGTCGCGAGGACGACCGCGCTCCCGTTCGAGGACGCCCCGGGGGCATGGGTCGGCTTGCGCGGGTTCCGCACCGGGCCGAGCGCGCAGGTGTGGCCCGCGCCCGAGAAGGAGCAGTCCTCGGCGCTCGTCTTTCCCAGGATGGTGGCGCCCGCGTCGAGGAGGCGGGTGACGACGGTCGCATCGACGTCGGGGATGAACCCTTCGAGGACCCGGCTTCCGTTCATCATCGGCACCCCCGCCACACAGATCGCATCCTTGACCCCGACCGTCTTGCCGGAGAGCGGTCCCTCGGGCGCGCCCTCGATCTCGCAACGCCAGTACCAGCCATTGAAGGGGTTGTCCTTCGCTTCCGGCCGGTGGCCGACCGTGCGCGGGTACCTGACCGGCGGTCGGTACTCCACCATCTCGTCGAGGCGGCGGTAGCTCTTGATCGCCCCCCGCAGGAGGTTGCAGTAGCTGTTGGCTTCGTCCGCGGTCAGCTCGAGGCCGAAGTCCTCCGCGATATCGAGCACCTGTTCGACGCTCGGCAGGTTTGCACCGGTTGGCATGGCTCCATCTCCCCTTTCGTTCTCGTTTGCTCGCGGCAAGCCGTGATATGAGTGACTCGGGTCAACCGGTCACCGGGACAATCGGACGGACCGGCTCGCCTCCGGCGGTCCGGACCTCCCGATGCGGGCATCGTGACCCGTCAGCTCGGCGGGACCAACGTCGTGCCGCCGGCTGCCTCGACGACCGCGGGACCGCTGAACGAGAAGCCCTGCGCCAGTCGGATGCGAGCGCGCCAACTTATCCCAAAGCAATTTCCGCGGCCACTCGCTCGCAGTCTCGTCCCACGAGAAGCGAGCCTGAACGAGGGGTCCCGGCCCACGAGCCCGGTCGCAGTCGCGCTCGCGCTCAGGAGGGGAATCGGTCCGCTCCTGGTGGTTCTTCATCGCGAACGGTGGTCCGTCCGAGGGCCGGACCATCCCGCGGCGGCGTCAATCGGCGCGCGCTCGTTGGCGTGGCCCGCGAGGCTCGCGCACAATGAACGTGGCGGCCCGGAATCCGGTCGCCGACCGGACCGCGACCCCGGCGCGTGCTTCCCGTCCAACTGACCGCTTCGAGGAGACCGACATGCTGTTCGACGTCCGCACCTACACCTGCCGTCCCGGCAGCATCCGCAAGCAGATGGAGCTCTACGAGGAGATGGGCTGGGAGCCCCAGCGGCGCAATCTCGGCGAGCCGCTCTTCTACGGCGCCTGCGAGACGGGCGATCCGAACAAGTACGTCCACATCTGGGTCTACGAGAACGCGGGGGACCGGGAGACGAAGCGGGCGGCGATGATGGCGGACCCGGACTGGCAGAAGTACCTCGCGGCGAGCGCCGAGGCCGGCTGGCTCATCGCCCAGGAGAACAAGCTGATGGTGAACGCGCCGTTCTTCGAGTCGAGCGTCAGGCCGAAGTAGGCGCACCCTCGCCGCGGTTGAGGAGGGCGAGGAGGCAGCGGTTGAACGCCTCCGCCCCCTCGTAGGGGACCCAGTGGCCGGCCCCCTCGACGATTTCGATGGGGAGGTCGGGGTCGAATCGCCGGAGCAGCGCCTCGCGCTCGTCGCGGGCGGGGAGGAACGGGTCCCGTCCCCCCCAGACCGCGCCGAGGCGGGCGCGGATCGCGGGTAGCGCCTCGAGGAGGATCGACGTCACCGCCGAGGTGTGGGATCGGATGCGGATCTTCCCCGCGTTCCGGACCTGCGCCTCCAGGGCAAGCTCGTCCGCGTTCGCGGCGTCCGCGAAGAGGAGGGTCACCATGTTGTGCCGGTGCACCTTCTCCCGCAGCTCGTCCTCCGTCATCTCCGGCTCCGGCCTGCGGAGCCGACCGGGCCCGGCGAAGTCGAGCCCGAGCCCGGAGGCCCCGACCATCGTGAACGTCGCGACCTGGGTCCCGAGCCGGGCCGCGGCGTGCGCCCCCACCATCGAGCCGAAGGAGAAGCCGACGATGTGCACGGGCTCCGCGCGCCCGAGCAGCCCCTCGACGCCGGAGGCGATGATCGTGCCGCTGATGCGAACCAGGTCCTCGACCGGCTCCATCACCGGGGGGAGGCCGGAGTCGCCCATCCCGGGGAGGTCGGCCGCGAACACCCGGTAGCGGTCCCGGAGGGCGGGGATGTTCCGCACCCAGTGCATCCAGGACCCGGTCCCGCCGTTGAGAAGCACCACGGCCGGCCCCGCCTCGCCCCAGCGGCGCCACGCGGTGTGGTGGTCGCCGAGACGGGGCTCGAAGCGTGCCGCCTCGGCCTCCATCCGGTCGAGGTGCGCCGCCGCCTCCGGGCGGGAGTCGATTCTCACGGGCGGGGCCGGGGACGGTGGGCGGCGCGTGGCGCGCGAGGGTCGGCGGTCACCGGGCGGTGTGCGTGCAGGGGCGGCCGGGGGGCGATGGGCGGGTGGCGTCAGGCGCGAAGGAGGAGCCCGAGGCTCCGCTCGAGGACCGCTTCCGCCTGCCGCTCGAGCGCCGCGTCCGAGGCGCTGCTGATTGGGTGCTCCATCACCGCGAAGGGGTAGTCGGGGACGCCGAGCACCCGCCGCATCTCGTCCGCCGCGCTCACGAACCGGTCGGTCATGATCCCGATCGCGGGAACCCCGCGCCGCTCGGTGAGGATCGCGTCGTGCAGACTGCACGACGAGCAGCTCCCTCAGTCCCCGACCCCGGCGATCGCCGCGCTCCACTCCGCCGCCTCCTCCATGAGCGCGGGCTCGGCCGGGGCGCTGAAGCTCTTCTTGGTCCGGAGCACCACCTCCGCCGCCCCGTACCGGGTGCGAAGGAGGTTCGCGAGGTGGGCGAAGAACGGGGCGGTCCCCTTCTTTCCGTTCGAGATGATGCCGACGGTGGCGCCCTCGAGCCCCGCGAGCCGGGGGGCGAGGGCGAAGCCGGCCGCGCCCTCCTCGAAGGTCGGATCGAGCACGCGCAGGGTCATTCCGTCATCCTCCTCGTTCTCATTCTCGTCCGCATCCGCATCCTAATCCGCGTCCGCCGGCGGCGGTTCGCAGTCGAGGCACGCCCCGACCGCGAGGGTCACCGCCCGGCTCTTGTCGCCGAGCCAGGGCGGGATGACCGCCCCGAACCCGCCCGCCGGCCCGCCGGCCGCGACGAGCAGGAGGTGATCGGGGCCCGGGAGGGCGCGGTACTCGCGGTCGCCGCGCTCGCCCACGGCCTCGCCCTTGCCGACCGTCGCCCATTCGCGGCGGTGGATGCGGGCCCGTTCGAAGAGGCGCGCCTGCACGTCCGCGCGCGACCAGCCGGCGGCCGCGAAGTGGTCCCGGAGCTGCGGCGGCATGACGATCGCGTAGTTCCCGGGCCAGATCGAGTACTGGCGCATGTTGCCCCGGATCTCCGCCGCGAAGGTCTCGAGGATCTCCTCGGGCTCGGTAGTCCACTCGTTCATGATCTGGCGGGGCGCCCCCGCCGCCATCACCGTCACCGCGGAGGCGCCGTCCGGCACCCCGCGCGCCGCCGCGAGCGGCTCCCACGGGGACCCTTCCTCGTCCTCGGCGATGCAGAAGCTGAACTTCCCGGGATGCCCGAGGGTCGAGCGGTCGATGCCGCCCGGGCGGACGTCGAAGAGGTTGATGAGGCAAAGGCGAACGGCGCGCCCGACGACCGCGCTCGCCCGGTCGCTGTTGCCGAGGGCGTTGAACGTCCCGTCCATGCCGAGCCGGAGGCGCTCGTCGCCGTTGATGACGATGAACACGGCGCAGCCCCCGGTGCTCGCGGTCGCCCCGTGGACGGAGAACTCGTCGCGGAGCATGGCGGAGAGGGCCGTCACGATGACCGGGAAGTGGAGCGGGAGCCCGCCCGCCATCACCGCGTTGACCGCGACCTTCTCGGCCGTCACCGCGCGGCCGCGGACCGGCTCGACGCCGATGACGTGCTCGGGGGGCATCAGTGCCGCTTCGAGGCAGGCCGCGACCGCGTCCTCGGTGGGGGGGACGACGGGAAGCCCGTCCGTCCAGCCGCGGCTGTGGAAGAGCTCCTGGACGGCGGCGAAGTCGGGGGCGTCGTGGACGGTGGATGCGAGCTCCATGGCGGCCGGCTCCGGCTCCGGTGGCAATCGAGGGCCGTACTCTACCCGACCACCGGGAAATCGGGGTCGTCAAGCGTCATTCGAATCTGGTGCGTTTCTTGGCCGATTGGCGTGAACACGCCCTAATCCGAGCTGCGGCCGACCGCGGCCTCGCGCAGCATCCGGTCGCGGAGGGCGCGCTTGTCGATCTTGCCGGTGGCACCGCGGGGGAGCGGCTCGTCCTGCAGCCACACGTAGCGCGGCACCTTGAACCGCGCGAGGTGTTCGGCGACGTGCGCTCGCACCGCCGCCGGGTCGAGGCCGGCGCCCGGCCTTCGCATCGCTACCACCGCCAGCTCCTCGCCCAGGCGCTCGTCGGGGACGCCGAAGGCGGCCGCCTCGAACACCGCCGGGTGCAGGTACACCACGCGCTCGATCTCGGCCGAGTAGATGTTCTCGCCGCCCCGCAGCACCATGTCCTTCGCGCGGTCGCGGATGTAGAGGTAGCCCTCCTCGTCGATCTCCGCGATGTCGCCGGTGCGAAGCCACCCGTCCCGAATCGTCTCCGCCGTCGCCTCCGGCTGCCGCCAGTAGCAACGCATGTTCGTCGGCGACTTCATGACGAGCTCGCCCTTTTCGCCCGGCGGAAGCTCGTTGCCGTCGGCGTCGACCACCTTGAGCTCGACGATCGGGGCGGGCCGGCCGCAACTCTCCGGCCGGGCGAAGAGGTCCTCGTCCGCATGGCTGGTGCCGCCGGCGTTGGTCTCGGTCATGCCCCAGCCGATGGCCCAGTGCTGGCTCGGCATCCGTACCTGCAATCGATCCACCATGCCCCCCGGCATCGGTGCGCCTCCGCCGGACACCGCGAGGAGGCTGCGGAGGTCCCTCCGCGGAAGCGACGGCGAATGCAGTATCTCCCACATCATCGTCGGTACCCCGAGGAAGGACGTGACGCGTTCGCGTTCGATGAGGTCCAGCGCCTGCTCCGGGTCCCACCTGCGCATCATGACGACCTTGCGGCCGACCCCGAGCGAGGCGAGCAGGCCGATGTGGCTGCCGGTGACGTGGAAGAGCGGCACCGGCAGCAGGACCGACGGCGGGAACTCGGGGTTTTCTTCGGGCGCTTCGAGCGTCCCGGTGGCGATTCGCAGGGCGGCGTAGAACCCCCAGCTCGCGAGCGCGCTCACGACGGCGCGGTGGGTCGACACGGCTCCCTTGGGAAAGCCGGTCGTGCCGGAGGTGAAGAAGAGCGTCACGTCGTCGTCGTGGGTCAGCTCGACGTCCGGCATCGTCCGGCCCGCGGCGTCGCGCCAGAGCCGGTCGAAGTCGGCGACGCCCTCCGGCGGGCTGCCCTCCCAGCGCGCGCCGATGGTGTCGACGCCCAACGCGGGAAGGCGATCGGCCAACCGTTCGTGGCGCGGCTGGTCCAGGAAGACGAGCCTCGCGCCGCAGTCCTTGAGGCCGTGCTCGAGCTCCTCGCCGGACCACCAGCCGTTCAGGGAAACGGCGATGGCGCCCGACGAGGTGATCGCCATGAATGCGACGACCCACTCCGGGCAGTTCCGCATCCCGATCGCCACCCGGTCGCCCTTCGCGACGCCGTAGCGGTGGATCAACTGGTGCGCGATGGCGGCCGCCCGGTCCCAGGCCTCGGCGTAGGTGAGGCGCGCGTCCTCGCAGACCAGGAAGTCCTTGTCGCCGTGGTCCCGCCGCGCCTGGTCGTAGAGGTCCCGGAGCGAGGCCGGGAGATTCCGGAAGACGCGGTACTCGATGCCGCCGATGGTCTCGGTGACGAGCTCGAACGCCGCCCCGGGCGCGGTGAGGGCCGCCACCGCCTCGTCGTGGGTCGGGTGACCCGCGGCCGGCCGAGGCTTCGCTCCGTTCACCTCACCGGAGGGCGGCTGACGCCGCCCACTCTCCTTACGGGTACGGGGTTGGAGAAGGAGCGCTCGCGCGCCGCGACGGTGACGCGGTACGCGGCCGCTCCGCACGCGCCGCGGCCCGGTACCGGCTCGAACTTCGAAGCGCCCATTCCGTACGCCCGTGTTGTCCACACCCGGGCCGCCGCGCCCGCGCCGTGCGGCCCGACGTCCGCCCCCGTCACGCGGTTTCCCGGCGAGGCCCGGGCGCAGATTCTCCCCGATCCCGGTCGGCCGCGCGCGGTTGCGGCCCGTTCTTGCGCGTGCGTCGTCTCCGGGGCGATGCTGTCGGCCCACCTTCGGCATCGTCGCGGCGCCGTGTCCGGACCCGCACCGGGCCGCCTGCGCCGGCGACCGGATTGCGGCGTGATGCACGGCACCTCCGACCAGGCGCTCTCGTGAGAGGCCCGAGCCGCCCCCGCTCGGCGATCGCCGGAATCGCGTTCATGGTGGCCGCCGCCTTGGTGGTGACCTTGAACGACGCGACGGTGAAGTGGCTCACGACCGAGCTGCCGGTGGGGGAGATCGTGTGTCTGCGGGCCGGGGTGGCCTTCGCCCTCGGCCTGGTCCTCGTCCGGCGCGAGCAGGGACGCCTGACCTTCCGGGTCTCCTCGCCACGCCTCCAGCTTCTCCGCGGGCTCCTCGCCGCGGGCGGAATGCTCCTCTTCGTGCTGGGACTTCGCCACCTGCCGCTCGCCGATGCGGTGGCGATCCTCTTCGCCGCGCCGCTCTTCTCCTTCGTGCTGGCGGTGCTCCTGCTCGGCGAGGGGCTGAGTGCCCGGAGGGCCGTCGCCGCGCTCGCGGGCTTTGCGGGGATCGTGGTGATGTCGCGCCCGGGCACGGCGCACTTCACCTGGCTCCTGCTCCTGCCCCTCGGGGCGGCCCTCTGCGGAGGCGTGAGAGAGGTCCTCACCCGGCACCTCAGCCATCACGACGCCTCATCCTCGACCTTCCTCGTCGGCGCGGCGGTGGTCTCCCTCGCCTCGCTCTCGAGCGTCGCCTTCGGCTGGGACCTGCCGAGCGCCCGGCAGCTCGCGCTCCTCGCGCTCGCCGGGGTGCTGGTCGGCTTCGCCGAGTACTTCATGATCGAGGCTTTCCGACACGCCGAGGTGACCCTCGTCGCCCCCTTCATCTACACCAGCCTGGTCTGGGCGTCGCTGGTCGGATTCCTGGTCTTCGGTACCGTTCCCGCCCCCGCGGTCATCGCGGGAGCGGCCCTCGTCATCGCGAGCGGGCTCTACCTCTTCCATGCCGAGACCGCGGGCGGAGCGAAGGCGCGCCGGCTCCGCCGCCGGGGAAGACGGGGCTGACATTCCTTCCCGATTGGCTCGCTGCCCCCTCCCCCGCTCGTTTGATACCCCCTCCCCACTGTGATAAAGGTCGGGGCGGTCCATGGCATTGGCCGCGACCCCGGAGTCTCGAAAGAGCCTCGAAGGTCGCGGCGCCTCGCCCCGGCTCCGGCATCCTCCGGGCCGTCAGTCCCCTGAAAGGAGAACCCGTATGAAGCTCGTATCCCGCAGACTTTCACTCGCCGCCGCGGCTGCTGCCGCCCTGCTCCTCGCCGGCTTCGGCTCATCGGCATCCGCCGCGGACATCATGGTCCCCATGGAGGGCAAGAGCGCCCTCGTCGATCAGATCAAGGCCAACGGAGAGCTGAGGGTGGGCGTCGCGATCGCTCCCCCGTGGCTCGGCCAGGACCCGAACAACAGCGAGTACTTCGGGGCCGCCTTCGAAATCGGCACGCGGGTCGCGGAGGAGCTCGGCGTGAGCATCTCTCCGATCTCCTCGGGCTGGGACGTGATCATCGCCGGCATCCAGGGCAATCAGTTCGAGATCGCCATCGCCCCGCTCTTCGCGACGGAGAAGCGCCGCAAGGTGGTCGACTTCGTCAACTGGACCGAGGCCGGCACCTGCTACATCGTGCTCAAGGACAGCCCGATCATGACCTTCGAGGACATGAACCAGCCGGGCGTTCGCATCGGCACCTACACCGGCACCGGCACCGAGCACGGCATCGTCGACAAGTACACCGAGGCCACCATCGACAGCATCGTGCAGCAGGTGAGCGGTGCCCACCGGATCGAGGACGTGCTCACCAAGCGCATCGACGTCGCCCCGATCGACGACGCCCTCGCCTTCGTCATGGAGGCGGAGTACTCGGAGATACGGATCATTCCGGAGAGCGCGGAGCACTGCATCAACAACTCCGACATCCCCTTCCCGATCGGCATGGCCTTCAACTACGGCGACCCGGAGTTCAAGGCCTTTCTCGAGTCGATCGTCGCCGACATGCAGGACCAGATCGCCGCGTCGCTCATCAAGTACAGCGACCCGCGGTACATCAAGCAGTAATCACAGGCCCGGTTCCGCTCCGGCCCGCCCGGCCCGCGCCTCCGCCGCGCGGGCCGGGCGGCGCCGCCACACCGAGGCCGATCCCCCCGCCCCGGCTCGGAAACGTCGCCGATGTCCCGGACAGCGGACGCCGATCGGTGATCCTTCCGGGCTGATCGGGCCGGGCGCGCGAGAGACGCAAGCGTGGAATGGAACTTCGCCGCCGTCTTCCAGCACTTCGGCTACCTCATGGAGGGGGCCGTCGTCACGGTCCAGGTCTCCGCGCTCTCGATGGTCATCGCGATCGTGCTCGGGCTGGTGGTCGCGCTCGTCCGCATGGCGCCGGTTGCCGTCCTTCGCATGATTGCGAGCGTCTACATCGACATCTTTCGCAGCACCCCGCTGCTCGCCCAACTCGTGTGGATCTACTTCGCGTTCCCCATCCTGACCGGCATCCGGGTTTCCCCCTTCGTCGCCTGCACGATCTCGCTCAGTCTCTACGCGAGCGCATATCTCGCCGAAATCTACCGCGCCGGGATCCTCTCCATCGCGAGCGGGCAGCGCCACGCCGGCCTCGCCCTCGGCATGACACCCCGGCAGGTCATGACCCGCATCGTGCTGCCCCAGGCGGTCACCCGCATGCTCCCCCCGATGGGGAGCCAGTTCATCACCCTGTTCAAGGACTCCGCTCTCGTCTCCCTGGTGACCCTGCAGGACCTCATGTGGAGCGCGCAGTCCCTCGCCGCCTTCACCCTGCGCACCGTCGAGGTGCTGACGGTGGTCGCCTTCATCTACATGGCGCTCACCATCCCGCAGGCATTCATCGTCAACCACCTCCACCGGCGCTTCGGGGTGGACTGAGGAGGCGCGGGCACGATGAAGTACCAGTGGCACTTCGAGGTGGTGTGGGAGAACTTCCCCATCATGCTGAGCGGCATCGGGCTCACGATCGCCCTCTCCGTCCTCAGCATGCTCGCGGGCGCCATCCTGGGGATGGTGATCGCGCTCGCCCGGCTCAGCCCGTGGGCGGCGCTTCGCGGCATCGCGTACGGCTATACCGAGCTGTTCCGCACCACCCCTCTGCTGATGCAGATCGTGTGGGTGTTCTACGTGCTGCCGCTCCTCACCGGCATCACCTTCTCCCCCTTCTATTCCGGGCTCGTCGCCTTCGGCCTCAACATCGCCGCGTTCATGGCCGAGATCTACCGCGCCGGGATCACCTCCGTGGGGCGGGGCCAGACCGAGGCGAGCCTTGCCCTCGGCATGACCGAAGCTCAAGTGATGCGCCGCATCGTGATCCCGCAGGCGATCACCCGCATGATCCCGCCGATCGGTACCATGTGGGTGAGCCTGTTCAAGGACACTTCGCTCGTGTCCGCGATCGGAGTAACGGAGCTCATGTACCAGGCGCGCTTCCTCGCGGTGGACACCTACCGTCCGGTCGAGATCTTCACCGTGTGCGCGCTCATCTACTTCGTCATCACCTTCCCGCAGTCGATCGGGGTCAACTGGCTCTATCACAAGTACCGCACCCGGGAGTGAGCAGACTCCTCGAGCGCCCCGGAAGGTCAGAGACAAGTCAAATCAGGAGAGCGGTTTCTTGAACGAGGCGTACGAGGCTGCTACAGGTTGGGCGCTTCACGGGTTTGCGAGAAATCCGGTGGCTTCGTACATGTCGCGTTGGACTGAGGCGCAGCCTCGCTAGGAGCCCGAAGGACCATGGCCGACGTCGTGCTTCGCGTTGAGGACCTGCACAAGAGCTTCGATGCCCTGGAGGTGTTGAAGGGGGTCTCCATGGAGGTGGAGCGCGGCGAAGTGGTGGTCATCATCGGCGCGAGTGGCTCCGGCAAGAGCACGTTCCTCCGGTGCCTCAACCGGCTCGAAGAGCCCAACCGGGGCCGGATCTTCCTCGAGGACGTGGAGATCACCGATCCGAAGACCGACCTGCCGAAGGTCCGGCGCAACATCGGCATGATCTTCCAGCAGTTCAACCTCTTCCCCCACATGAGCGCGATCCGGAACGTGATGGAGGGGCCGCTCACGGTGCTGAAGATGTCCGGAGACCAGGCGCGCGAGCACGCCGCGCAACTGCTGGACAAGGTCGGCCTCAGCGACAAGCTCGACGTCAAGCCCGGACAGCTCTCGGGCGGGCAGCAGCAGCGCGTCGCGATCGCCCGCGCGCTCGCGCTTCACCCCGAGATCATGCTGTTGGACGAGGTCACCTCGGCGCTGGACCCCGAACTTGTCAACGAGGTGCTCGACTCCATCCGCTTGCTTGTCGCCGACGGCATGACGATGATGATCGTCTCTCACGAGATGGCCTTCGTGCGCGAGGTCTCCACTGCAGTAGTGATGATGGACGAAGGCCGGGTGATC
>JAJDXW010000028.1 GCA_022823045.1 Gammaproteobacteria bacterium
GCGGCGGCGGCCGGCGCGGGGGCGCTCGTTCACGCGCTCGCTTCCGCCGTCCCCGCCCCGCCGGCGGGCGCCGCCATCGAGGCGGTCGCGGCAAGCGTGTTTATCGCGTTTCGCGGACTTCGCGACCACGTCGGCGCCGTCGCGCGCGGCCTCGAGACCGGCCTCGCCGAGGCGCGCTCCGCGGTCGCCCACCTCGTCGGGCGCGACCCGGCGAGCCTCGACGGGCCCGGCGTCGCCCGTGCGGCCGTCGAGTCGCTCGCCGAGAACTTCGCGGACGGGGTGGTGGCGCCGCTCTTCTGGTACCTGCTGCTCGGCTTCCCGGGGCTCCTTGCCTACAAGGCGATCAACACCCTCGACTCCATGATCGGCCACCGCGACCCCCGCTACCGGTGGTTCGGCCGGGTGGCGGCCCGGGTGGACGACGCGGCGAGCTGGGTCCCGTCCCGGCTCGCGGCGGCGCTCCTCGCGGGTGCCGCCCTCGCCCTGCCCGGCGCGAGCGCGCGCGGCGCCCTTCGCACCGCCTTCCGGGACGCGCGCCGCCACCGCTCGGTGAACGCGGGCTGGCCGGAGGCGGCGATGGCGGGTGCGCTCGGTTTCTCGGTCGCCGGGCCCCGCCGCTACGGCGGTCGCACGGTCGAGGACGCGTGGATGGGCGAGGGGCGGGGCGACCTCGGGTCGAAGGACGTGCGCGCCGCGCTCCGCCACTACGCGGTCGCCACTGCGCTCCTCGCGGCCCTCCTCGCCGCCGGCTGGGCGGCCGGGTGGGCGGCGAGCTAGCCCCGCGCCGGCCGGAGTCAAAACTCGATGCCCTTCTGGGCCTTGACCCCGGCCCGGAAGTGGTGCTTGACCATGGTCATCTCGGTGACCGTGTCCGCGATGTCGAGAAGTTCGTCCTTCGCGTTCCGGCCGGTCACCACCACGTGAAGGGCGGGCGGCTTCCCGGCGAGGAACGCGCAGACCTCGTCGAGGGGCAGGTAGCCGTAGCGAAGGACGATGTTGATCTCGTCGAGGAGCACGAGGTCGTAGCGCGGGGCCTCGCCCCGGCACGCCTCGATCATCGCCTTCGACGTCTCCCACGCGGCCTCGGCGGCCCGGATGTCGCGCGCCCGGTCCTGGGTCTCCCAGGTGAAGCCTTCGCCCATGGTGCGGATGTCGACCTGGTCCGGGAAGCGCTCGAGGACGGTGCGCTCCCCGGTCTGCCACTTGCCCTTGACGTACTGGACGACGCCGGCCCGCATGCCGTTGCCGATGGCGCGGGCGACGAGGCCGAACGCCGCGGTCGACTTCCCCTTGCCCTTCCCGGTGTGGACGATGAGGAGACCCTTCTCGACGGTCTTGGTCGCGAGGATCCGGTCGCGGACCACCTTGCGCTTGCGCGCCTTCTCGTTGGCGCGGCGGTTGACCTCCTCTTCGTTGCGCGGCTCTTCCATCGTCGTCGGACGGATCGGGGTTCTCCGGGACCGGATACCGGGACGACGGCTCCGGATCAGGTCCGCGAGAACCGGGCGAACGTGACGGAGGCGACGACCCCGAGGACGAGCCAGAAGGCCGCGTTGGTGGCCGCGGACGCGACGACGAACGAGTCGGCGAGCGAGCCCGGAGCGAGCCCGCCCTCGACCTCGGGGTGGGGTGCGCCCGCGAGATGGGGGACGACGAGGAGCGCGGCGCCCGCGACCTTCGCCAGCGCTCTCGGCGCGAGGATCAGCAGGCCCACGCCGGCCGCGGAGCACGCCACCGCGAGCAGCCACCAGAGCTGGCGGTCGAGGAGGCTCGCCGCGAACGCTCCCGGGATTTCCGGGCGGACCCCGATGGCCGGGTTCACGAAGAAGACGAAGAAGCCGGCCGCGCCCCAGAGGAGGCCCTGGCGCCAGGTCGCGCTGCCGCGCCACGCGAAGATCGCGACGACGAGGAGCGCGAATCCGATCGCGGTCGCGACGTTCGAGACGCCGGTCCAGAAGGTGCGCTCGATGCCGTCGTGCGGCGCCCATGCGCCGCCGTGGTCGTGGTCGTGGCCGTCGGCGTGGCCGGAGCCGGCCCCGGCCGGCGCGTCGGCGCCCGCCGCCGGCGCCGTCCGGTCGCCGGCCGAAGCGAGAGCATGGCCGTCGTGCTCGTGGGGACGATCCCCCCCGGCGTGGGAGTGGGTGAGTTCGCCGTGGCGGTGCGGGAGGAGACCGGGGTCCCCGATCCCGGCCGGCGCGTCGCGGCTCGCCGCCGGCGCCGTACGGTCGCCGGCCGGAACGAGAGCATGGCCGTCGTGCTCGTGGGCACGCTCCCCTCCGGCGTGGGAGTGGATGAGCTCGCCGTGGCGGTGCGGAAGGAGACCGGGGTCCCCGATCCCGGTCTCGTAGGTCTCCGCCGCGAAGAGAAGCGGCGCGACGCCGACCGACTGGAGGGCGGTGAGGGCGATCCCGGCCGCCGCCCCGGCGACGACGGATGCAAGGAGAATTCGCTGGATCATCGGTTCTTTCCCCCGTGTCAATGGCAGGGGAAGGCGAACGAGTGGCGGGTGTCGTGGGCCGCGTTGTGCATGGTCTCGCTCGGGGCGAAGCCGGCCGCGAACACGATCACGACGCCAAGGACCGCGGCGAAGAGGGCCGCGAGCTTCCGGTTCCCGGCAGCTCGGTCCGCGGACGCGTCCCATTGCCGGGGAAGGGTGGGGGTGGTCATGCCGGGTCTCCTCCAAGAGCCTTGTCAACGACGGCTTCGGGGGAGGAACCCATCGGCGCGGACGGGGCGGTCCACCGCCGGCGAGCCCGTATCACCCTCCGTAACACGAAGCCGCGCTTCGGACGCGAGTCGGGCCGGTCTCCGGGCTCGCGGCTGGAACGTGTCTTTGCGAAGGAGACGCCGGCCGCCAAGCGCTTCGCCTGCGGTGGCCCGCGGCTCCCTCCAGCCGCCTACCGTTGCGGGGGCAGCGCCGGCCTTGCTCGGGCTTCATCGCCCGGCGCACCGGCTTCCCGTTTCATCCGCCGGTGCGAGGCACCTGGCGGACACCCGATCGCGCAACCACGCCATTCAAGAGAATGTCCCGCAGATTGTCAATCGCCGCCCGCCGCCCTGCCCGCGCTGGTGCATCCGCACACGCGGAGTCTCTTTATTCAGATTTCGGGGTAAAATTTGAATAACAATCCTCCTAATTGAAAGAACTTGAATGGGAACGCACCCGCGCCCGCGCGCCCGCGCCCGCCGTGCCGGTACGTTCGCGTGCGCAGGACCCTCTTATTCAGATTTCAGGGTAAACTTTGAATAAGAGCTCGCGCCATTCAGAAACCTTGAATAACGGGAACCCGCATGCAGCGTGGAGAGATCGGCCGATACGAGATTACGAACGCAGGCGGGGAGCCGGTTCGCGCCTTCGTGCCGGCGCCCCTGCCGCCGGATCCTTCCCTGGTGCTGGAAGGGTCCATGCAGCGGACGCTCGAGGCGGCGACCCTGGCGCTCGGGCGGCTCGACGCGGTCTCCACGCTCCTCCCCGACGAAGCGTTCTTCCTCTATTCCTACGTGCGCAAGGAGGCGGTCCTCTCCTCCCAGATCGAGGGAACGCAGTCTTCGCTCTCGGACCTCCTGCGCTTCGAGCTGGACGATGCGCCCGGCGTTCCATTCGAGGACGTGGTCGAGGTCTCGAATTACGTGGCGGCCCTCGAACAAGGAATGCGCCGCCTCGAGGAAGGCTTTCCGCTCTGCAACCGTCTGATTCGCGAGATGCACGAGGTGCTGTTGTCGCGCGGGCGAGGCAGCGGCAAGTCACCTGGCGACTTCCGACGTTCCCAGAACTGGATCGGCGGCACGCGACCCGGAAACGCCGCCTTCGTCCCTCCCCCCCACACCGCGGTACCCGACTGCATGGCGGCGCTCGAGCGCTTCTTCCACGTCACCGACGGCCTGCCGGTTCTGATTCGGGCGGGACTGGCCCACGTGCAGTTCGAGACCATCCATCCCTTCCTGGACGGAAACGGACGCGTCGGACGACTCCTCATCGCCCTCATGCTTTGCGATGCGGGTGTGCTGCGCCAGCCGCTGCTGTACCTGAGCCTTTACCTCAAGCAACGCCGCGGCGAGTACTACGACCTGCTGAACCACGTCCGTCGGACGGGCGACTGGGAGGCATGGATCGCCTTCTTCCTCGAAGGGGTGCGGACGACCGCCGAAGGGGCGGTCGCCACGTCCCACCGTCTGGTCGAGATGTTCGCGGCTGACCGGGCGGAAACGGAGCGCCGCGCTGGCCGCCGTGCAGGCTCGGTCCTGCGGGTGCACGACGCACTGAAGCAGCGTCCGATTCTGTCCCTGACGGACGTTTCCGCTCACACGACGCTCTCGTTTCCAACCGCCGCCTCGGCGATGCAGTTCCTGGTTGACCAGGGAATCGCGCGTGAGCTGACCGGCCGGTCCCGCAATCGTCTGTTCGTCTACGACCGGTACCTTTCCGTCCTCGCCGAAGGAACTGAGGCGCCGTAGTCCCGTGGTCGGAAACGATGAATCGAGGCCGCATCCGCACCTGACGCTGGTGCTGGGCGGCGCACGCTCGGGGAAGAGCGCGTACGCGGAGTCGCTCGTGGCCGGGCCGGGGGCGGTCTACGTCGCGACGGCGGAGGCGATCGACGACGAGATGGGGGAGCGGATCGCCCGACACCGCGCGCGCCGGCGCGGAGTGGGCTGGACTACCGTGGAGGCGCCCCTCGACCTCGCGGCCGCCCTCCGCGCGCACGCGCCGGAGGCGTCCGGGGGGATGCTCGTCGACTGCCTCACCGTCTGGCTCGGGAACCTCATGCACGCCGGGCGCGACATCGACCGGGAGGCGGCCTCTCTCTTAGAATCGCTCGCCGTGCCCCCGGTGCCCGTCGTCCTCGTCGCCAACGAGGTCGGGCTCGGGGTGGTCCCGGACAACCCGATGGCCCGCGCCTTCCGGGACCACGCGGGGAGGCTCAACCAGGCGCTCGCGGCGCGGGCGGACCGGGTAGTGCTCGTGACGGCGGGGATCCCCCTCGTCCTCAAGCCCGCCTGATGCGGCGCAAGGCGGCGCGAGATGGCGCGAGCGCAAGCCACCAACCGAACGATGGACCACCGCCCATGACCACCCGCATCCCCGCCACCGTGATCACCGGCTTCCTCGGGGCGGGCAAGACGAGCCTCATCCGCCACCTCCTCGCCCACGCGAACGGACGGCGCCTCGCCCTCGTCATCAACGAGTTCGGCAACATCGGGATCGACGCGGAGATCGTCAAGGGCTGCGGCATCGAGGGCTGCGAGGAGGACGATGTCCTCGAGCTCGCGAACGGATGCATCTGCTGCACGGTGGCGGACGACTTCCTCCCCACCATCGAGACCCTGCTCGACCGCGACCTTCCTCCCGACCACATCGTCATCGAGACCTCCGGGCTCGCGCTCCCCAAGCCCCTCGTCAAGGCGTTCGGCTGGCCGAGCGTGCGCACCCGGGTGACGGTGGACGGGGTGGTCGCGGTGGTCGACGCCCCCGCGTACGCGGCGGGGCTCTTCGCCGCCGACCCAGCCGCGGTCCAGGCGCAGCGCGAGGCCGACGACGCCCTCGATCACGAGAGCCCCCTCGAGGAGCTCCTCGAGGAACAGCTCGGGTGCGCGGATCTCGTGGTGCTGAACAAGGCCGATCTCGTCGACGGGGCGGAGATGCGCCGGATCGGGGACGAGATCGGGGCGATGCTCCGTCCCGCCGTCAAGCGGGTCGTCGCGCACGATGGCGCGGTGGACCCGGCCGTCCTCCTCGGGCTCGAAGCCGCGGCGGAGGACGACCTCGATTCGCGTCCCTCCCACCTCGACGAGGCGGGGGAGCACGACCACGACGACTTCACGACGTTCAGCGTGGAGCTGGGCGAAGTGGACTGCCCGGACACCCTCGCGGGCCGGATCGCCCGGGCCGTCGCCGCGCACGGGATCCTCCGCGTCAAGGGCTTCGCGGCGGTCGCGGGCAAGGACATGCGCCTCCTCGTGCAGGGTGTCGGCGAGCGCGTCCGGCACTACTACGACCGCGAGTGGCAGGACGGCGAGGAGCGCCGTTCGCGGCTCGTGGTAATCGGGGAGACGGGGCTCGACGAGCCGCGCATCCGGGAAGCGCTCCGGGCGGGCTGAGCGGTCCCCGTGGCAATTCGAGCCGGGACGAATTCACCCGAACGGGCCGAAGGCGATACCAGAATCGGGCGGAGATCACCGAAGTCCGCAGGTGGATTGGCGAAGCGTAATCCGACATCGCCTGCCCCGCGTGTTTCCTGGGGCGCAAGCGTCGGACTACGCTTCGCCAACCCACCTGCAGCTACAGACTGAGCCGGTCAGGGTCGGAACGAGCCGAGCCGGGGGGCGAACGCAACGATGCACCTGCTGCGTGCGAAGGCGGGGTCGGCGGTCGACGAGACGGAGGCGGTCGACCTCGGCCAGACTCCGGGCGACGTCGTCTTCCTCTCCGCCGCGGACACCGAGCTCGCGAGCCTCGCGCGCGCGCGCGCCGGCTTCGGCGACGATTTCCCCTCGCTCCGCCTCGCGAACCTCATGCAGCTCGCCCACCCGATGTCGGTGGATCTCTACGTCGAGTCGGTGGTCGCGAACGCGCGCCTCGTCGTCGCCCGAGTGCTGGGGGGCGCCGGCTACTGGCCCTACGGGGTGGAGCAGCTCGTCGAGACATGCCGGGCCGGGTCGACTCCGCTCGCCCTCCTGCCGGGCGACGACCAGCCGGACCCCGAGTTCGCCTCCCTCGGCACGGTGTCCGCGGAGAGCACTCATCGGCTGTGGCAGTACTGCGTGCACGGCGGGCCCGCGAACGCGCGGAACCTCCTCGCCTTCGCGGCCGACCTCATCGGGCATCCGGCCGAGTGGCGCGAGCCCGCGCCGCTCCCCCGGGCCGGCCTCTACCATCCGGAGTGCGGGGCGTGCGCCCTGGACGAGGTCGCCTCTCGGTGGGTCGAGGGCGCTCCCGTCGCCGCCATCGTCTTCTACCGAGCGCACGTCCAGGCGGCGAACCTCGCCCCCGTCGACGCCCTGGTGCACGCCCTCCGCGCACGCGGGGTGAACGCGCTCCCGCTCTACGTGTCGAGCCTCAAGGACCCGGTCTCCGCGGACCTCGTCTCCGCCATGCTCGAGCACGCGCGGGTGCGCCTCGTGCTGAACGCGACCGGGTTCGCGGTCTCGACGCCGGGCGCCCCGGAGCGGCGCCCGACGCCCTTCGACGCGAGCGGACGGCCGGTGCTCCAGGTGGTGCTCGCGGGCGGACGCGAGGAGGACTGGGAGCACGGAACCCAGGGGCTCTCCGCGCGCGATATCGCGATGAACGTCGCGCTTCCGGAGGTGGACGGTCGCATCCTCGCGCGCGCGGTGTCGTTCAAGGCGGAGGCGCGGTTCGACGCGCGGACCGAGTGCCCGATCGTGGCCTACGTCCCGCGGCGCGACCGGGTCGCGTTCACCGCGGACCTCGCCCGGGCGTGGATCGATCTCGCCGCCACCCCGGCCGCCGAGCGGCGGGTCGGCATCGTGCTCGCGAACTACCCGAACCGGGACGGGCGCCTCGGCAACGGGGTCGGGCTCGACACCCCGGCGGGGACCGTCCAGCTCCTCCGGGCGATGGCTGCCGCGGGCTACGACGTGGACGGGATCCCCGCGGACGGCAACGCCCTCGTCGCGGCGATCGCGGCGGGGCCGACCAACGCGGGGGTCGCCGGGCGCGCGATCCGGCAGCGGCTCGCCCTCGACGACTACCTCGCGTTCTTCGCCGCCCTGCCGGCGGCGGTGCGGGGGGCGGTCCGCGAGCGCTGGGGGGGACCCGAGGGCGACCCGTACTTCCTGCCGGGGGCGGGGGAGGTCGCCGGCGAGGGCGCGGGTGCCAACGCCGGCGCCGACGCCAACGTCGGAAAGGGCGCGGGAGCGGGAGCAGGCGCGGAATTCGGCGCGCGCGCGGGCGCGGCGACGAGCGCAGATGCGGACGCGAGCACGAGTGCGGGAGCGGGTGGGGCATTCGCGATCCCGGCGCTTTGCTTCGGCCGCGTCGTGGTCGGCCTCCAACCCGCCCGGGGCTATCACATCGACCCCGCCGCCACCTACCACGACCCCGACCTCGTTCCCCCGCACGGCTACTTCGCCTTCTACGCCTGGCTCCGGGAGCAGGCGCGGGTCCACGCCGTCGTCCACATGGGGAAGCACGGGAACCTCGAATGGCTGCCCGGCAAGGCCCTCGCCCTCTCCGCCGCGTGCTACCCGGAGGCGGCGCTCGGGTCCCTGCCGCACGTCTATCCGTTCATCGTCAACGATCCGGGCGAAGGCACGCAGGCGAAGCGCCGCGCCCACGCGGTCATCGTCGACCACCTGACCCCGCCCCTCACCCGGGCCGAGACCTACGGCCCGCTCGCCGACCTCGAGCGCCTCGTCGACGAGTACTACGAGGCATCGGGGGTGGACCCGCGGCGGCTCGCGATCCTCCGGGACGAGATCCTCGAGCTCGTCGCGCGCCTCGGGCTCGACCGGGACTGCGGCATCGCCCCCGGCGAGGACGCCGCGGAGGCGTTGACCAAGCTCGACGCCTACCTCTGCGAGCTCAAGGAGATGCAGATCCGGGACGGTCTGCACGTCTTCGGGCGGAGCCCGGACCCGGAGCGGCTCCTCGACCTCCTGGTCGCGCTCGTGCGGGTGCCGCGCGGCGAGGACGCGGGGGCGAGTGCTTCCCTCACCCGCGCCCTCGCCCGCGACCTCGGCCTGGACGGGTTCGACCCCCTCGACTGCGACCTCGGGGCCGGGTGGACCGGCGAGCGGCCGGGCCCGCTCGCGGACGCGCTCGCCAACGGCCGGGACCGGGCAGCGGCGCCGCCGTGGCGGACGGCCGGCGACACCGTCGAGCGGCTCGAGGCGCTCGCCCGCGCCCTTGTCGGCGGCCGCCGCCCGTGCCCGGAGCCGTGGACCGGGACCCGGGCGGTGCTCGCGGAGGCGAACGAGCGGATCCGGCCCGCGCTCGAAGCGTGCGCGGAGGCGGAGATCCGCGGCGTCCTCACCGCCCTCGACGGGCGCTTCCTCGAGCCCGGCCCGTCCGGCGCCCCGACCCGCGGGCGCCCCGACGTGCTGCCGACGGGGCGGAACTTCTACTCCGTCGACACCCGCACCGTCCCCACCGCGGCGGCCTGGCACCTCGGCTGGAAGTCGGCGGGGCTCCTCGTCGAGCGCCACCGCCAGGAGCACGGGGAGTGGCCGCGGCGGATGGCCCTCTCCGCGTGGGGCACGTCGAACATGCGCACCGGCGGCGACGACATCGCGCAGGGACTCGCCCTCATGGGAGTGCGGCCGACATGGGAGCCGAGCTCCGGGCGGGTCACCGGGTTCGAGGTCCTACCCCTCGACCTCCTCGACCGCCCGCGGGTGGACGTGACCCTTCGCGTGTCGGGATTTTTCCGCGATGCGTTTCCGGCCCAGGTCGCGCTCTTCGACGCGGCGGCCCGGGCCGTCGCCCGCCTCGACGAGCCCGAGCGCGGCAACCCGCTCGCCGCCGCCCGGGCGGCGGACGTCGCAC
>JAJDXW010000362.1 GCA_022823045.1 Gammaproteobacteria bacterium
CAGGGCGGAATGCGCTGGACCGTCGCCGGCGCCAACGCCATCATCGCCCTGCGCTGCGCCGTCGAGAGCAACCGCTTCGACGACTTCTGGGAGCGTCGCGCCAGTGCAAACGCCTGAATCTCACAAATGAGACGTGCACCCACCGTCCTCCGGTGTGGCGTCACAGATTCCGGCGCATGCCGACGATGCGCGTCTCGAGCGCGCCCACGACAGCCTTGATGCGCGATTCGCTCGCGGCCATGCCGGATAATCCGCACCTGGATGTCGGCGGCTCACGGCGTGGAGGATCTGGACCACACGATCGCCGCCTTCGTCGAGGTCGGGCGCGATCTCGGGGTAATCTGACGGAAGCGTTGGGTGGAGGAGCCGGCATGTTTTCTCTCGAGGGACACACGGCCATCGTGACCGGCGGCGCCAGCGGCATCGGCCTCGCCACGGGGAGGGCGCTCGCCGGGTGCGGAGCGAACGTCGTGGTCGCCGACATCGACGAGGAGGCGGGCGCGCGGGCCGCCGAAGGTCTGAGCGCCGACGGAGCCGATGCCCGGTTCGTAAGGGCCGACGTGGCCGACGCGAACGATGTGGATGCCATGGTCGAAGCCACCGTCACCCGGTTCGGATCGCTCGAGATCCTGATGCACTTCGCCGGCATCGGCATGGAGAGGCATGCGCTCGACACCACGCGCGAGGAATGGGACCGGATTCTCGCCGTCAACCTCACCGGCACCTTCCTCGTCATGCAGGCGGCGGGGGCGGCCATGGTCGAGGCGGGGTACGGCCGCATCGTGTCCATGGCCTCGGTGGCGGGAGAGCGTGGCGGCACCGGACGCACCGCCTATGGCGCTTCAAAGGGAGGCGTCGCGGCGATGACCCGCGTCATGGCGCTGGAATGGGCGAGACACGGGGTTACCGTCAACACACTCGCACCGGGGGCCATCGACACCGCGCTGGTCAAGAAGATGCACGACGCGGAAACGCGCCGCGCCTACCTGCAGGCGATTCCGATGGGCCGCTACGGCGTTCCGGAAGAGGTGGCGTCGGCAGCGGTCTGTCTGGCCCTGCCTGCGTCGAGCTACATCACCGGAATCACCCTGCCGGTGGATGGCGGCTTCGCCTCGAGCGGCGTCATCAAGCGCGACTGAGATGCCGGAGCGGGGCGGTGTGCGCATGAACCGGGTCCGGCGCATCGCCTGTGTCGGCGAGTGCATGATCGAGCTTTCGGGCTGGGATCCGGCAACCGGTTCCGCGCGCGTCGGGTTCGCCGGTGACGTGTTGAACACCGCGGTCTACCTGGCGCGGCTGCTGCGCGACCGTGAGATCGAAATCTGCTTCTTCAGCGTCGTTGGCACCGACGGGTTCTCCGACCGCATGGTCGCCGGGTGGGAGGAAGAGGGCATCGACTGCCGCTTCGTCGGCCGCCGCGCCGACCGCCTGCCGGGCATCTACGCCATCGAGACCGACGCGGCCGGCGAGCGCTTCTTCCGCTACTGGCGCGGCGAGAGCGCGGCACGCACCCTGTTTGCCGGTCCCGGCCCCGAGCTTCGCGATCTTGCCCGCTTCGACGCGATCTACCTGTCCGGCGTCACCCTCGCCGTCCTTGCCCCGGCGGTCCGCGAGGCGCTCATCGAGGGCGCGAGGGCATTGCGCGCGCGCGGCGGGCTCGTCGCCTTCGACGGCAACTACCGGCCGGTGCTCTGGCCGGACGCGGCCGCCGCGCGTGCGGCAATGGACCGGATGTGGGCGCAAGCGACGATCGCGCTCCCCTCGGCCGACGACGAGGCGGCGCTCCACCCCGGGTGCGATCCCGGCCCGCGGCTCGCCGCGCTCGGCGCGACGGAAATCGCCGTCAAGCACGGCGCCGCCGGACCCGCCCTGTGGCCGCAAATCGACGATGCGGTCGACTACCCAGCAGCCGCTTCGGTCATCGACACGACCGGCGCCGGAGACGGATTCAACGCGGGCTATATCGCCGCACGGCTCACCGGGCGCGATCGCGCGGCAGCGGCGGCGGCGGGACACGCGCTGGCGCGCGCGATCGTCGGCCATCGCGGCGCAATCGTGCCGCAAGCGGCGTTCGATTCGGTCGCCGACGAGCTCCCCGCATGACGTCGGCACGCGACATCGCGGCCCGCGGGCCGCTGATCCCGGTGCTCACGATTGCCGATCCCGCGCACGCGGCACCGTTGGCCGAGGCGCTCCTCGCGGGCGGGGTTACCGTGCTCGAGGTAACCCTGCGCACGCCGGCGGCGCTCGAGGCGATCGCCGAGATCGTGCGGACGTGCCCGGCGGCGACGGTCGGCGCGGGCACGATCCGCGACGCCGGCCAGCTTGCCGCGGCGATTGGCGCCGGAGCCGCCTTCGGCGTCAGCCCGGGCACGACCGCCCGTCTCGCCGACGCCGCCCGGGAGAGCGGTATTCCGTTCCTCCCCGGCGCGGCGACCGTGTCGGAGGCGATGGCGCTCGCCGAACGCGGCTTCGAGGTCGTGAAGTTCTTCCCCGCCGAGGCCGCCGGCGGCGCCGCGACGCTCAAGGCGTGGCACGCGCCGCTGCCCGATCTCCGGTTCTGCCCGACCGGAGGCGTGACCGGCGACAACGCGGGCGACTACCTGACCCTCGCCAACGTCGCCTGCGTCGGCGGTTCCTGGATCGCACCGGCGGGCCGTGTCGCGGCGGCCGATTGGGCCGGCATCACCGGCCTGGCGCGCGCGGCGAGCGAGGAGCTGGCGCGTTTGCGGCCCGGGTGAGCGGATGCCCTGAACGAAAGCGCGCCGTCGGAACGCGGGACCGGTCCCGGGCGACTCAGCGCGTGAGGGCGGCCGCGGTGAGGTCGCTCAGCCGGGTCTTCTGCAGCCCTTCGGCGTCGAAGTTCTCCGGCGCGAGCCATCGCTCGTAGGCCTCCTTGAGGGCCGGCCACTCCTCGTCGATCATCGCGTACCACGCGGTATCGCGGGTGCGGCCGCGCACGATCATCTCACGGCGGAAGTGTCCTTCCCAGGTGAAGCCGAAACGAAGCGCGGCCCGGCGCGACGGGGCGTTGAGAGCATTGCATTTCCACTCGAAGCGCCGGTAGCCGAGGGTCTCCAGGACGTACGCGGCGAAGAGGTACATCGCCTCGGTCGCGACCCGCGTGCCCGCGATGCGGGGCCCCCAGTAGATGTTTCCGATCTCGATGCACCGGTGGGCCGGGGTGATGCGCATCAGGGTCTGCCGGCCTTCGACCCGTCCGGTAGCCCGATCGATCACCGCGAAGTAGAGCGGGTCCGGCGATCCCACGGCGCCCGCGAGCCACGAATCGAAGGTCTCGAGCGAATCGGGTGGAGGCTCGAAGAGGTAGCGGAACCGCACATCGGCGTCGGACGGCGTCGAGGCCGCGTGGAGGTCGTCGCGATGGCGGACGGGGTCGAGGGGCTCGAGCCGTGCGTACCGTCCCTCGAGCACCTCGCGCCGGGGCGCCTTCGCGGGCCCGGGATCGGCAAGCCGCGGGCCGACCGGGAGCCCCGTGCCGGGGTCCAGCTCCCGGGGGACCTGATCGTCGTGCGGACTCCGGATCATCGCGAGTATCCGGCCGGCCGATTCGGGCCCGCGGCCGCGGTGCGGTTCGACGGAACTTTCATGCCCGTATTCTGTCAGACGCCGGACGCGACGGAAATCCGGGGCGAGCCGGGGCGATCCGGATTGTCCCCTTCACCCTGTAGAGTAGGGGAGGAGGACGAAGCCATGGAGACCGGTTCGCGATGCCCGACTTTGACGTGATCGTGGTGGGGGCGGGGAACGCCGCCCTCGCCGCCGCCAACTCCGCCCGCGAGGAAGGCGCGGAGCGGGTGGTGGTGCTCGAGAAGGCGCCGGAGCCCGAACGGGGCGGCAACACCTATTTCAGCGGAGGGCTGCTCCGGATCGCGTTCGGAGCCCCACGCGCCCTCGAGCGGCTGCTGCCGGACGTCGAGGACCGGCTTCCCGGCTTCTTCGACAACGTCGAGCCCTACACCGAGGAGGACTTCCGGTCGGACCTCAGGCGGGTGACCGCGGACCGGGCGGACCCGGCCCTCGCCCGGATCCTCATCGAGAACTCCTACGAGACGATTTGCTGGATGCACGAGACGGCCGGGATCCCGATGGAGGCGGCGGTCACCCTCGCCGGCATCCGGGTCGGCAATCGCGTCAAGTTCCAGAAGGGGGCCATCGTCCGCGCCCGCCAGGAGGGGGTGGGCCTATCCCGGCACTGGTTCGCCCGGACCGAGGCGAACGGGATCGAGATCCGCTACGGGACCGGGGCGCTCGCCCTCGTCCGGGACCGGCGCGGCCGGGTCGCCGGCGTCGAGGCGAGGACTTCCTCCGGGATCGAGGAGCTGAGCGCGCGGGCCGTCGTCCTCGCCTGCGGCGGGTTCGAGGCGAACGCGGAGTGGCGCGCCCGGTACCTCGGGGCGCCCTGGGACCACGCCAAGGTCCGGGGCACGGCCCACAACCAGGGGGACGGGCTTCGCATGGCGCTCGAGGCGGGGGCGCTCGCCCGCGGGCAATGGAGCGGGCGGCATTCGACCCCGATCAGCAACGAGTGGCCGGACTTCGCCGATCGCAAGCGCACCGACAAGAGCAACCGGCTCTCCTATCCGTTCGGCGTGATGCTGAACCGCTCAGGAAGGCGGTTCGTGGACGAGGGCGAGGACCTCGGGCTCTACACCTACGCGAAGTACGGCGGGGAGATTCTCCGCCAGCCCGGGTCGCTCGCGTGGCAGATATTCGATCAGAAGACGATGCACCTCCTCGAGCCCCGCTACCGGACGAGCGATCCGATCACCGCCGACACCCTCGCGGAGCTCGTCGGTCAGCTCGAGATCGACGACCGGCGCCAGGCGCTCCGCACCCTCGAGGCGTACAACGAGGCGGCGTGCGACCCCGCCGGCTTCGACCCGACCTCCCTCGACGGGCTCGCGACGGCGGGAATCGATCCCCCCAAGTCGAACTGGGCCCTCCGGCTCGACGACCCGCCGTTCGCCGCCTACTCGGCCACCGGCGGAATCACCTTCACGTTCGGGGGGCTCGCGATCGACGAGCGCGCCCGGGTGCTCGGGACGGACTGGCGTCCGATCCCGGGGCTCTACACGTGCGGCGAAATGGTCGGGGGGCTCTTCCACTTCAACTACCCGGGGGGAACCGGGCTCGTGTCCGGGGCGGTGTTCGGCCGCATTGCGGGGCGGTCCGCAGCGCGGGACGACGGGGCCGCCTGAGGGCCGGCGCCCGGACCGACAGGGGCGGTATCCACAGGCCGCGGGGCGTCGGCGAGGGCCCCGTCCGGGATCCGGTCCGGGTTCCGAAGGGGGTCCAATCAGTTGATTCGACGCCCCGCCGGGACTAGACTTCGCGTCCAGGCGGGAAGTGCCCCGTCCGGTGCGTCGTGCGCCCGGCGAGGCAAGGCGGCGTCCCGCGAGGAACGAATGGTGGCGCTGCCGGAAAGGCGGCGCGCGAGGGAAGTGGGCGGTTCGCCCACTTTTTGTTTGTGGACGATTCGCGCGGAGGAGCGTGGCGACGGCAATGATGTCTTCCCGGGAGCGGCGGATCTGCGATCTCCTGGAGCCCTCGGTCTCCGGGCTCGGCTACGAGCTCGTCGGGGTCGAGGTGGATGGCGCCGGTTCCGGTTCGGTCCTGCGCGTCTTCATCGACTGCGACGCCGGCATCACCGTCGGGGACTGCGAGACGGTGAGCCGGCAGGTCGGAGCGGTGCTTGACGTGGAGGATCCGATCCCGGAGTCCTACCACCTCGAGGTCTCGTCGCCGGGGCTCGACCGGCCCCTCCTCACCGCGGACCACTTCACCCGGTTCGCCGGCCATCCGGTCCGCCTCCGGGCCGCCGAGCCCGTGGACGGGCGCCGCGGCTGGAAGGGCCGGCTCGTCGGTTGCCGCGAGGGAAACGTGGTCGTCCGGGAAGGCGACGAGGAACGGGTCATTCCGCTCGAGCTGGTCCGAAGGGCCAATCTCGTCCCGGAGGTGTGAGCAGATGTCGAAGGAGATCCTGGCCGTCGTCGAGTCCGTGTCGAACGAGAAGGGCGTCGACGCGGGAATCGTGATCGAGGCGATCGAGGCGGCCCTCGCAAACGCGACCAAGCGCCGTCACGTGGCGGACATCGATGTCGAGGTAGCCATCGACCGCATGACCGGAGAGTACATCACGCACCGGCGCTGGCAGGTGGTGCCGGACGACGACGCGGAAGTGCCGGTGGAGGACGACGAGGAGCCGTTCGAGTTCGACCCCGAGCGCCACACGAGGCTGAGCCAGGCGACCCGCGATCATCCCGGCATCGCGCTCGGCGACTACATTCGGGAGCCGATGTCGGTGTCCTTCGGCCGCATCGCCGCCCAGACCGCGAAGCAGGTCATCGTGCAGAAGGTGCGCGAAGCGGAGCGCGCCCAGATCGTCGAGGCCTACCAGGACCGGGTGGGCGAGCTCGTGACCGGGTTCGTGAAGCGCCTCGACCGCGGCAACGTCATCCTGGACCTCGGCGGGAACGCCGACGCGATCGTCACCCGCGACGAGCTGATTCCGAAAGAGGCGCTTCGCCCCGGCGACCGGGTACGGGGCTATCTCCAGGCGGTGGTCCCCGAGTCCCGGGGACCCCAGCTCCAGGTGAGCCGCACGTCGCCCGAGCTCCTCAAGGAGCTGTTTCGCATCGAGGTGCCGGAGATCGGCGAAGGGCTCATCGAGATCATGGGCGCGGCCCGGGACCCGGGACTTCGCGCGAAGATCGGCGTCCGCTCCCTCGATCCCCGCATCGACCCCGTCGGAGCCTGCGTGGGCATGCGCGGCTCGCGCGTCCAGGCGGTGTCCAACGAGCTCGCCGGCGAACGGGTGGACATCATCTCGTGGGACGAGAACGCCGCCCAGTACGTGATCAACGCGATGTCGCCGGCCGACGTGGTGTCCATCGTGATGGACGAAGAGGCCCGGTCGATGGACATCGCGGTCGACGAGAGCCAGCTCGCCCAGGCCATCGGGCGCGGCGGCCAGAACGTTCGTCTCGCCATGCAGCTCACCGGCTGGAACCTCAACGTCATGACCGAGGTGGAGGCCGAGGAGAAGACCGAGGCGGCCGCCGACCGGATCGTTCACGTGTTCATGGACTCGCTCGACGTGGACGAGGAGGTCGCCACGATCCTGGTCCAGGAGGGGTTCACCCAGGTGGAGGAGGTGGCCTACGTGCCGGTCGAGGAGCTCCAGCAGATCGACGAATTCGACGAGGACCTCGTCGACGCGCTCCGCGCCCGCGCCCGCGACGTCCTCGTCACGCAGGAGATTGCGCGCGAGGAGGAGCTCGGGGACCTCGTCGAGCTCGAGGGGATGGACGGCGACCTCGCTCGCCGCCTCGCTACCCAGGGCGTGGTTACCCGGGACGACCTCGGCGACCTCGCCACCGACGAGCTGGTGGAGTTGACCGGGATCGAGGAAGAGCGCGCGGGCCAGCTCATCATGGCCGCCCGGGCCGCCTGGTTCGAAGACGACGTCGCGTAGGGGGGATTGCGCATGGCCGAAGTGAGCGTCAAGGAGTTCTCCGAGACGGTTGGCACCCCCATCGACCGTCTGCTGTCGCAGCTCAACGAGGCGGGGCTTCCCCACGTCGCGGAAGCCGACCTGCTGAGCGACCAGGACAAGGAGCGGCTCCTGTCCTACCTTCGTCGCGTCCACGGCAAGGACGACGATGGCCCCGGACGGTCGCCCCGCAAGAAGATCACCCTCAAACGCCGACAGGTGAGCGAGATCTCCATCGCGCCCTCGCCCCGCGAGACGAGGGGGCCGGGGGGACGGATGGCCGCCCGCAAGAGGACGGTCAAGGTCGACGTGCTCCGGTCGCGCTCCTTCGTCCGGCCGGCGGACGAAACGGCCGGGCCGACCGTCGAGGTGCTCCGCGAGCAGGAAGCGGCCAAGAGCGACCTCGTGGAGGAGGCGCGCGCCCACCGGCGCACGCTCGACGAGCGCCTGCGCACGGACAACGAGGCCCGCGCCGCGGAGGAGGTGCGCCGGCGCGAGGAGCGGGAGCGCGAAGAGCTGCGCGAGCGGGAGCTGGCCGAGGCGACGGCCCGCGAGGAGGCGGCCCGGGCGGAGGCGGAAGCCGCGGCGGCGGCCGCCGA
>JAJDXW010000311.1 GCA_022823045.1 Gammaproteobacteria bacterium
TCTCTGGATCGTGATCCTGAACCCGAAGGCGGTGATCTTCTTCGCCGCCTTCCTGCCGCAGTTCTACGACCCCGGGCACAGCCTCCTGCCCCAGTTCCTCGCGATGGCGGGCACCTTCGTCGGGATCGAAGTCGCCGTCGAGGTCCTGCTTGCCACGTTTGCGAGCCGGCTCTCCGCATACCTGGCGAACGGCGCGGGCATGCGCCTGTTCAACCGTGTGACGGGTGGGGTGTTCGTGCTGGCCGGCGCGTACCTGCTCACGTTGGAGCGTCCCCGCTGAGAGCGAGGGACCGCACGACGGCCGATCGAGCAAAGAGCGGCGAGGTCGGTAGCGTGAACACGCTCTAGACGAATCGCACGACGCGGCTCGTCGGATAGCCGTGCATCCCGTTGCTCGCGAAGGCGTATGCGTTCGAACGCGTGGGGTCGCCGCTCACCACGATGAGGAAGTTGTCGGCGCTCGCCACCACCGGAACCAGCCGCTCCGGGTCCGAGCCCTCGGCAAAGACGGGAGCCGCCCGCCCCTCGCGCACGAGCGCGTGCAGGCTCGGCCGGCCCGGCAGGAGGTTCGTCCACTCGCCGACGTACGACTCGAGCTTGCTCGCCGGCATGCGCGCGAGCGCGAACAGGCGCTCCCTGAGCCGCTCCTTCGTCCACCCCGCGCGGCTCAGGGTTCCGGCCACCATCGGGCTCACGACGAGCAGGGGGCAGTAGGTCCCCGGCGCGAAGCCGAGGGTGAAGATGAGCTCCCAGCTCGTGTGGCGGACCAGCCCGTCCGCGAGGTAGGCGGCGATGCGCTCGGGGTCGTCGCCGAAGATGGAGCCGATGGTGCCGCCGCTCGTGAACCGGGCGATGGTGACGACGCTCTCGCCGGGCTCGAAGCCACGGTCCACTGCGAGGGTCGGCCAGGCGAGCGAGCGCGCCGCGCCCTCGTGCTCGGCGAGCACCACCCGCCAGGTGTGCCCGAACGTGCTCTTGTCCGCGCCGCCCGGGAGGAACCCGGCGACGTTGCGCAAGTAGAGCCTGAGAAACCGCCCGACGCTGGTGTTGGCCCGGTAGCCGTCCCGCAGGGCCGCCTCCTCGCAGTTGAAGCCGAGCGCGGACACCGCCCGGCCGTTCAGCACGACGAGAGCGTCGCCCCCCGTCGTATCCCCGCTGTGCTCGACGCCGTAGCCCGGGTCGGCGAGCACCTCGGCGATGGCGACGAGCACCGGCATGTGCTCGGGAAGGCAACCGGCCATGACCCCGTTCACCGCCACGTTGTGCACCGTCGCGGCCGAGCCGGAAGGCGCGAGCACTCCGATGCGGCGGTCCGGCGGATCGGGCGTGCAAGCGAGGAACCGGGCCACCCGCTCGGGGGTCGGCGGCACGATGGGGAGGCCGTCGCTCCAGCGCCGCGCCTCGAAGACGGCGTTCACCTCGTCGAAGCCGCCCTCGGCGACGATGTCCCGGGATTTTGGATGGCCGCCGCCGGCGGCCGCGGAGACCGGCGTCGTGAGGTGCCGGACGACATCGGCGAAGGTCACGTCGCCGATTCCCGCAGCCAGCTCCTCGTCGCTCTGCCCGTCGACGTGACCCGGGATGCGCGCAATCGGCAATCCGCCGATCCCGAGCCCGCGGGCGACGATCGAACCCTGTCCGATGAAGCCGTCGCACACAAGCGACACCGATGGCACCCCGCATCGCTCGACCGCCGCGCTCGCCCGCATCACGGCGGGCGTGCAGGCGCCTCAGGCGCCGACGCCGGAGATGACCGCGTCGACGCCGAGGTCGCGGAGGCGCGAAGGCAGGGCATCGACGACCGCGTGTTCGTCTCCGCCGAAGGTGGAGCCGAACGCGTCGAAGCCGACGAATTCGACACCCTCGAACTCGGCCTCGAGCCGCCGCGCGAGGAGGGGAAAGATCTCCTCGCCCCGGAACACGTGGTTCCAGAGGAAGCCCACACGCCTCGCGCGGAGGCTCGCGGGACGCGGGGCAGGCTCGATCGGCGCGACCGCGTTGTCGCCGCCGGGCCAGAGAGCGCTCAGTCGTTCGGTTGATCGAGTCATGGTGCAGCAACCCTCCTCGCAGATTGCGACGGCACGCCATCGAAGCCGGCGCAAGGTGACCGGATCGCAGAGTGATGATGAACGGCGGGATCGGCGGGATCGGCCACATTGGCCATATCGGCTTTCCGATCGTCGCATCCAGATGCTCAAGGGCCATCCGCGTGGCCACCGCGCGAGCGTGCCCGGTTGTCACGTCGCCCGCGCGTCGCGCTAGCCCAGGCCCCGGGCGAGCTCCCGATGCACCCGCACGTATCCGCGCGGCTGGTTCCGAATGAACGGGGCGAGCGCGGCGTGGGCGCGCGGCAGCGCATGGAACGGGATCGAGGCGTACGCGTGGTGCTCGGCGTGGTAGGGCATGTTCCACGCGAGGAACCGGACCAGGGCGTTCGTGTGCACGGTGCGCGAGTTCTCGAGCATGTCCGGGGTCATCGGACACCCGGTGTGCTCGGCAAGGAGGTAGAGCCTCAGCATCGGCTGCCCGAGGAGAATCGGAACGATCCAGAACCAGAGCAGCAGGCCGGCGGTGCCGGTCACGAGCGAGAGGACGCCGACCGCCGCGTAGCTCGCAAGGAACGTCCGCGCCTCGCGAACCACCCGCTCGCGCTCGGTACGGGGGATCCAGGGCTCCGTTACCCGTCCCGCCGCGAACCTCGCGACCCCGCGGAACTGCCGCGCCCAGTACTGGAACCCGCTGACCCGCCACAGGTACTCGCGCCACGTGCGAAGCGGCGCGCCGGTGAGCTCGGGGTCGCGCTCCGGATCCTGCGTGCAGCGGTGATGCTCGAGGTGGAAGGCGCGGAAGAAACGGGGCGGCAGCACGAGAAGCCACCCGCACGCGACCGACACCGCCCGGTTGAGCCGGCGGCTGCGAAAGGCGGTGTAGTGGACCGTCTCGTGCAGCGGCGCGAACGCAAAGGCGAGGCAGGTCCCGTAGACCCAGGCGGCGGGCAGCATCCATGCGGTCTCGAACGCGGCCGCGTAGACGGCCCCTGCGGCCGCGATCGTCGCGACGTGGAGGGCGAGACGAACGAGCCCCTTGGCATCGGAGCGCTCGTTGAGCGCGGCGAGTTCGGCCCGGGACAGCGGATTCGATGCCATTCCCGAACCATGCCCGTTCCCGCCGACGGGCGCAACCGGCGGGCGGCGGGTAACGAGTGGCGGGCGGCGGGCGGCGGGCGGCACCGGAACGCTGCTGCGCGGTGGACCGAACCGCCGGTGGTCTCGAATCCGGGGTGTCCGTCCGAACGGCCCCGGCCCCGGCCCCGGCTTGACGGAGATCCTTGCCGGTGCGAGGCTTGCCCTCCCCTCCACTACATGAAGGACACTCGCCGATGAAATCAATGAGACTCGGCATGGGCGCCCTCGTCGCCGCGGGCTTTCTGCTCGCGCTCTCGGGCGCAGCCACGGCGGACACGCGGCAGGCCCTGTCCGCGGAGAGCGTGCTCGAGACGATCAAGAAGCGCGGCGAGCTTCGGGTCGGCCTCTCGACCTTCGTCCCCTGGGCGATGCGCGACAAGAACGGTGAGCTCATCGGCTTCGAGATCGACGTCGCGAAGAAGCTGGCCGAAGACATGGGCGTCGGGATCGACTTCGTGCCGACGGCGTGGGACGGCATCATTCCCGCCCTCCTCGCCGGCAAGTTCGACGCGATCATCAGCGGCATGTCGATCACCGCGCAACGCAACCTCACCGTCAACTTCACCCACCCCTACGCCAACACCGGCTACATCCTCATGGCGAGCACCACCCGGGCCGACGAGAAGGGCCTGAAGACCCTCGAGGACTTCAACCAGGCGGGCATCACCATCGCCACCCGTCGCGCCACGACCGGTGCGGAGGCGATGAAGCGGAACTTCCCTAAGGCGAAGCTCATCTACTTCGACGACGACACCCTCGCCTACCAGGAAGCGGCCAACGGCAACGTGGACGGCGTATCCTCGACGCCTCCCAAGGCGGCCTTCGAGGTCGAGAAGCGCGGCGACGCGCTGCGGGTGGTCTCGCCGAAGCTGATGTCCCCGACGCGCGAAGCCTTCGCGGTGCGCAAGGGCGATCCCGACGTCCTCAACTTCTTCAACAACTGGATCCAGGAGAAGCACGCGAGCGGGTGGCTGAAGGAGCGCCACGACTACTGGTTCACGACCCGCGACTGGGCGGACATGGTCGATACCGGCGAGTAGCGCGCCGCCCACTTCATCCACCTGGATCATCCATCGGGGGGGAAGCCCGGCAACGGGCTTCCCCCCCGGTTCCTTTCCGGGCCGCGCTCCTTTCGTTCAGTGGTAGGCCCGACCCCGGCGCTCCAGCCAATCGAAGGCAAGGGCGCAGGCGTAGCAGATCACGAAGTAGAGCGCGCCAACGAAGATCCACACCTCGAAGACCCGCGTCGTCGATACCGCGATGTCGAGCGCATAGAAGGTCAGCTCCTGGATCGAGATGAGGGATACCAGGGAGGAGTCCTTGATGAGGATGATGAACTGGCCGGCAAGCGGCGGGAGCACCCGTTGCAGCGCCTGGGGGAGCACCACGAGGCGCATGATCTTCCACCGTGAGAGCCCGATGCTCGCCCCCGCCTCGATCTGGGCGCGGGGGATCGACTGGATCCCCGCCCGGACGATCTCGGTGACGTAGGCGCCGGAGAAGAGCGAGAGGCAGATCACCCCGGCGATGAAATTCTCCAGCAGCTTCGGCGGGGACGCCACCCACTCGATGACGGTGGCGGTGACCGGCGAAGCGTCCGTGACCAGGGCGTCGATTCCGAGGAGCGGCATGATCTGGCTCGAGATGAAGAAGTAGAAGACGAAGATGAAGACGAGCGGCGGGGTGTTGCGAACCAGCTCGACGTAGGCGCGGCTCAAGAGCCGGGGGAAGAGGCGCCGGCTCGTGCGCATCATCCCCATGATGCCGCCGACGATCGCGGCGAGGACGAGGCTCCAGATGGCGAGGCGCACGGTCGTGACGAGCCCGAGCACGAGCAGGTTGGGGGCGAGCGACCCGGTGTCTTCGTCGCGGCGGAGCAGGTAGCGGGGAATGACCCCCCAGTCCCATTGGTACGCGAGGACCGAGTTGACCTTCCAGGCGAAGAACGCGACGACCCCCGCCACCACCGACAGGATGACGATGTCGAGCGGCTTCAGGCGGCGCTTTCTCGCGGCGTACGGGTTCACCGTCAGTCCTTTCGCGCCACGCGGCGTTCGAGGTAGCCGGCCAGCACCGAGAGGCTGCACGTGACGACGAGGTAGACGCCGGCCACGGTGAGCCAGACCTCGAAGCTCATGAAGGTCTCGGCGATGATGTTGCGCCCCTCCGTCGTCAGCTCGAACACCGCGATGACGCTCACGATGGCCGAGTGCTTGATGAGGTTGATGAGCACCCCCGTCATCGGCGGGAGCATCAGGGGGACCGCCTGGGGGAGCACGACGAGCCGGTAGGTATTGAGGCGCGAGAGGCCGATGCTCGCCGACGCCTCCCATTGGCCGCGGGGGACCGAGTTGATTCCGGCGCGGATGATCTCGGAGGCGAACGCTCCCTCGAACACGCCGAGGCAGAGGACCCCCGTCCAGAACCGCTCGATGCCGATGACCGGAGCGATCACGAAGTAGAACACGAGGAGCTGCACGAGCATCGGCGTGTTGCGGATCGCTTCGAGGTAGACCTTCGCGAGGATCTGGCCCGAGATCGAATCCGACATCCGCAGGAGGGCGGTCACGAGCCCGATCGCGAGGGTGAGGATCATCGCGTAGAGGGAGAGCTCGACGGTGACCGCGAGGCCGGTCATCAACGGCCCCCAGATGAGCTCGCCGTCGATGATCCGCCAGAAGTACCGGGGGATCCGGTACCACTGCCAGTTGTAGCCCATGGACTCGGCACCGCGGACGGTCAGCCAGACGAGCCCGCCGCCGAGCACCACGAACTGAACGACGTCGAAGGTGCGGCTCCGCCACCACTTCGTGCGTCCGCGCGTCGCGCGCGGTGTCCGCGCCGGGGCCGGGGCCGGCGCGGGTGCCGGTGCCGATCGCGTGTCGCTGGCGACGGGCTCGGGAGACAACGCGCGATCCCTCCGGCGCGAACCGCCGCCGCTCAGCGGCGGTAGGCGAAGGCCTTCTCGAACCGCCAGAGCAGGTAGTCGCCGCAGCGGATGGGCTCGTCGTGCGGGGCCTCGCCCCGGGCGCAGAACGCGCCCGGATCGACCAGGGTCTCGAAGTTCGGGTCGTAGGCGAGCACCAGCGAAAGCCGCTCCCGGCCGCTCCGGTTGATCACGCGATGCACCGTGGAACGATAGCGGCGGTTCGACCAGCGCTCGAGCAGATCGCCGACGTTGACGACGAGCGTCCCCGGCACGGGCGGCATCGCGACCCACTCGCCGGTGAGCCGCTGGATCTCGAGTCCGCCGACGTCGTCCTGGGCGAGCACGGTGAGCATCCCGAAGTCGGTGTGGGGGGCGACCCCGAACCGGTCTTCGCCGGCGTCACGGGGGTGCGGCGGGTAGTACTGGAGCGACCCCCGGCTGAGCGGCCGGTCGCGATGCCGGATGAAGTGCTCGGGGTCGAGGCCGGCCCCCACCGCAAAGCCGCGGAGCAGGTCTTCCGCGCAGGCGCTCGCCGCGTCGAACCAGGGCCGCACGCCCGGTGCGAGTCCCGGGGCGGCGGCCGGCCAGACGTTGGGTCCGACGAGCGGGTTCGGCCGCGCCGCGCCGGTCCCGTTCCCGGCTCCGGCCTTCGTCTCGGCCTTGCCCTCGACCTCCGCCTCGACCTCGATCCCCCAGTTGAAGCTCTCCTTGAGGTCGGGCTTCGCGTCGTCGTACATCTTCGTCGAGTCGGGCCCGAGCCAGCCATGGTGGAACCGGTTCGTGCGCGCCTCGTGCTTGGCCGCGGCCGGCAGCCGGAAGAGATCGAACCCGGCGCGACGCGCCCCTTCGATGGTCGCGGCGTCCACCCCGTGGTTCCGGACGTAGAGGAACCCCACCTCGGAGGCGGCCCGGGCGAGCTCGGCACCGACCCCGGCCGGATTGCTGCCGTCGCGCAAGGGGCCGACATCGATCACCGGCACCTCGTCGGCGGCGAGCGTCTCGGCCCTCGCGCGCGAGGTCACTTCCGAACCGCGAGGCGAACGGGGGAGAGGTCGCCGGGAAGCATCTCGTTCAGGTCCTTGCATGGGGGGCGTACCAATTGTCGCATCGTCGGGCCGCCCGGCGCGCGCTCACGGCCCGCCCGACGCAACGTGCGCGTGGAGCCATGCCCGGACCCGCCGCTCGATCTCCGCCCGCCGCGCGGCACGCTCGAGCTCCATGGTCTCGTAAACGATGCGCCCGACCTCCCGGCCCACCGTCCGCTGGAGCTCGGCGTCGTCTCCGCTCGACGCCGGCACGCGCACGATGACGTCGCCGGCCATGGTCGGCACCTGCCCGTCCGGTCCCGCTCGAAGCTGCGGCGGCTCGTCCCCCGCCGCGAGGTTGCGGATCGCCTGGCGGAGCATCCGCCGGTAGAGGGCCACCCCCTTGTCGGTGGTCGCGAGCCGCTCGCCGGCGTGAACCGTGATGGGGCCCTGCGAGACTTGCGCTTCGTAGTCGCCCGGCATGCGAAGGCCCTCCTCCCTCGAGCGCTCGATGCCGGTCTGCCCGACGAAATCGACCTTGTTGAGCCCGACCCGGGCGCGGTCCCCCTTGCCGTCGAGATCGAGCTCGGGGCTGAAGTGGCGGTAGGCGATGATGCGGCACCGGGTGTCGTCGACCGGCACCGTCCACTTGGTGATCCCGACCCCGGGGAAGAACTTCTCCCGGTCCGGGTTCTGGTAGATATCCGGCGGCTGCGCGATGGCCGGGAGCATGACCTCGGCGGTCCGCACCCAGATGAAATCCTCCCAGCGGCGGACGTTGGTGAGATGGATCCCGGTGCCGTCCTCGTGCGGGTGCCACTCGACCACCGGCAGCGCGCCCCACGCCGGGTTGAAGTGCGCGCGGGTCACCCGGGTGTGGAGGAACACGCTGTGGAACGGGTCCATCGGGTTCTCGGCCACCTGCAGCCAGTTGCAGGGGTAGTCGATCGCGTAGGGCACGAGGTCGTCGCCGGGAAGCGAGAGGGTGTCGAGCATGGGGAACTCGGGCCGCAGCTCGGGGGGCCCGAGGTAGGCGAAGACGAGGCCGGCAAGCTCGATGACGGGATAGGCGCCGTGGCTCAGCCTCCGCGGAATGGGGCTCTCCGCGGGTTCCCCCGGCGCCTCGAGGATCGTGCCGTCCACGTCGAAGAGCCACCCGTGATAGCAGCACCGGACCCCGCGCTCGGAGACGATCCCGTACTCGAGCGACGCCCTGCGGTGGCTGCAATGCTTGTGCAGAAGGCCGAGCCGCCCGGAAAGGTCCCGGAACAGCACGAGCTCCTCGCCGAGCACGGTGACCGGGGTGGGATGCTCTCCCAACTCCTCGGTCATCGCGACCGGGATCCAGAACCGCCGGAAGTACTCGCCGCACGGGGTGCGCGGGCCGGTGTGGGTCAGCTCCGGGTCCTCGCCCGCGTCCGACACGCGGTGGTAGCCGCTGTAGGGCCGTGCGCGCGGGTCGGCGGTAGCGGCCATGTCGATGCTCCGTCGTCGTGGCGTCAGCCGCAGTATCTCACCGATCTTCCGCTGCGGACGCCGATTCTCCCGTAACCGTGGGGAGTAAGATGGCCGCGGACTTCCAGCGCGAATCGGAGAGCCTCGGCCGGCTTCTGCCGGGCCCGAGAATCGAAAGGCCCATGAGCACACGCGTGGTAACCACTCCGATTTCGCAGGCGGTGGCCGAAGGCCGGCTGAGCCGCGAGGACCTCCGCGGGCTGATGCGGCGCTCCGATGCCCTCCCCCTCGTGCACCTCGCGCTCTGGACCGCGACCGTCCTCGCGAGCGGCGCCCTGGTGTGGCTCGCGCTCGACGGGCCGTGGCTGCTGCCCGCGATGTTCGTTCACGGCGTGGTGCTCGTGCACCACTTCTCCCTCCAGCACGAGTGCACGCACTACACCGCGTTTCGCACCCGCCGCCTCAACGACGTGGTGGGGGCCGCGTGCGGGTTCGCCATCATGCTCGCGCCCCGGTTCTTCCGTTACGAGCACTGCGACCACCACACCTGGACCCAGATCGAAGGGCGGGACCCGGAGCTCATCCCCCTGCCGAAGTCGCTCCGGGGGTACCTCGCCTACCTTTCGTCGGCACCCTACTGGTGGGCGAAGGGGAAGGAGATCACGCGCCATGCCCTCGGCCGCCTGAACGAGAGCGACCGCGCATTCATCCCGGAGGTCGAGCACGGCGCGATCTTCCGGGAGGCCCGGTGGATGCTCGCCGGTTACGCGGCGGTGGCGGCCGCGATGGTGTGGTTCGAGTGGTGGACGCCGCTGTGGCTCTGGTTCGTTCCGGTCCTCCTCGGAGAGCCGGTCATGCGCGCGATCCGGATGACCGAGCACGTCGGCATGCCGCTCGTCGCGGACATGCGGCGCAACACCCGCACGAACCTCGTGTGGCGGCCGCTCGGGTGGCTCTGCTGGAACATGCACTACCACGCCGAGCACCACTACGCGTCGAGCGTTCCGTACCACGCTCTGCCGCGCCTGCACGCAATGCTCGCGGGCGACCTCCCGGTCGAGCGCGGCGGCTACCTCGGGGCGCACCGGGACATGCTCGCCCAGATCCTCGGAGCGAAGCCGCGCGCCGACGCGCCGCTCGATCCGAATCCGGTCCGATGAGCGCGGAACCATCGTGGGTTCCAGTGCTCTCCGTCGATGAGGTCGAGAGAAACGGGGTGACCCTGGTTCGGGCAGCCGGCCGGGACTACATCGTCTACGACGCGCCGGACGGGCTGTACGCTTCGCTCGCGTACTGCACCCATCAGGGAGCGCTCCTTCGCGACGGCTACTTCGATCGCCACCTCATCGAGTGCCCGCTGCACCAGGGCTGCTTCGACATCCGCACCGGCGAGCCAAAGGGAGCGCCGGCTACCCGTCCGCTCCGTGTCGTCGAGGTGCGGACACGCGCCGGAATGGTGGAGCTTCGCGTCGGGCCGGGCCGCTCGCAGGCCGAATCGGCCGCCGCCGGGCAGACGGAGTGACGCATGGGCGGTCTTGTACCATGCTCGGGATTGCGGCGCGCCCGGGCGCCGCGGCACAGCGCCCCGGAGGTGGCATGACTCCCGACGGTTCCCCGATGCTTGGCGATTTCCTGGACGACGCGGCGATTGCGGCGCTGAAGACTCCGTCGCTCGCCGAGGCCCGCGGCTTGCCGGCGAGCGTCTACACGAGCGAGGGTTTCTTCGCGCTCGAGCAGCGCCGCCTCTTCCCTCGGACCTGGACCGGAGTCGCCTTCGACGCGGACTTGCCGGCGCCTGGCGACGCCGTCCCGGTGTCGGTGGCGGGGGTACCGATCGTCGTCCTTCGCGACGGGTCAGGCACGGTCCGTGCGTTCCACAACGTGTGCCGGCACCGCGCGACCATCGTGCTGACCGAGCCCTGCCGGGGCCTCAAGCAGCTCCAGTGTCCCTACCACGCCTGGACCTACGGGCTCGACGGCGCGCTCCTCGCGACCCCCTTCTGGGACGGCACCGCGAAATCGGAACGCCAGCCGGTCGATGCCGCCGCGAACGGGCTCGTGCCGGTTCGCTGCGGGGTGTGGAACCACGTGATCTTCGTCAATCTCGCGGACAACGCACCGCCGCTCGAGGAGCATGTCGCGCCGATGGCGGCGGGGTTCTCCCACCTCGACATGGACGCGCTCCGGTGCGGCTACCGGACGAGCTGGGAGTTCAACGCGAACTGGAAGCTCGTGATGGACAACTGGGAGGTATACCACCACGTCTGGGTTCACGAAGGGATCTTCGAGCGCATGTCGGACGAGGTCGATCTCGAGACCGGCGAGCCGTACACCGAAACCGTCGCGGACGGCAGCACCATGATCCTCAAGGCGACCGCGCGCCGCCCGGAACGAAGCCTCGACACCGCGGCGGACGGCAGCACCCTGCCGCCCCTGCCGAGCGTCGCCGGGGTGGCGCAGAAGCACGGCATGGCCAACGCCGTCCTTCCCAACACCACCCTGACCCTCGGCCCGAGCGCGTACGTGCCCGGGATCTATACCCCGGTCGCGCCCGGCGTGACCCGGGCGGAGATGGCCTGGTATTTCGCCCCCGAAGCGGCGACCGGTCCCGAGCACGAGGCGGCGCGCGGCGCCGCGCTCGATCGCTGGATCGGACCCACCCGTTCCAAGGACGACCAGCGCGGCATTCGCCCCCAGGACCACCGCTGCATGGAGCTCCAGCAGGCCGCCCGGGCATCGCCGGTGGCGGACGACGTCAAGTTCTCCCCGGTGTGGGAGGCGGGCGTGCGCTACTTCCAGACCTGGCTGGTGGATCGGCTCCGCTGAGGGGACGCCGCCGGGGCGCGTTCCCACCATCAGGCCAAGAACCGCACCGGATTCGAGAGACGCTCGGCGAAGCAGGTAGGTCGGATTAGCGAAGCGTAATCCGACATCACCCGCGACGGGTGCTTCCTGGGCCGCAAATGTCGGATTACGATTCGCCGGTCCGACCTGCCGATCCGAAGGAGACGCCGCGCGCGGCCGGCACGGGGCTCAATGGCACGATGGAAACGCTGGGAACGCTGGACGACTACTTCGACACCGGGGCGTATTCGCGTCCGATCTCGACCGGCTCGGCCGAGGCGCAGGCCTGGTTCGACCACGGCCTCGCGTGGGCCTACGGCTTCAACCTCGAGGAGTCGCTGCGCTGCTTTCGCCGCGCCGCCGAGTCCGATCCCGACTGCGCCATGGCACACTGGGGCATCGCCTACGCGGCGGGGCCCTACTACAACCGCCAGTGGGAGCAGCTCGACGCGACCGAGCGGCCGAATCGGCTCGAGGTGACCCATGCCGCGGCCCGGCGGGCGCTCTCCCTTCGCGACCGGGCGACCGGGGTCGAACGGGCGCTCGTGGAGGCGATGGGGGTCCGCTGCCCCTCTGACCGGGAGCCTCCCGACTTCACGGTCTGGACGGAGGCCTACGCGGACGCCATGCGCGGGGTCCACCGCGAGTTTCCCGGCGACCCGGACGTATGCACCCTCCTCGCCGACGCCCTCATGTCGCGCACTCCCTGGAAGCTCTGGGACCTCGAGACGGGCGAGCCTCGCGCCGGCGCCTCGACGCGCGAGGTTCGGGAACTGCTCGAGCGGGCGATGGCCGAGAGGGAAGCGGCGGGGCGGCCGGCCCACGCCGGGATGCTCCACTACTACATCCACTTGATGGAGATGTCCCCGACCCCGGAGGCGGCGCTTCGCGCCGGGGACGAGCTCTTCGCGCTCTCGCGTGATTGCGGGCACCTCCACCACATGCCGACCCACGTCGACTTCCAGTGCGGGCGCTACCACGAGGTCGTCTCCCGGAACTCCGCCGCCATCGCGCGCAACCGCAAGTACTTCGAGCGCTACGGGGCCCTCAACCTCTACTCCTACGCGCGCATCCACGACCTCCACTTCAAGCTCTACGGCGCCCTGTTCCTCGGTCACTTCCGTGCCGCGATGGAGGCGGTGGACGAATTCGAGGCCACCGTCCCGGAGGCGCTCATCCGGATCGAGAGCCCGCCGATGGCGGACATGCTGGAGGGCTACTACGGCCTCAAGCTCCACGCGCTCATCCGCTTCGGGCGCTGGCGGGAGATCCTCACCGAGCCACTCCCCCCGGACCCGGCCCTCTACCTCGTCACCACCGCGGTCTCGCACTACGCGAAGACCGCGGCCCACGCGGCCCTCGGGGACGTCGCCGCGGCAGAGCGGGAGAAGGAGCGCTTCGATGCCGCCGTTTCGCGGGTCCCGCCGACCCGCACCCTGTTCAACAACGTGTGGCTCGATGTCTTCGAGATCGCGTCGGCAATGCTCGACGGCGAAGTCGAGTACCGCAGGGGCCGCCACGACGACGCCTTCGACCACCTCCGGAGGGCGATACGGCTGGAGGACGGCCTCCCCTACGACGAGCCTTGGGGTTGGATGCAGCCCGTGCGGCACGCGCTCGGCGCCCTGCTGCTCGAGCAGGGCAGGGTCGCCGAGGCGGAAGCCGTCTATCGCGAGGACCTGGGGTTCGACGAGCGCATCATCCGGGCGCGCCGCCATCCCGACAACGTCTGGAGCCTCCACGGCCTCCACGAGTGCCTCCGGCGCCAGGGCCGGGACGCTGAGGCGGCTCGCATCGAGCCGCGCCTCGAACGAGCCCTCGCCCGCACCGACGTCCCGATCCGCTCTTCCTGCTTCTGCCGACTGACCCACGCCGCCTGACCTGGGCTGAATCGAAATCGACGAAGTCGGCAGGTCGGATTAGCGAAGCGCAATCCGACATCGCCCGCGACGGGTGCTTCCTGGGCCACAAGCGTCGGATTACGGTTCACTAATCCGACCTACGGAGGACCGACCGCCGGCGCGTCCGAACGCGACGGTCGGTCGCGTCAGCGCTCGTTGCCCGGGAGGTACTTGGCCTCGCGGTCGGCGGCGGTGAGGGGGGCGGGGCGCTCGGCGGGCGGGCCGAAGCCGCCGCCGCCCGCCGCGTCGATCCGGAGGATGGAGCCGGGCGGGAGGTCGAGCACCGCCTTGTCGGCGATGGGGCGGCCGTCGACGGCGAAGGCGGCGGGGGCGCCGTCCTCGCCGCCCGCGAGGCCCCGGGCGCCCCGGTGGGTGAGATCCGCAAGCACGGAGAGGCGGATCGGGGTCTCGCCCCCGTTCCGCACCACGAATACCTGGCCGCAGCCGCCGCGCCGCGCGCCTGCCCCGCCGCTCCCGTCCCGGATCTCCTTGCGTTCGACCACGAGCGGGGTCAGCGACTCCATGATCTCGACCGGGGTGTTCGAGGTGTTGGTCGGATAGCAGAGGGCGTGCGGCCCGTCGTTGCCTTCGCCGGCGCCGACTCCGCTCGAGACGAAGATGTGCTCGACGAAGCGTGCGCCGGGCGCGTTCGCGCCGCTGAAGACAACCTGGGGCCGCGGCACCCCGCTCTCCGCGATCACTCGCTCCGGGAGCGCTTCGGCGAGGGCGAGAAGCACCGCCGCGCTCAGGAACTGCCCGGTGAGGTGCCGGGCGCTCACCGCGGCCGGAAAAGCCGGGTTGAGGATCGAGCCCTCCGGCGCCGCGACGGTGAAGGGGGCCGTCGTCCCGTGGTTGTTCGGGATGGACGGCCCGAAGACGCACTTCAGGGGATAGACGGTGTGGGCATACGTGTAGCAGTAGGGCACGTTGATGCCGAGAGGCTGCGCCGGTGCGGTGCCCTCGTAGTCGACCGCCACCCCTTTTCCGTCGAGGGTGATGCGGCACCGGATCGCGAGCTCCGCATCGAAGCCGGCCGCCGTCACCTCGCTCGTCCAGGTTCCCCGGGGCGCCGCCTCGATGGCCGTCCGGATGGCGCGCGTCGAACGGGACACGATCTCTCCCGCGATCCGCTCGTAGCGCTCCTCGCCGTACTCGCCGGCGAGCTCGACGACCTGCCGGCTCGCCCGCCGGCAGCAGGCGGCCATCCCTTCCAGGTCCCCGATCACCTTGTCCGGCACGCGGACGTTGCTCGTGATGAAGCGCCGGACGAGGGGGTCGCGCCGCCCGCGCCGGGCGTAGCGGGTGACCGGGATCCGGAGCCCCTCCTCGAAGATCTCGCGGCTGAGGGCCGAGTAGAGCGTGCCGCCGATGTCCGGCCCGTGGGCCGAGATCGCGACGAACCCGACGAGGGTACGGCCGGCGAGGATCGGGGCCGCCATGGTGATGTCCTGGAGGTGCCCGGACCCGATCCACGGGTCGTTGGTGATGACGAGATCCCCCTCGCGCCAGTCCGCCGCCGGGTACTCGGCGAGGAACGCGTCGAGGGTCCGCGGCAGGGTGCCGATGAACGACGGGCTCGCGATGGCCGATTCCGCGAGCGCGCGCCCCTCGCGGTCGAACACCACCACCGCGAGGTCTTTCGATTCGCGGATGGTGATGGAGTAGGCGGTGCGGATCATGGTCGCCGCCGCCTCGTCCATGATCGAGAGGAGTCGGCTCCAGACGACCTCGATGTCGCCCGGCGAGAACCCGTCCGCCCGCGCGCCGGGCCTGGCGGCCGCCCTCGCTTTCGCCTTCCCTCCTCGCCTCTCGCTCTTCGTCATCGCCCGTCTCCGTCGAGGTCGATCCGCAGGTTCCCGAAGGCGTCGACGCCGAACCGGGCTCCCGGGGTCACGACCGTGGTGGTCTGGCGCTCGACGACGAGGGCGGGCCCCGTGTGCCGCTCCCCGGAGGCGAGCGCTTCGCGCCGCCAGACCGGGGTATCGATGAAGCGGTCGTCGAAGCGGACCGGGCGGCGGGCGGGGGCGCCGCCCTCACCGGCGGCGGCCGCGGCCGGCGGCCGCGGCGCCTTGAGGGTGCCGCTTCTCACTTCGAGGCGCCAGCTCACGATCTCCGCCGCCGCGCCCGGATTGTCCCGCCCGTACTGCTCGCGGTAGGCGTCCGCGAAGGCCGCGTCGAGGGCCTCCCCCGACCCCGCGTTCCAGGGCGGACTCCGGAAGGGGACGTTGACCTCGTAGCCCTGGCCGCGGTAGCGCATGTCGATGGAGACCGCCGCCTCGACGCCGACGGCGGCCGGCGCCAGACCCATGTCGCGGAGCGCCTCGTCGTGCATCTCCGCGACGAGCGACTCGGCGGCCGGCCAGTCGACCTCCGCCACCGGGCACAGGCGCGATCGCGCAACGACGCACATCGCCGGGGCGAGGCCGAGCCCCCCCCCCCCCCCCCCCCCCCCCCCCCCCCATGACAACCCCACCGGGGGGCCCCGCCCCCCCCCCCGGGGCCCCGGGGGGACCCGGGCCCCCCCCCCCCAAGGCCCCGAACCC
>JAJDXW010000251.1 GCA_022823045.1 Gammaproteobacteria bacterium
GCCTCGAAGAGCTCGCGGACGTGGCGGGTCGTGTCCGTGAACCACACGTCGGCGTTGCCGGCCCGCTCCCGGAGTCCGTGCACCTCCGCGTCGCCGAGGGCGTCCGCTATCCGGCGCGCGAGCCGGCCGCCCTCTGCGGTAATGGCGATCACGGCGACGCACTCTCTCAGTTCCACGTGACTCTCCGCCCGTGGGCGACAACGATGGAATCAGGTTACGTGCCGAACGCCCGCCGGGATCAGGGGCCTTCCGGGAGCGCTGGTTTCCAGCCCGCGAAGTGTCGATCGCCCTCCATTGTCCACGCGGGCAAGGTGCCCGCGCTCCCGGGAGGCGGGCGCTCAGCTCCACGCGAACCCCCGACGGTGGACGAGAACCATCGAGAAGTAGGGGGCCGCGGCGTCGCCGAGCTCCGCGAGCGGCAGGAGACGCTCTCGCTCCATGGTGGCGCGTTCGACGTAGTGCGCGCCGGCGAGCAGCCCGAGGGAGTCGAGCACCGCGCGGACCTTCGGGAGATGCCGGCCGACCTTGATGATCGCGGCCGCGTCGGCGGCCTCGAGCCGGGTGCGGAGCTCGGCCTCGCCGAGGGTCGCGGGCACCACCGCGAGGACATCGCTTCGGGTCGCGAGCGGGGCGCCCGCCGCCGCCGCGCAGGCGGTGAGCGACGAGACCCCCGGGATCACCCGCACCGGGTAGCGCTCGACCATGCGTTCGAAGAGGAAGCTGAACGACCCGTAGAAGAACGGGTCTCCCTCGCAGAGGCAGGCGACGTCGCGGCCCGCGTCGAGGTGTTCGCCGATCGCGCGAGCGGCCCAATCGTAGACCTCCCGCGCCGGGAAGCGGGCGGCGACCATCGGCATCCGGATCGGGATCTCGGTCTTGGCCTCCCCCCCGTTGAGATGGGGGGCGACGATGGCCCGCGCGAGGCTCTCGCCGGACTCCGGGGCCGGGTAGGCGAGCACCGGGGCGGCCCGGAGCGCCCGGAGCCCCTTCACGGTGATGAGGTCGGGGTCGCCCGGGCCGACGCCGATGCCGACGAGGGAGCCGGTCGCGCTCATCGCTTGCGAACCGCGAGCTCGGTCACCGGGTACGCGGGCCGGAAGGCACGAAAGCGGCCGAGCGGGGCGGCGTGCGACACCGCGATCCGGGAAAGCTCGCCCCCGAATGCGGCATGCGCATCGAAGAGGGCGCGTTCTCCTTCGTGGCTCACTGCATGAGCTACCAGCCTCCCCCCCGAAGGCAGTGCCTTCCAGCACGCATCGAGCAGGTTCGGGGACGAGAGGCCGCCGCCCGCGAAGACCACATCGGGCGGACCGCCGTCACGGAGGAGATCCGCGAGCGCGTCGGGCGCCTCGCCCTCGACGACGCGAAGGCCGGGGGTTCCGAGGCGTTCGGCGTTGCGTTCGATGAACCCGACACGGCGCGCGCTCCGCTCGACGGCGATCGCGCGGGCGCCGCGCGCGGCCCGCATCCACTCGATACCGACCGAGCCGCAACCGGCCCCGACGTCCCAGAGGAGCTGACCGGGACACGGGGCGAGGGCGGCGAGGGCGGCGGCCCGCGCCGCCCGCTTGGTGAGCTGCCCGTCGTGCTCGAAGGCGTCGTCCGGGAGGCCCGGGACGCGCGCGAGGAGCGGCGCGTCCGGGGCCGCCGCGCACTCCACCGCGACGGTGTTGAAGTCCCGCACGTCGTCGAGCGCGAACCCGCGGGCGGTGGTCTCGCGGACCCGTTCGCCCGCGCCCGCTAGGTGCTCCAGGACCACCACCCGGCTCTCGCCGTGGCCCGCGTCGCGGAGCATCTCCGCAATCGCGGCCGGAGTCGCGGCGTCGTGGCTCAGCACGAGCACCCGGGCGCCCGGCCCGATTGCGGCCCGGAACGTCGCGGGCGGGCGTCCGTGCAGGGTGAGGGTCTCCACGTCGGGCAGGCTCCACCCGAGGCGCGCGCAGGCAAGGCTGAACGCGGACGGGGCGGGATGGACCCGCATCTCGTCCAGGGGGACGTGGCGGGCGATCACCGTGCCGACCCCGTAGCAGAAGGGGTCGCCGGTCGCGAGGATGCACACCCGGCGTCCCGCTCGGGCGCGGAGCTCTTCGGCCAGACCTGAGAACGGGCGCGGCCATTCGAGGCGCTCGCGCCCGTCCGGCGGGACCATCGCGAGGTGGCGGGCGCCGCCGACGAGGGTCTCGGCCGCTTCGACCGCGTCGCGGGCGGCCGCGCCGAGCCCGTCGAGGCCGTCCTCGCCGATCCCGACGATGGTGAGCCACGCGCCCACTTCACCCACCGTCCGCGAGCGCGTTGACCGCCGCCGCCGCGATCGCGCTCCCGCCGCGCCGGCCGTGCAGGGTGAGGAAGGGGGGCCCGTCCGCGGTGTCGGCGAGGGCCCGCTTCGACTCCGCGGCGCCGACGAAGCCGACCGGGAACGCGAGGATGACGGCCGGCTGCGGAGCCCCCTCGCCGAGCCGTTCGAGGAGGCGGAAGAGGGCGGTCGGCGCGTTGCCGACGGCGACGACCGCGCCGTCGAGAACGGGGAGCCAGCGATCGACGGCGGCCGCGGAGCGGGTCGTCGCGCCCCGCCGAGCCTCCGCCGCGAGCCCGGGCTCGCCGAGGAAGCAGCGCACGCGGTTCCCGGCCGGAAGGCGCTCGCGGATCACTCCGTCCGCGACCATCCGAGAGTCGGTGAGCACCGGCCGCCCATCCGCGAGCGCGCGGCGTCCCGTCCCTGCGGGGTCGCCACCCCAGTCCAGGTCGGCGGCCACGTCGGGCATCCCGCAGGCGTGCACGATGCGGACCACGACCTCGTGCAAGGACTCCGGGAGGCGCGCGAGGTCGGTCTCGGCGCGCACGATCGCGAACGAGCGCCGGTAGATCTCGTCCGGGTCGCGGAGGTAGTCGAACGGAGTCAACGCCGGCTGTTCCGGTTCGACGCGTGCGGATCGGGTCGGGGGCCGGACGTCCGTGCCCGGGGGCGACGTCGGCTCTCACCCGAGCCGCGGGTGCGTCGCGGGGCCGTTCTTCGGGCCGGCATGGCGTCCCTTCACTCCGCGTCCCGCTTCAGGGTCCGGGGGCCGAGCGGGTGGTCGGCATGGGGATAGGGGTGGTGGTGTCCGTGTCCGTGCCCGTGCCCGTCCCCATGGTCGTGGTCGTGGTCGTGGTGATGGTGGTGCCCATCGCCATGGTCGTGCGCGTGCCCATGATCGTGCCCGTGCCCGCCGCCGGTGCCGATCCCCTCGACGTCGTGGTGGTGGCTCTCCTGGGGGAGCCCCTTCTCCGCCTCGAAGCCGAGGATCCGCTTGCGGTACTTGCACAGCTTGCAGTTCATGAGGTTCGCGCCGCGCAGGGTCTCCTCGACGCGCTCCGCGAACGCGTCGAGCACCGCCTCGTGGTCGTTGAGGTACGGGGCCTTGAGGAACTCGATCCCCGGGTGCCGGGCCGCCACCCGGTCGGTGTGCTCGTAGATACGCTTGACGAGCACCCCGGTGAAGAGGAAGTACGGAAAGACGACGATGCGCCGGTACCCGAGCCGCGCGGCGTGCTCGAGGCCCGGCTCGACGAGGGGGAAGGTGACCCCGGAGTAGGCGGTCTCCCCCCAGCCGAACCCAAAGCCCTCCCACAGCATGCGCATGACTTTCGCGACGTTGCTGTTCGCGTCGGGGTCCGACGCCCCGCGTCCGACGACGACGAGCATCGTCTCGTGAAGCGGCACGTCCCGGCCGGCCGCGTCGAGGGCGGAGCGGATCCGGTCGCCCGCGGCGCGCAGCAGCTTCTCGTCGAGCCCGAGCTCGCGCGCATAGCGGATCTCCATCTCCGGGTGCTCGGCCTCGAAGGTGTTGAGTACGGACGGAATATCGTTCTTGGCGTGCCCGGCCGCGAACAGCATTCCCGGCACCGCGAGACAGAGCTCGTTGCCGCGGGCGCGGAGCTTCTCGAGGCCCTCCCGGATCACCGGGGTCGCGAACTCGAGGAACCCGCTCTCGACGTCGTACTGGGGAAGCCGTTCGCGGATGCCGCCGGCAACCGATTCGAACTCGGTGACCGCCTGCACGTCGCGGCTTCCGTGGCCGCACACCATCACCCCGATCCGGTTCATGCTCCGGCTCCTCCGGCCTGCCGCCCGACTCGCGAGGCTCCCGTTCGCGCAATCCGGGAAGCTCGCGCGCCCGGCCGCCGCAGCGCGGCTCCGTCCCTCGATGTCGCCACCCTCGCGGCGGTTCCCGACCGGCGCCCGCGGCCATGCCGCCGTCCCCGGTCGAACGGAGCGCGCGGAGAGTCGTGGAACCGCGCCCACCGCGAGCGAGGCACGGTGGTCTCTGCGAGCGTCGTCGCGGCCGGCGCGGGGTAACATCGGCTCGGCCGCGTCCATGGCGCCCCCGGGAAATGTTCGCGTTCGACCCCTTCGCCCTCGCCCTCGCCGCCCTCGCGGTGGACGCCGTGGTGGGCGATCCGCCGGGCCTCTACCGCCGCGTGCCGCATCCGGTCGCGGCAATCGGCCGGGGGATCGCGTTCCTTGAGGCGCGGCTGAACGACCCCGCCCTGTCCGATGCCCGCCGGCTCGTCCGTGGCGGCGCGGCGGCGCGGCGCGGCGTCGCGGGGGCGGGCGGGGCGGGGGGGCGCGGTGAC
>JAJDXW010000052.1 GCA_022823045.1 Gammaproteobacteria bacterium
CGTGCTTTGCCAAGTCCAGGCCAATCGTCGTAAGCTCGTCCATGGTCTCCCCCTCTTATCCGCAGATGGTTGGTTGGACTTCCATCTTGGCGCATCCGACGCCGATGAAGTAAGAGGGAGGAGACCATCTCATCGACCTACCTGCTGGTACGCTCGCGGTCTGGCCGAGCCACGGTGGAAACGCATGACGGACATCGAACGTTGGCAGGGAGACGCCAGGGGTCGCTCTCGCGCTACCGCTTGGCGCGAGCTCGTGTTCACGGTGGCCACGGCGCCCGGTCCGACGGTTGCCGAGCAGACCCGCGCGAGTCTCGCACAGATCTCGGCAAACCTTCTCGAAGCCGGCACCGATCGCACACGGCTCCTTTCCGCGACCGTCTATCTCACCGACATTGCGAACAAGGCGCAGATGGACGCCGAATGGTGCGAGTGGATCGGCGATTCCGCGAACTGGCCACAGCGCGCCTGCGTGCAAGCCGAACTCGCGCCGGGCACGCTTGTCGAGATCACCGTCGTCACGGCACGGCCCGGCTGAGCGTCCCGTAGTTGCGCGTCCTCTGGCTCGCTGCGGGGCGGCGCAGACTCCTACGGAGCGGTCAGCCCCGGTAACACTCCTCGAGCCACGCCCAGGTCGCCCGGAACGCCATCGCCTCGCCGCCGATCGGCCGGCCGGGGCGCGCCCGCGCGTTCCAGGCCATGAGGTCGAAGTGGGCCCACGGCACCGTGTCGGGCACGAATCGCCGCAGGAACAGGGCCGCGGTGATCGCCCCTCCCTGGGGCGACGAGGCGGCGTTCGCGGTATCGGCGACCCGCGACTTGAGAAGATCGTCGTAGGGCCGGTGGAGCGGGAGCCGCCACAGCGGGTCGCGGACCTCCTCGGCGTGGCGGGCGAGTCCTCCGGCGAGCTCGTCGTCGTTGCTGAACAGGGCCGGGACGTCCGGGCCGAGGGCGATCCGGGCCGCCCCGGTCAGGGTCGCGAAGTCGATGAGCGCCTCCGGCTCCTCGCTCGCCGCCTCGGTGAGCGCGTCGCAGAGCACGATGCGCCCCTCCGCGTCCGTGTTGTCCACCTCGACCGTGATCCCCGCCCGGGTCGCGAGCACGTCCCCCGGCCGGTAGGCGTTCCCTGCGACCGCGTTCTCGACGGCGGGGATGAGCACCCGGAGGCGCACCGGCAGCTCCGACGACATCACGAGCCGGGCGAGTCCGAGGACGTGCGCGGCGCCCCCCATGTCCTTCTTCATCAGGCGCATGCCGCTCGCGGGCTTCAGATCGAGGCCGCCGGTGTCGAAACACACGCCCTTGCCGGCCAGGGTCACCCGCGGGGCGGAGGAGTCCCCCCAGCGGAGATCGATGAGGCGCGGTGGGTCCGTGCTCGCCCGGCCCACCGCGTGGATCGCGGGGTAGCCGTTCGCGACCAGCTCGTCGCCGGTGATGGACGAGCACTCCGCCCCGAAGCGGTCGGCGAGGGAGCGCGCCGCCTCGAAGAGATCCCCGGGGAGGAGGTCGCCGGCCGGGGTGTTGATGAGGTCGCGGACGAGGGCGATGGCCTCGATCTGGCGGCCGGCGCGGAGCGCGGTGCCGGGATCGGTGCAAAGGACCGCCCGCTCGCGCTCCTGCTTCTTCCCCTGGTAGCGATCGAAGCGGTAGGCCCCGAGTCCCCATCCGACCGCGATCCGCTCGGCGTCGCCGGCCTCGAGCCCGGTCCGGATCCGGAATCGGCGGGCGGGGAGGGCGGCGGGAAGGTCCGCGCAGCACCATGGATCCAGGGGGTCCTTGGAGTCCACGGGGGCGGCGACCCCGACCAGCACCGAACCGAGCTCGTGGCGCGCGTCCGGGACGAGGCAGCGGGTATGGGCGCGCGCCGCGAAGCCGGAGGCCCTCACCCAGCGGCGGGTCGCCTCCGGCTGGCCCTCGAGCCACTCCTCGAGGCCGTCCTTGTCGACGAGGTCGATGGGAACCCCGTCGGATCCGGGCGCTCCGCCGTGAAGGTGTGAGGTCATGCGGGAGTCTCCTCGCGCGGGCGGCCGTCACGCTCACCGGCCGTGGCCCCGGGATCGTAGCCGAGCACATGGCCGAGGCGTCGCTCGGCCTCGTCGAGGCTCCAGCCCTTGCGGCCCGCGTAGTCTTCGACCTGGTCGCGGGCGATCTTTCCGGTTCCGAAGTACCGGGCCTCCGGGTGCGAGAAGTACATGCCGGATACCGCTGCGCCGGGGAACATCGCCCAGGTCTCGGTCAGCTCGAGTCCGATGTTGCGGTCGGGCTCGAGCAGCGTCCACAGGGTCTCTTTCTCGCTGTGGTCGGGGCACGCCGGATAGCCTGGCGCGGGCCGGATACCCCGGTAGGCCTCACCGATCAGCTCTTCATTGGTAAGCCGCTCATCCGGTGCATACCCCCAGAACTCGCGGCGCACGCGCTCGTGGAGGTGCTCCGCGAACGCCTCGGCGAGCCGGTCCGCGAGCGCCTTCAAGAGGATGCTCGAGTAGTCGTCGTGCCGCGACTCGAACGCGGCGGCCCGCTCCTCGGCTCCGAAGCCGGTCGCGACCGCGAATGCTCCCACGTGGTCCGCGACGCCGCTCTCGCGCGGGGCGACGTAGTCGGCGAGCGCGAGGTTGGGGCGGCCCTCCGGGCGCACCATCTGCTGGCGAAGGGTCCGGACGACGGCGAGCGGTGCGCCGTCCTCGGCGTTCGCGCCGGGGGGCAGGATCTCGATGTCGTCCGCGCCGACCGTGCGGGCGGGGAAGAAGCCGAACACGGCACGCGCCTCGAGCCAGCCCTCGGCCACGATTCGGTCAAGCATCGCCCGGGCGTCGTCGTAGAGCGAGCGGGCCGTCTCGCCGACCATCGGGTCGTCGAGGATCCGGGGAAAGCGCCCGGCGAGCTCCCACGTGTGGAAGAACGGCGACCAGTCGATCCGCCGGGCGATCTCGGCGAGCGGGTAGCCCGCGAGCACCCGGCGGCCGAGGAAACGGGGGCGGGGAGGGGCGTAGCTCGCCCAATCGGTGGCGAGGCGGTTCGCGCGCGCTTGCGCGAGCGGGCTCGCCCGCCGGGTGCGCTGCTGGATCTGCCGCTGGCGCCGGAGCCGGCCGTAGGCGCCGCGGGTCTCCGCGACGAACGCGGGGCGGCGCTCGCCGCTCACGAGGCTCGTCGCGACCCCCGCCGCGCGCGACGCGTCCGGGACGTGGACCACGCCGTGCTCGTAGCAGGGGTCGATCTTCACCGCGGTGTGCACCTTCGAGGTGGTCGCACCCCCGATGAGGAGCGGCAGGCGGAACCCGAGCCGGGTCATCTCGGACGCAATGTGCACCATCTCGTCGAGCGAAGGGGTGATGAGGCCGGAGACCCCGACGAGGTCGCACCGCTCCTCGCGGGCGACGGAGAGGATTCGTTCCGCGGGCACCATCACCCCGAGATCGATGACCTCGAACCCGTTGCACTGCAGCACCACCGCGACGATGTTCTTGCCGATGTCGTGCACGTCGCCCTTCGCGGTGGCGAGGACGATGCGGCCGGCCCGGCCCGAGAAGCCGCCGGGGCTCGATCCGGCGCCTTCGCCGGCGGGTGCCTCCGTCTCGAGCCAGGGGGTGAGGTACGCGACCGCCCGCTTCATCACCCGGGCGGACTTGACCACCTGGGGGAGGAACATCCGTCCCGCGCCGAAGAGATCGCCGACCACGTTCATGCCCGCCATCAGGGGGCCCTCGATGACGTCGAGGGGGCGGGGCGCCGCGCGCCTCGCTTCCTCGGTGTCCTCCTCGATGTGGTCCGCGATCCCCGCGACGAGGGCGTGCTCGATTCGCTTCTCGACCGGCCAGGTGCGCCACTCCGCCGCTGCCTCCTCGCGCTCGGCGCGCCCGCCGCCCGCGTAGCGCTCCGCGATCGCGAGGAGCCGCTCGCCGGCGTCCGGGCGGCGGTCGAGGATCACGTCCTCGACCCGCTCCCGGAGCTCGGGCTCCACCTCGTCGAAGACGGTGAGCTGGCCCGCGTTGACGATGGCCATGTCGAGCCCGGACCGGATTGCGTGGTAGAGGAACGCGGCGTGCATCGCCTCGCGTACCGGGTTGTTGCCGCGGAACGCGAACGAGACGTTGGAGAGCCCGCCGGAGACGAGGGCGCCGGGAAGGCGCTCCTTGACGCGGCGGGTCGCCTCGATGAAGTCGGCCGCGTAGGAGCGGTGCTCCTCGATGCCCGTCGCCACCGCGAATATGTTGGGGTCGAAGATGATGTCCTCGGGCGGGAAGCCCGCATCCCGGACCAGGAGCCCGTACGCGCGCTCGCAGACCGCGATGCGTCGCTCGAGGGTGTCCGCCTGTCCTTCCTCGTCGAAGGCCATGACCACTACCGCCGCCCCGTAGCGGCGGGCGAGGCGAGCCTGATCGAGGAACTCCGCGGGGCCGTTCTTGAGGCTGATGGAGTTGACGATGCCCTTGCCCTGCACGCACTTGAGCCCCGCCTCGATGACCTCCCAGCGCGACGAGTCGATCATCACCGGCACCCGCGCGATGTCCGGCTCCGAGGCGATGAGATTGAGGAAGCGGACCATGCATGCCTCGGAATCGAGGAGCCCCTCGTCCATGTTCACGTCGATCGCCTGCGCGCCGTTCTCGACCTGGCTCCGTGCGATGCCGAGTGCGGCCTCGAAGTCGTCGTCTCGGACGAGGCGCGCGAAGCGGGGCGAGCCGGTGACGTTGGTGCGCTCGCCGACGTTCACGAAGAGGGAATCGGGGTCGATGTTCAGGGGCTCGAGTCCGGCGAGCCGGGTGAACGGCGGACGCGCCGGCGGAACCCGGGGGGTGACTCCCGCCACCGCCTCGACGAGGGCCCGGATGTGGTCGGGGGTGGTGCCGCAGCACCCGCCGACGATGTTGACGAGACCCCGCTCCGCCCAGTCGCCGACCTCTCGGGCGAGCTCTTCCGGGGTGAGGTCGTAGCCGCCGAGCTCGTTCGGGAGTCCGGCGTTCGGGTGCGCGCTCACGGGAACCTCCGCCACGCGCGCGAACTCCTCGATCCAGGGCCGGATCTCGAGCGGCCCTAGGGCGCAGTTGAGTCCCGCCGCGAGCGGCCGCGCGTGGCGGATCGAGTTCCAGAACGCTTCGACGGTCTGCCCCGAGAGGGTTCGGCCGGAGGCGTCGGTGACGGTGCCCGAGACGATGACCGGGAGGCGCCGCCCGAGGGATTCGAAGGCGGATTCGAGGGCGAAGATCGCGGCCTTCGCATTCAGGGTGTCGAAGACCGTCTCGACGAGGACGAGGTCGACGCCGCCCGCGACGAGGGCGCGGGCTGCCTCCTCGTAGGCGGCGCGGAGCTCGTCGAAGCTCGTGTTGCGGGCGCCCGGGTCCTCCACCTTGGGGGAGATGGACGCGGTCCGGTTGGTGGGTCCGAGCACGCCGGCCGCGAACCGGGGACGGTCCGGCTCCGACCAGGCGGCGGCGCGGGCGCGGGCGATGCGGGCTCCCGCCTCGTTGATCTCGGCCGCGAGATCGGCCGTGTCGTAGTCCGCTTGCGCGATCGAGGTGGCGGTGAACGTGTTGGTGAGGACCACGTCGCACCCCGCCGCGAGGTAGGCGTCGTGGATCTCCGCCACCACGTCGGGCCGGGTGAGGCAAAGGAGGTCGTGGTTGCCGCGAAGCGGGCGGGCGGAGTCCCGAAGACGCTCCCCGCGATAGTCCGCCTCGTCGAGCCCGCGCTCCTGGAGCATGGTCCCGGTGGCGCCGTCGAGCACGACGATGCGCTCGCGAAGGAGCGAATTGAGCGGACGGTCCATTTCGCCTTGGCGGTCAGGGGCGGGGGAAGGGCCGGGGCCGCGCGGCGTCGGGTGCGAGCCGGAGGCGACCGGAACGGCGCGATTATCTCACACGGCGAGATTCGCCCGGCCGCGGGGGGAGCATCGTGGCTCGCGGATCGACGGTTCGATTGCCCTGAAAATCCGTCCGGATGTCGGAAACAGGCAAGTAATTCGGTTCTCTTGTCCGGTCGTCGGTGAGAAAATATCCGGACGCCGGTTCGCGTGCTCCGGCGGATCCTGGGCGGGGGGCGGTTCGATGGACCGGGAACGGGGCAGCCGCGGCGTGGCTGGTCGGGCGTGGCCGTTCTTTGCCGGGGCCGCGCTCATCATGGTTGCGCACGGTCTCCAGGGAACCCTCATCCCGCTGCGGGCCGCCCTCGAAGAATTTCCGACCGCCGCCACCGGGGCGGTCATGTCCGGCTACTTCGTGGGGATGCTCGCGGGCTCGGTCCTTTCTCCGGCCCTCGTCCGGCAGGTCGGCCACGTCCGGGTGTTCGCCGCCCTCGCGTCGCTCGCGTCGGTCTCCGTCCTCATGCATGCCCTGTTCGTGGAGGTGGTGTTCTGGACCGCGATGCGGGTGGTGACCGGATTCTGCTACTCGGGGATGTATATCGTCGTCGAAAGCTGGCTCAATCAGCAGGCGACCAACCGGACCCGCGGGCGGCTGCTGTCGCTCTACATGGTCACGATGTTCGCCGGCGCCGCGAGTGGACAGCTCCTCCTCAACGCCGCCGACCCGAGCGAGTTCGACCTCTTCCTGCTCGTCTCGATCCTGGTGTCCCTCGCCCTCGTTCCCCTCCTCCTCGCGGCGCGTCCGGGTCCGCGACCGCGCCGGGCGCAACGGCTGACCGTGGCCGAGCTCTACCGGGCTTCCCCTCTCGGGGTGGTCGCGGCGGTGCTGACCGGGCTCATCCATGGCGGGCTGTTCGGCATGGGAGCGATCTATGCCCGCGAGATCGGGCTCGAGGTGGCGGAGGTGGCGTGGTTCATGGCCTTCGTGATGATCGGCGGGCTTTGCTCCCAGTGGCCGCTCGGCTGGCTCTCCGACCGCTTCGACCGCCGGCGGGTCATGCTCGGCGCGGCCCTCGTCGGCGGCGCCGCGCCGGCGATGGTGGCCCTGGGGCTGGCGGAGCCCGCGGGGACCGTGGCCTACGCGATGATGTTCGTGCTGGGCGCCGCGGCCCTGCCCCTCTATTCCCTGTGCATCGCGCAGGTGAACGACTATCTCTCCCCCCGACAGATGGTGGGGGCGAGCGGGACCCTCGTGTTCGTGACCGGCTGCGGGCTCATCACGGGCCCTCTCGCCGCCGCTCTGGCCCTCGAGACGATGGGTCCACCGGGGTTCCTCTTCTGCCTGGTCGCGGTCCACGCGGTGCTCGCGGGGTTCATCGTGTTCCGGATGTCCCGGCGGGCGGCGAAGCCCGTCGAGGAGCAGGCGGGCTACGTCCCGGCCGCGAGCCGGAGCTCGACGGTGCTCATCGAGCTCGCGGCCGCGGAGGGGCGCGAGCTCGCGGAGTCGGACGATCCCGGCTCGCCGCCCGAGCCGGACCCGGATCCGGGTCCAGACCCGGAGGCGGGGGCCCGCGCGCGGCCCGGCGGCTGATGGTGGGGATCCCCCTCCGGCGCTCCGCGGGGCGGCGAGGCGTCCCGAGCGCCTTTCCCCGCGGCGCGCACCGGGCTCGGTGCCGGATCGGGAACAGGGTTACGCTATCGTAGGCACCCGGCAACCACTCGCGGGGGAGCGCACGCGTGGGACATCGCCTTTCGAAGATCTACACCCGCACCGGAGACGGTGGGACGACCGGCCTCGGCGACGGCTCGCGGGTGACAAGGACGCGGCCCGCGTCCACGCGATGGGCGAGGTGGACGAGCTCAACTGCGCCATCGGAGCGATCCTCGTCCACCCCCTCGACGACGATATGCGCGCTTGTCTTCTCGATGTCCAGCAC